>JAGRKS010000116.1 GCA_020442185.1 Hyphomicrobiaceae bacterium
GTTGTCGCTCGCGTTGCCGAAGAAGCGATCGTTGCCGGAGGAATCGGAGACGTTCTCGATGTTCGCCAGCGTAGCGCGACCGACGAAGCCCGCGCCGCTGTCGACGCGGAACTGGCTGCCAGCGGCGTCGAGGTTCACCCAGTTGACAACGCCGGTCGACGTCGAGAGATCGAACGTGTCGATATCGGCGCCGCCGTCGATGGCGTCGAAGCCAGCCGAAGCGTGGATCACATCGTTGCCAGCGAGGGTGTCGATCGCGTTCGCCACCGTGTTGCCTGTGATATCGTCGTCGAACGAGGTCCCTCGCACATTTTCGAAGTTGGAGACATTGTCCTGAAAGCCGAAGCCGTCGATGGCGGTATTGTTCGCGAGATCGACGATCACACCCTGCGTACCGCCGAGATTCTCGTCGACCCCATAGTCGAGCAGGTCGGTCCCTCCACCGGCATCCATCGTGTCGATTCCGCCAAGACCACGAAATCGTTCATCGTCACCGCTACCGGTCAGCGTATCGTCATTCAGAGAGCCACGAACGGCTTCTATGTTCGTGTGGTTCTCGACGTTGCCATAGCCATCGTTCGCAACCGCGACATTGCCCGCCCCGGTAAATGTCATGTTCACGGAAGCCGGCGCCAAGTAGAAGTCGATTTCGTCGAAGCCACCGCCGCCATTGATCTGGTCGATTCCGTCTCGACCGCGGAACCTCTCGTCCGCGACGCCGCCGGTTAGCGTATCGGCATGGTTCGATCCATAGACACCTTCGAAATTCACTATCGAGTCACCACTCGCGTGGCCGCCCGACGCGGTATTGTCCGAAAGGTTCACGGTGACGCCGGCATTCGAGCTGCCGTAGTTCAGCATGTCGAAGGCACCGTCACCTCCGTTGAGGATATCGATGATACCGCCGCCACCCTGAATAATGTCGTTCCCGGACCCGCCGTTGATTTCATCGCTTCCGGCGCCACCATTGATCGTATCATCGCCTTCGTCCCCGAAGATCACGTCATCTCCCGCATTGCCGCTGATCGTGTCGTCTCCGTCGCCGCCGGCGATCAAATCGCCGAGTGCGCCGCCGGTCAGCGTGTCATTGCCGCTGAATACGAGATTGAAGAGTGCCGATGCGTTGGGAGCGTTGAAGAGCGTGACAAGAGAAAGATCGATATCTGTTATGACCTCCAGTACTGTCGATCCGTCGGTGCTGAGACGCCGCATCGACGTTATCGTTCCGGCTACCGGTTCACCGAAACCATTGAGCACGATGCCCGTTCCATTCAGCTCACCGAATGTTCCGTCCGTGTAAATGAGTACGATCTGCGTGGGCAGCCCTGTGATGTCGGAAAGACTCCACTGCGATACGTCCGGCCACGACTGCGCACCCGGGATTGCTGCATCTGAACGGGCATAGGTAGCCATGGCGTATCCTCCTCAATATGGCGAGTCATTGATTCATCATTGTTTTGTGGCGATGCCGGAAATGCCTGAAAGCCCCCGGCATCATCTGAAATTCAATTG
Source organism: Hyphomicrobiaceae bacterium (assembly GCA_020442185.1). Taxonomy (GTDB): domain Bacteria; phylum Pseudomonadota; class Alphaproteobacteria; order Rhizobiales; family Hyphomicrobiaceae; genus JAEUMD01. The sequence goes on from JAGRKS010000116.1 coordinate 1,513, forward strand.
TTTCGTGCTGGCGACACGCGCCAAGCCGTCAAGACGCGCGTCGTAACCGACGCGGTTCTCAACACCAGGAAAAAGGGACCAACCCAACATCATAGGAGTCGGCAAATATTTCTGCCTGTTGGTGCGGAGCGAAATCCACGCTCAACAGCAGATGAGAAACTTTCAACTGCAATCAATAATGCTCTTTCGGAAAGTATCGTACTCGAAGTGCGCGGAGTCCAGCGGAGAAATCGTGTGGCGGACGACGAAGGCGGTCGGTGCTCCGTCGACGATGTGGACCGGCTCGTCGAGCAACCTGCCAGTTCGCGGCCACCGCTCCTGACAATGGGAACCGTCAGATCAGCCCGTCGAGCGTGGCGATGTCGTAGGTGGTGCCGCCGAGGGTGACGAACTCGACGCCGACGAGCGTGTCGGTGCCCGAGATGCCGTTCACGACATAGTTGGCGCCGCTCTGCGCGACCGTGTAGTCGCCGAGCGTGCCGTCGAGAAGGAACGTGTCATCGCCGAGGCCGCCCTCGAAGCGGTCGTTGCCGAGACCGCCGAAGTACGTGTTGTTGTTGGCGTCGGCGTAGAAGTAGTCGTTGCCGTCCGAGCCGATGACGTTCTCGACACCCGTCATGTTGCCGCCCGAGGCGAAGCCCGCGCCATTGTGGAAGCGGAACTGATCGAAGGCGATGTTGAGATTGACCCACGTGCCGAGGTCGAAGTTGCTCATGTCGAGCGTGTCGGATCCTGCGCGCCCGTCGATGAAGTCGCGGCCGCCGACGTAGACGACCGTCTCGTCGCCCGCGCTGCCGCGGAAGTGGTCGGTGGTATTGTTGGTGACGAAGCGCTCGACGTCGCTGACGACCATGTTGGCAACCCAGCCAGAACCATCGTTCGAGCGAAGCTGCGACGAGGCCGCCTGCAGGTCGATCCACTGGAAGCCCGCCGTCATCGCGGAGATGTCGAGCGTGTCGATGCCGCCATTGCCGTCGAACGTATCGAAGCCCGCCGAATAAGAATACGTGTTGTCGGCGGCATTGCCGTAGAAGCGATCGCTGCCCGCGGAATCGGAGACGTTCTCGATATTCGCCAGCGTGGCCCGCGCCACGAAACCCGCGCCGCTGTCGACGCGGAACTGGCTGCCGGCGGCATCGAGGTTCACCCAGTTGACAACGCCGGTCGACGACGAGAGATCGAACGTGTCGATATCGGCGCCGCCATCGATCGTGTCGAAGTCGGCCGAGGCCTGGATGAGATCGCGGCCCTCACCGCCGCGCACGAGATCCGCGCCGCTTCCGCCATTGATGAAGTCGTCACCAGTGATCCCGCTGATGTAATCATTCCCGGACGTGCCGATCAGCATCGGATCGCTGTTTGGGCTTCCGTTCAAGATGTTGAAGCCGCTGAGCCCGAGATCAACGATTTGCGACGAGTAGGTGATATTACCCATGCCGTCGCTCGTTGAACCGACGACGAGCAGCTGATTGTTGGCCAGCGCTTCGACACTGACGACGTAGCCCAGGTTGCCGAAGCCAGGAAGCGTGGTCAGATCCGTCTCCGGTACGATCACGTTGCCCGCGGCATCGAACGCCTCGATGTTCGCCGTCGACGTAAACGTCTGCGCATCGTACGTGGTCCAGTAGACGACAACGCCGCCGTTCGGCAGTTCGACGATATCGAGTGCATTGATGAACTCGTCATCGTTCGTGACGTCGATACCCGTGTACTCGTGGACGGTGATGGCGCCCCCAACGGCATTGCCATTTGAGTCGTAGCGCTGCAATTTCACGGTGAACGTCTTGTTCGTTACCGCAACACTTGCGTCTGCGAGATTTGTCTCGGCCAAGCCGACAGCGAAGCCCCCACCGGCAATGTTTGCAACACTGATCTGGTCGAACCCCGTGTAATCCCAGCCGGCGGCAAGTGTGTGCAGCGTTATGTCGGTGCCGAGCGGCGTTCCCCCGGCATCGACGAACCGCGCATTGAGCGAAACGGCATCGATGCCGGTTGGATTTCCCATGCCATCGAGAACCAGATTGCCGGTCTGCCAGACCACAACCTCCTGTCCCCCGGTGAGACGAACACTATCGGCCATCAGCTGCTGGTCGGCCGCTGTTGCGTTGAGCGTGAACTCCGCGCCGAGCCGCGTACCATCCGCCGCAAACACCTGTGCTCGGATGTCGAGGTCAAGCGACGCTCCAACTGTTGTTCCGTTGGCATCAGACCAGGTTGCCAGATAATTGCCATCGCCGAGGCGCGTGATGGCATGCGCGAACTCGAAATCCGTTGCAGCCGTAACGTTGGATATTCCGAATGACGGCGTGAGCGGCGTGCTCGAGCCGTCGAGTATCATGCCGAGGCCATCACCGTCCGGACCTGCGTTGGACTCGTCGGACCATATCGCGAAATAGTCGCCATTGAGCGAGTGCTGCAATTCAACTTGACTGAGGTAGCCTTCATAATCCTGTTGCAGGATCGTGATGCCGGACAGGGCCTCGCCGAAGCCGTCCAGCGTCATCGATCGCAGCGTACCGAATTCGATCGACATATCGATATCGCCGCTGACGAAAGCGAACGCGAAGTTTCCGTTCGGGAGACGAATGAGATCGTTGCCCTCGTCCGTAAAGAAGTCCTGGTTGACCGTTGCGATTGTTTGAGCGCTACCGACCCGAGTGACCGTCATTTTGTCTCATCCCCCGCAACGTCATGCCCGATGCATCGACGTGTGTCCCAATGTTCGTCGTCGCACTTTCATACAGCGGACGAACGTAGCAGGACTTGCCAGGGTTTACGCAGTTCGGTCAAGATCCGTGCGGCCGCATATCCCATCATTCTGCCCCATCCACTTGACAGGCTTTCGGGGCAAGCGGCTGCAATTCCGGATAGTTACCTGATCTACGTTTTCTCCATGCGGCATCGCATTTCGCCGCTCGAAAGCAGAATTGTCACACTCATAATGGATGGGGACCGCGCGCATTGGCGTTCGATTGTCAAGTCGATCCCGCGCGAGGACTGAACGTCAGGTATGCAGCACAAGCCCCCCATTCGACCGAAAATAAAATGGCCGCTCAGCTGCAGAGGGAGCCCTCCGCCGTGAGCGGCCAAAGTCAATTCAGTCGACCTAGTGTTGCGTCACTAACGCTTGGTCCCCCGTTGCTGCAAGGTGGCCTGCCGGGAAACTAAACCAGCGTGTCCAGATCGTAGGTTGTGTTGCCGATGCGGACAAACTCGACGCCGATCAACGTATCGGTGCCGGAGATGCCATTGACGGTGGCGTTGGTTGCGACGCCGGAGAACGTGTAGTCGCCGAGCGTGCCGTCGAGCAGGAACGTGTCATCGCCGAGCCCGCCCTCGAAGCGGTCGTTGCCGAGACCGCCGAAGTACGTGTTGTTGTTGGCGTCGGCGTAGAAGTAGTCGTTGCCGTCGGAGCCGATGACGTTCTCGACGCCCGTCATGTTGCCGCCCGAGGCGAAGCCCGCGCCATTGTGGAAGCGGAACTGATCGAAGGCGATGTTGAGGTTGACCCACGTGCCGAGGTCGAAGTTGCTCATGTCGAGCGTGTCGGCACCGGCGCCCCCCGAGACGAAGTCGCGGCCGCCGACGTAGACGAACGTGCTCTCGGTCGCATCGCCATAGAAGTAGTCGGTTTGCGCCGACGTGACAAAGCGCTCGACGTCGGACAGCACCGCGTTCGCAACCCAGCCAGAACCATCGTTCGAGCGCAGTTGCGAGGACGGCGCCGCGAGGTTGATCCAGACGAGATTTGCCGTCATGGCCGAGACATCGAGGGTGTCGATGCCACCGTTGCCGTCGAAGGTATCGAAGCCCGCAGAGTAATAATACGTGTTGTCGGCGGCGTTGCCGTAGAAGCGGTCGTCGCCCGCCGAATCGGAGACGTTCTCGATATTGGTCAGCGTTGCGCGGCCGACGAAGCCCGCGCCACTGTCGACGCGGAACTGGCTGCCGGTCGCTTCCAGACTCACCCAGTTGACAACACCTGTCGACGTCGAGAGATCGAACGTGTCGATATCGGCGCCACCGTTGATCGTATCGAACCCACCCGAGACGTGGATCGTATCGTCGCCGTCTCCGCCACTCACCTGGTTGTTGGCCGACGATCCGGTGAGGGTGTCGTCATGACTGGAGCCAAACACGTTCTCGAAATTCGAGAACGTGTCGCCCGCTGCATGACCACCTGATGCCGCGCCAGTGCCGAGATTGACGGTCACAGCCGCGTTCGATCCCACGTAACTCAGCGTGTCGACATCGTCGCCACCGTCGAGATTGTCTCCACCCGCACCGCCGATGATCGTGTCGTTGCCGGCAAGGCCGTTGATCGTGTCGACGCCAGCGCCACCGCTCAGGACGTTGGCTGCCGCATTGCCGTTGATCGTATCGCTGCCAGAACCGCCGGTCGCATTTTCGATCACGACGTTCTGCGCAATCGTGTAGCCGCCAGCGATGCCATTGGCCGCCGAGATGAAGCCGCCACCGCCCGCGGAGTATTCGATCGTCGCCGCGCGCAGATCGATCGTCGTGTTGCGCGTACCGTTGTATTGGATCGTATCGGTGCCACCGGCGTCCCAGATCGCGTCCCAGTAGGTTCCGATGGCGTTGGTGTCCGGCAAAATGTAGACGTCGTTTCCGGTCGCCGTCGTCGTGTTGGCACCGTAGAGCTGCTGGAGCAGCGCTATATCGAGTGCCATTGGTCCGCCCATCCGGCCATAGGTACCGTTGCCAGCCGGTGAACTGCCGGACGTTCCTGTGAACAGGCCGGCGTTGTACGACAGGACAGTAAAGACGCCCTGGTTGAGATCGAAATCGCCGTAGTCGTCGAAGTCCGACGTCACGCCGTTCATGATGACCGAGGTGCCGCCGTTATCGTGCGGATGGGCCATACCCAGCGCGTGCATGAACTCGTGGACGATGACGTAATAGCCGTAACCGCCCACTTCGAGCTGACCGCCCGCCGTTCGAGACCAGATGTCGCTCGAGCCGTTGAAGACTCCGACGCCCGATATGGAGCCTTGCCCGGGTGGATAGAAATATCCACCGAGCGTGGGGTCGTTGAGTTCGTTGGTGTCCAGGACGATACGGATATAGGCATTTGGATCATTGACAATGGTGAATGTGAGGCCAGTGAGTTCCTCGATCCGATCGAATGCGAGTTCGAACTGCTGGATCTCGTAGGCGTTGAAACCTTCGGAGGTAACGCCATCATAGGCAACGCCGACGGGCGCGAAGTAGACCGTCACATTGTTGTTCGGCACCGCCGCGCCCCAATCGAGAGAATCGAGGATCTCCTCCTCGCCGGGCACAACTTCCGTCACCGTAATGGTATATTCGCCGGCGTAGTTGTCCGCGTAGGCACCTGCGTCGACGTAATAGGTTCCCCCGGCTGGGCCAGCGGTGAGCGTGACCTGCGAATTCGTGTTCGATGGGAAATTGATATCGTCGTTCTCGGCGACGAGCGTGCCGACCGAGTCCCACACGCGGAGGTAGGTGTCGTCGACAGGCGATGAGCCCGACCCTTCGAGCAGGATGGTGACAGTCTGATTCGGCGCCAGATCCAGCCGAACCCAGTCGCGATCGCCAGTGACTTCGAGCTGATCGGTGTAACTGCCATTGACCGTCACGACAGCTGGGGTCGTGTTGTTGTTCGGGATATCGACCATCGAAGACTCCGGAAAGCTCGCGTTCCATAAAGACGACGCGTACAAATTAGTCAGCGTTGCGCATACCATAGTCTGACAGCCTCGGCAATCGCCCCGAAGCCTGATCGCCGATTTATACCCGTGGTGGTGATGATTGCATTGAGATGCACCGAACAGCGACGATCAAACCCATTCACACGGATCGGAATGGAAAACATCTGCTTAATTGGATATTTAAAATGCCATCACTTTGCCGCATGACTGTCATTTCATCGGTAAAATGTCATGACGCCGCAGCCGTGGACGAAAGTACGATGACACAGTCGAACGACATGGTGCCGGAGCAGAAGCCCGGTGCCAACTTTTTGCGAAGAACGCCCCTCTTGGGAAAACCGCCGACCCTCGATATCGCCAACCGTTCGCCCCGCTTGGTCGCGCTTTTCGCTGCCGCGGCGTGGGGTGTCGCAAGCATCACTACTGCCGGCTTTCCGGTGACGGAGGGTGCTGCAGGGGAAGGAAAGAGCATGACGAGGCCGACCACATCGACCAACACTTCACCGGCCACGTCGGATGATGGGGTAAGCTCAGCCCGGTCGGGACTTCCGTTCTCGCGAGGGAGAACGTTCGAGACGCTCGACGCCTACCTGGCCCATCTGAAAGAGTTGTCGAAAATGGATATTTCGCACTACGAGCAGATCGGACCCGATACATTTCGCAAAAAGTCCATGATCCGCCCAAAGCCCGGGCAAAAGGTCGTATTCACGCGCGCCGAACTCATGGCTAAATTCGGTTTCACGAAGTAAGGGATTTTCATAACGGCGGCTGCTTAAATCCGTGAACTTCAATCGAAACAATCAGGCACCACCCAGGGTTGCCCGAATACACATGAAAATAGAACCCCGACCCGTCGTTTGAGGGGCCATTATTTCGAGTGGCAAATCCGCTTGGAATTTCCCCGCTGACGTCCTGGCAAGGTCGCTGCCGATTACAGGCGCATGTCGGGTGGGGGCTGGCACGCACCTTTGGGCAGCATTCGCAGTTTTGCGGCTCTCTGCCTGAACGTCCTCGGCCTGAAGATGTCGCCATGAAGACCAAGCTCCGCCATCCTCGTGCGTCCCTTGGGCCCGACTGGACCGCGAAGGCGCTAGGTTCCTCATCGCCAAGTCCCGCATCGCCAAGTCCCGCATCGAATGTCACGGAATTCTGCGCCGAGACAACGGCCGCTCACGTCTCCGGCGCCCCCTCCCCCCAGCTATCAGGACCTTGCCTTGGCGCCCAACGGACATCCATCCTTGCTCGAAGGCCTGGTCGGGGGCAGTGTCGCGAATCGCGGCGGCCACAACCCCGGATGCCGCTTCGAATGCTGATGCCTCGGGGCGCGGCACTGCGATCGGCCAACAGCCGCGCATTGCCGACGGGAGATGATCGGGAGACGGTTCTTGCATCAACTTTATGCGCAGGCGACGATCGAGGCGCTGGAGCGCGTCGCGATCGATGCCGGCTCGCTTATTCGAAGGCTGCACACCGGTGATCTCGCGGTCGCGCGCAAGGCCGACGGCAGTCCGGTCACGGCCGCCGACAAGGCAGCCGAGCGCATGATCCTGCAGGCGCTCGCGACAATCGCTCCGGGGGTCCCGGTCGTCGCCGAGGAAAGTGTCGCGGACGGCTTGATCGGCGACATATCGGCGGAGGATTTTTTCCTCGTCGATCCGCTGGACGGCACGCGGGAATACGTGGGCGGGCGAACGGATTATACGGTCAATATCGCATTCGTCGCGGCGGGCGTCCCCGTATTCGGCATCGTCGTCGCGCCGGAACACGACACCGCATACACCGCGATCGCTGGAGCGGCCCAGCGCCTCACCCTCGGACCCGATGGCGCGATCACCCGCCGCGACGATATTCGCGCCCGGAAGCCCGGCGCCGACATCCTGGCCCTCGTCAGCGTTTCGCATCTCGACGGCCGGACGGTCGACTTCCTCGATCAGCACCGGGTTACAAGCCGGATGAAAGTCGGCTCGTCGCTGAAGTTCTGCCGGATTGCCTCGGGCGAGGCTGATCTCTATCCCCGGCTTGGCCGGACGATGCAATGGGACACCGCAGCAGGCGATGCCGTCCTCAGGGCTGCCGGCGGCATGACTTGCGGCAGGGACGGCGCGCCCCTCCGCTATGGCCAAAGCGCCAGCCTGCCGTCGTCCCCTGACCTGTTCGCCAACGCCCCCTTCATCGCCTTCGGGACGTGGACCGAGGAACAACGCGACGGCTACGTTCTACCGGCCGATGAGACTGAGGGGAGGCGAGAATGAAGACCACACCTTTGAACATTCCCGAAGTGCTGCTGTTGACGCCCGTGCAGCATCGCGACGAGCGCGGATTCTTTTCCGAGGTCTTCACGGTCCGGCGCATGGCGGAGGCTGGCATTGCCGCAACGTTCGTGCAGGAGAACCACTCGCTTTCGCGCCAGAAGGGCGTCGTTCGCGGTCTGCATTTCCAGACAGATCCCCATGCCCAGGGCAAGCTCGTTCGCGTCGTAAAGGGTTCGATCTTCGACGTCGCCGTCGACTTGCGTACCGGCTCGCCGACCTATGGCCGCCACGTCTCGGCGGTCCTTTCCGCTGATAACTGGACGTCGATCTGGGTCCCTCCAGGGTTCGCTCACGGTTTCTGCACGCTCGAGCCGGATACCGAAGTCATTTACAAAGTCACCGCCTACTATGCGCCCGAGTGCGACAAGGGGCTCAAGTGGGACGACCCGGCGCTGGCGATCGACTGGCCGGTCGAGCGCGACACGGCCATCTTGTCGCCCAAGGATCTGGCACAGCCGCTGCTCTCGGAACTGCCTCCCTATTTCACGGCCAGCTAGTTCGCTCCCCCTAGTGTTCCGTCTCCGACACTTGGTCGATCGGGTGCCGCAAGGGGAACCAAGTGTCGGAGATATATGGAACACTAGCCTCTCTATGATTTCAGTGTTGCTGATGTCACCAACGCTTGGCAGGCCAGNNGGGGACCAAGCGTTAGTGACGCAACACGAGTTCACGGCCTGAAAAGGTTTCGGTGCGAAGCTCGCGCAACGGTCCGGCGCGATGGCGCGCGGGTCCGATGGCGCGCGCGGCGCTCGATTCCATCTTGGTGCTTCCGAGACGTATCCGAGCCCGCATATCGAGCCCACACCTTGGCACCGTCGGGCCTCATCCAAAGGCTCGCGGCCCCAATAGCTGGCGAACAAGAGGCTGAGCAGATGAAGGGCATCATTCTCGCGGGCGGCAGCGGAACACGCCTCTACCCAATGACGCTTTCGGTCTCGAAGCAGATCCTGCCCGTCTACGACAAGCCGATGATCTATTATCCGTTGTCGGTCCTGATGCTCGGCGGCATCCGCGAGATTCTGATCATTTCGACGCCGCGCGACCTTCCCTATTTCGAATCTCTCCTCGGCGACGGCGCGCGGTGGGGCCTCTCGATTTCCTACGCCGCTCAGCAAAAGCCCGATGGACTGGCGCAGGCGTTCGTGATCGGCGAGGACTTCATCGGCGGCGACAGCTGCGCCATGGTCCTCGGCGACAATCTGTTCTACGGACATGGCATGTCGGAGGTTCTGACCCGTGCCTTTTCTGCGTGCGACGGCGGGCGGATATTCGCCCACAAGGTTCGTGACCCCGAGCGATATGGCGTCGTCGCTTTCGATGCCGATGGCCGCCCGGTCTCGATCGTCGAAAAGCCTGAAAAGCCGATGTCGAACTGGGCCGTGATCGGCCTTTACGCCTATGACAACAGGATCGTCGACATCGCCAAGTCGCTGGCGCCTTCGGCGCGCGGGGAATACGAGATCACGGACGTCAACAAGGCCTACCTCGAGCTCGGCCTTTTGCATGTCGAGAAGCTCGGGCGCGGATACGCGTGGTTCGACACCGGTACGCCCGACAGCCTGCTCGATGCGGCGATGTATGTCGCGACGATCGAGAAGCGCCAGGGCGCGAAGATTGCGAGCCCTGAAGAGATTGCCTATCGCAACGGATTCATCGACGCCGCCCAGCTCGAGCGATTGATCGGGGATCACTACGCTCGCAATGCTTACGGCGACTATCTGCGGTCCGTGCTGAACGAAGCGGTCGCCTGATGCGTAGGGTGCCGCCGCCTGCAAGCGACGGCACGTCAGCACCACCGGGCACACTGCCGCTCGCCCCGCCGCTACGGCTTGGCCTCAAGCACCGGCTGGCGTCGCTGGGTTGGTTCGCTCGACCGAGAGCCCGCCGCCGAGCCGCTGACCCGCATAGCGCTCGTCGCGCAGCGGGCGCCACCACCATCCATTCTCCAGATACCAGTCGATCGTCCGTTCGAGTCCGTTGTCGAATGTCGTCGCCGGCCGCCATCCAAGCTCTCGCTCGGCCTTGCCCGCATCGATGGCATACCGGCGGTCGTGCCCCGGCCGGTCCGCGACGAACTGGATGAGCTCGCGGTATTTTCCACCGCCCGCGCGCGGGCGCTTGCGATCGAGGATGTCGCAGATCGTTTCGACGACATCCAGATTGGTTCGTTCGGCGCGCCCACCGATGTTGTAACTCTCGCCCGGCCGACCGCGCGTCAGTACCAGTTCGAGGGCGGACGCATGGTCCTCGACGAAAAGCCAGTCCCTGACGTTCCGCCCCTGCCCGTAGATGGGGAGCGGCTTTTCCTCCAGTGCGTTGAGAATGACCAGCGGAATGAGCTTTTCCGGGAAGTGGAAAGGTCCGTAGTTGTTGGAGCAGTTCGACAGGACGACAGGCAGACCAAATGTCGCGTGCCAGGCACGCACGAAATGATCGGATGCGGCCTTCGATGCCGAATATGGTGACGATGGTGCGTAAGGCGTTTCCTCTGTGAAAACGCCCTCGTCGAAGGGCAGATCGCCGAAGACCTCGTCGGTTGAGATGTGATGGAAGCGGAAGCCCGCGCGGCGCTCGGGCGGGAGCGATCGATAATAGGAAAGCGTGGCGCCGAGTAGCCGGAAGGTGCCGACCACGTTCGTCTCGACAAACGCCGCGGGTCCGTCGATCGACCGGTCGACATGGCTCTCGGCCGCGAGATGCATCACGGCGTCGACCCCATGTGCCGTCATCGCCTCGAGCATTGCTGCCTCGTCGCAGATGTCGGCCTTGATGAACGTATAGGCAGGATGGCCGGCGATGTCCTTCAGCGACTGAAGGTTGCCCGCGTAGGTCAACTTGTCGACGTTGACCACGCCATATCCGCGCCGCGTGAGATGCCGGCAGACGGCCGAGCCGATGAAGCCGGCGCCGCCCGTCACCAGGACGCGAGAGATCGTAACGGTCATGTCCACCTTAGCCCATTGCCTGCCGAAATATTGTCGGCGGGACTATAGATGACTCGGCCCTATCGCCATAGGCGGTGGCACCAACCGAATGGCCGCACAAGCCCGTCATGGCAAGCGAAATCCGCGGTCAGGCGCCGTCTCGTGCTCGCGCTGGTGTCCCGCCGCCCATCCTACCTCCATTCCGGTTGTATCCACCGCCGCAAGACGCCATCATCCGGGCATGTGGAAGCCGCAGGTCGCCACGCGTGCCGGGCATCCGCACGGCAGAATTGCCTGCCGCGCCGACGTCCTGGTTGAGTGGATCTTTACTCTATTCCGGCAGTCTTCTGGGGTCGCCCGTCGCGTGCCCGGTTGCGGATCGCCATAGGCCGATATCAGCAGGAACGATCACATGACGACGATATTCCCGGTTATCCTGTCCGGCGGAGCCGGAACCCGCTTGTGGCCGCTTTCGCGATCGCTTTACCCGAAGCAATTCATACGGTTTTTCAACGGCCAGAACTCCTCGTTCCTCGGTGCGGCCCTGCGCCGGTTGACGCCCGAACTCGGCTTCGCGCCGCCGATCCTGCTCTGTAACAACGATCATCGCTTTCTCGTGCGCGAGGAAGTCGAGAGCTCGGGCATCGAACCGCACGCGATTATTCTGGAGCCGATAGCGCGCAACACCGCGCCGGCGATTGCCGTTGCGGCACTCGCGGCCATCGCCGAAAGCAAGGACGCGATCATTGTCGTCATGCCGTCGGATCACGTCGTGCGCAACGAGCGGAACTTCGTCGAAGCCGTGAAGCGTGCGGCCGAGGTCGCCGACACCGGCCGCCTCGTTCTGTTCGGCATCAAGCCGACCGAAGCGCATACGGGCTACGGCTACATCCGCCAGGGCGCCGCGCTCGATGGATTTGGCGGCGGCGCGCGCGCTGTCGGCGGCTTCACCGAGAAGCCCGACGAAGCAACCGCCGAGGCATACATCAAGTCGGGCGACTACTTCTGGAACAGCGGAATTTTCGTGCTCAAGGCCATGACGTTCATCGACGAGATGGCGCACCACGCTCCGGCCGCACTCAAGGCGGCGAGGGACGCCTATGCCAAGCGCTCGCTCGATCTCGAGTTTGTCCGCCTCGAACGCGAGGCATTCGCCACCGCGCCCAGCATCTCAGTCGACTACGCGGTGATGGAGAAGACCACCAAGGCGGCGATGTTGCCCATCGACGTCGGCTGGAACGATGTCGGCTCGTGGGCCTCGCTCTGGGATATCGCGCCGCGCGACGTCGAGGGCAACTACACTCACGGCGACGCCATCCTGGAGGACACGTCGAACTGCTATGTCCACAGCGAGAAATCGCTGGTGGCGACCATCGGCGTCGAGAACCTCATCATCGTCGACACACCCGACGCCCTTCTGGTCGCCGACCGCAGCCGCTCGCAGGACGTCGGCAGAATCGTCCAACGCCTGAAGAGCAGCAAACGGCGCGAGCAGGAGCAGCACCTGCGCAACTACCGGCCGTGGGGCTTCTTCGAGACGCTGTCCCTCGGTCCGCGCTTCCAGGTGAAGTTGCTGCACGTCAAACCCGGCGGTAAGCTGTCGATGCAAATGCACCACCACCGTTCCGAGCACTGGATCGTGGTTCAGGGCACGGCGAAGGTCGTGATCGGCGACATCGAGCGGCTCGTCCGCGAGAACGAGAGCGTCTACATTTTCGCCACGCAGTGGCACCGTCTCGAAAACCCGGGCAAGGTTCCGCTCGAGATTATCGAGGTCCAGATCGGCACGTATCTCGGAGAAGACGATATCGTGCGGACCGACGACATCTATCACCGGGCCGCAGAAGAGACGAAATAGCCGTCGCCCGGCTGGCCGGCCTTCACCACGGCCGAGCGACGCTCTCTCGCCGCGGCGACGGGCGCGCTCCGGGAGATCGATTGCGCCCGCAGCAGGCACGGAGGTCGGGCAACGGAGTGGTTGAAGAGAGTGTCGACGCCGGCGATCGCTGCGCCGCGGCGCGGTCGCGGCCGTGGTTCGGGGCTGCCGGTCCGCCGTATGCGTGGGACGGGCACTTCGACAGAATCGGTCGCGCCGATGATGCACCGCACCAAAACGTTGCTTATCCACAAAAAAATGTGTCACGAAATTGACTTTTTCCCGACACCGGGATCGGCGACTCGAATGCCAATTGAATACACGTGATAAGTGCTCCCGAAGCCACCGATTGAAACGATCCTACTTTCCACGCGACGCTTATCGCGCGCCCAGCTCCAAACCATCCCCGTTACATGAAGGGTTTGAAACACATACGATTTTTACTGCCACCGCCACCATCGCTCGGAATAAAACTGTTTCGCGAAAATGTCATATGATGTTCTTCCATCACACTGTGGCGAAAGGTGATCTTTGGAGTTATTGCGTAGACAGACACAATTCGTTAGACGTTAATGATGAACGGCTGAAGTTGCACCGCGCCATGGAGAGGGGGGCAGCACTTCGGATGCATCGCCAGGCGGTTGCATCTGAGCTGCGGCGAAACCCGACGATATGTCCGAAGACAACGAAACCAACAATGTGCACCTGACCCAGCTCGGCAAGATCATCCGATCTCGCACGTGGCATGTCCGGGGCCTCGCTTTCCTTCACGATGTCGCGATGTCGGGGCTTGCGTTCCTGACTGCCATCGCCCTGCGCCTCGGCTTCGCCGATTTCTCCTTTTCGCTCTACATTCCGCACGCGATCGTCTTCATGGCCTGCGCGGCCGTCGCCAACATCGCCATGGGCCTCAACAAAGGCGTCTGGCGCTATGCCTCGCTGCAGGAACTCGTCGGCATCGTCAAGTTCGCGACGCTCACCGTACTCAGCTACGCCTTCGTCACGTTCCTGCTGGTACGCTTGGCGAACGTGCCGCGAACGGCTCTCGTGATCAGCTTCGTTTTGACCGTCGGATTCGTCAGTGCGCTGCGCCTCGCATATCGCCTCTGGCGGAACAGGCGTGCGACCCGACGCGTGCCCCTCATCGATCGCAAGAACGTCATCCTGATCGGCGCAACGGACAACGCCGAGCAGTTCATCCAGGCCATCCGCGCGCGGCCCGATTTTCCCTTCAATCCGATCGGCATCATCGACGAGCGCCGCCGGCGGGTCGGGTTGTCGATCCACGGCGTCGACGTCATCGGCAGCATCGATGACCTGCCGGCGATCATCGAGAAGCTGACCATCCAGGCAGGCATCCGCATCCATGGCCTGGTGCTCACCAAGCCGCGTTCCATGCTCGGCGACGAGAAATGCGACGTGCTCGTTAGATTGGCGCTCGATTCGCGGCTCGAGCTTCTGCATCTGCCGGACCTATCGCGTGTCAGTACCGACGTCGACGAAGCCTCTCTGACGCCACGTCGCGTCAAGGTCGAGGATCTGCTGGCGCGACCGGTCGCGAAACTCGACGACGCCATGCTGGATGGCATGCTGTCCGGCGAGACCGTGCTCGTGACGGGTGCCGGCGGCTCGATCGGCTCGGAACTGAGCCGCCAGATTCTGGCACACAACCCGCGCCAGCTCATCCTGATCGATCACTCCGAATTCCTGCTGTTCACCATCGATCAGGAACTGCGCCGGGCTAATTCGTCGGTCGAGATCATCGCCCGGCTCGGCAATGTGCGCAACCGAACCAAGATCCGCGCCGTCTTCGATGAGTTCCGTCCAGGCATCGTCATCCACGCAGCGGCTCTGAAGCACGTGCCGATGGTCGAGGCGCAACCGCTCGAAGGTTTGCACACCAACGTCGTCGGCACGCGCAACGTCGCGGACGCGGCCATCGCCGTCGGTGCAAAGGCGATGGTGCTCATTTCCACCGACAAGGCAGTCAACCCGACCAACGTCATGGGCGCGAGCAAGCGCATTGCCGAAATGTACTGCCAAGCGCTCGACCGCCAGAGTTCGACGAGGTTCGTGACGGTGCGGTTCGGAAATGTCCTGGCGTCGGCGGGCTCCGTGATCCCGATTTTCGAGAAGCAGATCGCGGAGGGGGGCCCCGTCACCGTCACGCATCCCGAGATCGAGCGCTTCTTCATGACGATACCGGAAGCCTCCTCGCTCGTGCTCCATGCCGCCTCCTACGGTATCCGCTCGGGCCAGACCCGCGGCAGCCTGTTCATTCTCGACATGGGCGCACCTGTAAAGATCGCCGACATGGCGAAGCGCATGATTCAGCTTGCCGGGCTCAGGCCGGACATCGACATCGCCATCAAGTTCACTGGCCTGCGACCGGGTGAAAAGCTCTACGAGGAGTTGTTTTCCGGCAAGGAAATGATCCAGCAGACAACGCTCGACGGCGTCCATCAAGCCGCACCCGCGGCGCCCGATCTGGTCGAAATCAAGGATCTGATCGACGAGTTGATGATCGCAGTCGAAACCAACTCGTTCGAATCGTGGCAGGAAATCCTGCGCCGCGCCGACTGCGGCTGGACCACGGCGCCGGCAAGAGCCGTGGCGTGACGGGTTGCGACCGGCACCGGTTCGTGTCATCGAAGTTGACCTGATGCGGCGCGACGAACGCGAATGGGAGCCGCCGAGGGCCGGTACGCCACTCCATTCCGACCTCTGCGCGCGCGGACCGACGTTCAACTTCGCGTGGCGCACGCAAACCCACTCGGCTCTTGTGCGGCGATGCCAACGACTGAATCTCCAATGTCTGAACCACTAGCGTCCGGCCGCTCGTCTTCTGCCCCCTCAGGTCGGATCCTCGTCACCGGGGTGGCTGGCTTCATCGGCATGCACGTCGCCAAAGCGCTGCTGGCAGCCGGCCAGGACGTCGTCGGCGTCGACAACCTCAACACCTATTACGATCCGGGGCTCAAGGCAGCGCGCCTGGCCGCGATTGGCGAACTGCCGGGCTTTGCATTCCAGCGGCTCGAACTCGCGGACCGCGCGGCGACGGAGCGGCTATTCCAGGAGACGCGCCCTCGCACGGTCATTCATCTGGCTGCCCAGGCAGGCGTCCGCTACTCGCTGGAGAACCCCGCCGCCTACGTTGATTCGAACCTCGTCGCCTTCGCCAACATTCTCGAGGGCTGCCGTCATTCAGAGGTCAGCCACCTCGTCTACGCCTCGTCGAGCTCCGTCTACGGCAGCAACCGCAAGATGCCGTTCGCCGTCGGCGATCCCGTCGATCATCCCGTCAGCCTCTATGCCGCGACGAAAAAGGCGAACGAGCTGATGGCCCACACCTACTCGCACCTCTTCGGGCTGCCGACGACGGGCCTGCGCTTCTTCACTGTCTATGGTCCTTGGGGACGGCCCGACATGGCGCCGATGTTATTCACCGACGCCATTATCGCCGGGCGCCCCATCGATGTCTTCAACGAGGGGCGCATGTCGCGCGATTTCACCTATATCGACGACGTCGTCACGGGCGTCCTCAAGGTGGCCGATCGTCCACCCGCCAGCGGCCGCAGCCACGAAGCGGTGGCCGCCGCGGATGGCTTCACCACGACCGCGCCCTACCGCGTCTACAACATCGGCAACAATCAGCCCGTTGCGCTGATGGAATTCATCGAAACCCTTGAGCGCGCCATTGGCAAGACGGCGATCAAGCGCATGAAGCCGATGCAGCCAGGCGACGTCGAGGCGACCTACGCCGACATCTCGGACCTCGAACGCGAATTCGACTATCGGCCTGACACCAGCCTCGCCGACGGCATTGCCGAATTCATCGCCTGGTATCGCGACTATTTTCTCGCGGTCAAGGAATCGCCGGCTTGAGGCCGAAGGGCGCGCACTTCCGAGTCACACTGCAAACCGTGAATGCGGCGGCGTCGCTTGCCTCACCCGGTCCGAAGCGATAAAGCAGAATCGGGCGCGCAAATACATGCCCCCAGGGTGACACGATCGCCGTGCAAGGCTGACATCAAAGCCCGCCAGAACACTGTCGGACGGATCGAATTTCCAGGACGTGAAAGCCGATGCGGCTCCTGAGATTTCTCAAGCAACTCCCCCAACGGTTCGTCGGCGCGATGGCGCCGATCCTGAGACTTCTGGCGGCTGTCTTTCTCCTCGCCGCCGTGTTCGCCTTCGTCTCGGACTGGGCCTTGTCGACCGGTCCGACATCGACCGCTGACATGTGGAAGCAGATTTCGCCGACATCCTTCGCCCAAGCCGCCAAGTCCGTGGCCGGCACGCTGGGGGCGTGGACGTGGGACCCGATCCTCATGACGCTGCTCTCCTTTCCGGCCTATGTGCTGCTCGGCATCATGGCGCTGGCCGCTGGAGTAGCCGGCCGCCGCCGGCGCGTTGTGCGTGTATTCGTCAACTGACGACCGACTTTGCCCCTCATGTCGCGCCAAAATCGGACGCGGATGGGGCCACGAGGAGCAAACCATGCGACTGTTGATCACTGGATGGCATGGGCAGATCGCTCGCGCCTTCATCGATGCGGCGCCGGCGCGCAACGACCTGACGGCGTGCGCCCTCGGCCGTCCGGCGCTCGACATCTGCGAAATCAGGACCATCGAACGCGCACTTGGTGATGTGAACCCGAGCGCGGTCATCAACACGGCAGGCTATACCGCCGTCGATCAGGCGGAGGACGAGCCCGACCGCGCTCACGCGCTGAACCGCGATGGCGCAAGACTTATCGCGGAAGCCGCCGCCCGCCGGGGCGTGCCGATCATCCATCTGTCGTCCGACTACGTCTTCGATGGCACGAAATCGGCCCCTTACGTCGAGACGGATACGCCGGCACCAGCCAGCGTCTACGGCCACTCCAAGCTTGCGGGCGAAGCGGCCGTCCGCGACGCCAACCCGCGCCACGTCATCCTGCGGACGAGTTGGGTCTACAGCCCCTTCGGCCGGAATTTCGTGCGCACCATGCGAGAGCGGGCGGCGGACGGCGCCGCGCTGCGGGTGGTGAACGACCAGTTTGGCTCGCCGACCTACGCGCCGCACCTCGTCGATGCGATTTTCTCGATCGCGAGCCGTGTATCGTCGGAGTCGAGCGACACCAGCCCGATCTGGGGCACCTATCACGCGGCCGGTTCGGGCGTCGCAAGCTGGCACGACCTCGCCGCCGCGACACTCGCAAGCCCGCCGCAGATCGCCGACACCTCACTCACCGGCATCGGCACGGCAGATTACCCGACGCGGGCGCGCCGCCCGCAGTACTCGGTGCTCGACTGCGGCAAGCTCGAGCACGCTTTCGGGCTCCGGCTGCCGGACTGGCGCGAGGGTGTGGCTGAGTGCGTCGAGCGGCTCAGTACTTCTGCTTGACGTAGAGGTGGTCAGGCAAAACCTTGCGCTCGTAATCCGGATTGAAGACGCGATCGGGAAGCGCGATCGGATCGTGGGGGACGTCTTCGTAATCGATCTGCTGAAGCAAATGGTTGATACAGTTGAGGCGCGCCCGCTTCTTGTCGTTGCC
>JAGRKS010000117.1 GCA_020442185.1 Hyphomicrobiaceae bacterium
GCAAGACGCGCATCATCGCCGAGACGGGCGCCGGCCAGCACGGCGTCGCGGTTGCGACCGTGTGCGCGCGTTTCGGCTTGCCGTGCGAGATCTACATGGGTGCAACCGACGTCAAGCGACAGTCGCCGAACGTTGCGCGCATGTACATGCTTGGCGCCAAGGTCAACCCGGTGACGTCGGGTGCCGGCACACTCAAGGACGCCATGAACGAGGCGCTGCGCGATTGGGTCACCAACGTCACGGATACCTATTACATTATCGGTACGGCTGCCGGGCCCCATCCCTATCCCGAGCTCGTTCGCGATTTCCAGTCGATCATCGGCCGCGAGGTGCGCGAGCAGATGATGGCGGCGGAAGGCCGGTTGCCTGATACGCTCGTCGCCTGCATCGGCGGTGGTTCGAATGCCATCGGCCTGTTTCATCCGTTCCTCGACGACGAGGGTATCAAGATCTTCGGCGTCGAAGCTGGCGGCCATGGTCTCGATATTCCAAACGGCCACGCCGCCTCGATGAATGGCGGGTCGCCGGGCGTGCTGCATGGTAACCGCACGTATCTGCTGCAGGACGACGACGGGCAGATCCTCGAAGGACATTCGATCTCGGCGGGTCTCGACTATCCGGGCGTCGGACCGGAACATTCCTGGCTCAAGGACACCGGCCGGGTTACCTACGTCTCGGTGACGGACAAGGAGGCGCTCGATGCCTTCCAGCTCTCGGCCCGCACCGAAGGCATCATCCCGGCGCTCGAGCCCGCGCATGCCCTGGCGCACGTCACCAAACTGGCACCCACGTTGCCGCAGGACGATCTCCTGGTGATGAACATGTGCGGTCGCGGCGACAAAGACGTGTTCGCCGTCGCCGGCTACCTCGGCATCGAGATTTGAGGGCAGGCTTCAGCGGCCACTGGCGGCGGCCAGGTAGTCGCTGAACGCGCTGTAGAGCTCTTCATGGCTGGCGTCGAGGCCGCTTGGATTGACGACAAGTCCGTCGAAGCCCAGCATCGCGTTCGGCCGGCGCGTAAGACGAACCATGCGTGTTAGCCGTAACCGCCGCTCGTAGGCCGGATCGATCTCGACGACGACAAACGTCTGATTGGAAATCGAGCGGGAAGAAACGCTCCTGACCACACTCCAAGGCACGACTTCGGGTGCGATGCGCGTGTCCTGCCAGCCCTGCAGTGTCAGTGTAATGGCGGGCGAGCGGGTCGAAAACATGCGCGACAAGATGATCAACGTGCACAGGCCGAAAAAGACTGCGCCGAAAGTGCCGGCGATCTTTGGGAAGAGTTCGCCGTCAGACTGGGAGTTGGCGACCATCGCGACTGCGGCGCTGACGCCCGCCATGACGATGCCGAGCAGCGTTAGCCATGCGAGCCTGGCGGTGGAATAGCGAAACACTCGCTTGCCCGGAACGGATGTCGTCATCACCTCTCTCCTGGCTGCCAATGACGCGCGGTCCGATCGAGCATGGTGGCAATCGGAGCGCACTGCAATGGCGAGTAGGGGTAGCATGCGACGCGGTGCGTTTCGCTAGGGGTTTCCGACGCCCCTGAAGGCGCTATAACGAGCGCCGTCGAACCCGAGACCTCTTCGCCCGGATATATCCACCATATGGCCGCACCCCTCATCACTCTTGCAGATATCCGGCTGACATTCGGCGGCACGCCGTTGCTGACCGGGGCCGGCCTCAACGTCGTCGCCGGCGATCGCATCGCGCTCGTCGGCCGCAACGGGTCCGGCAAATCGACGCTCTTGAAGATCGCGGCCGGTGAGGTGCAGCCCGATAGCGGCGATCGCTTCGTGCATCCAGGCGCTGTCGTCCGCTACCTGCCGCAGGAGGCGAATTTCGCCGGCTTTGACACCACGCTCGACTATGTCGAGGCAGGCCTGAAGCCGACGGATGATCCCTACCGCGCGCGCAAGGTTCTCGAGGAGCTTGGCCTGACGGGCGAGGAAGGCGTGATGCGCCTTTCGGGCGGAGAGGCGCGCCGGGCCGCGCTCGCGCGTGTGATCGCGGCAGAGCCCGATGTGCTGCTGCTGGACGAGCCGACCAACCATCTCGATTTGCCGGCGATCGAATGGTTGGAACGGCTGCTCGGCGGGCTGCGCTCGGCGGTGCTGATGATCAGCCACGACCGCCGTTTCCTCGAGACGTTGTCGCGATCGACCGTGTGGCTCGATCGTGGCATCACGCGGCGCATGGATGCCGGTTTCGACACGTTCGAGACGTGGCGCGACGGCGTGCTCGAACAGGAGGAGAGCGAAAGCCACAAGCTCGACCGCAAGATCGTCCGCGAGGAGAAGTGGATGCACGGCGGCGTCACGGCGCGCCGAAAGCGCAACATGCGTCGCGTGCGTGAACTTGCAGCACTCCGCCAGCAGCGTCGCGATCATCGCCGCGCCGTCGGCAGCGCCCGTCTCGAGACGTTCGATGCCGAACAGTCCGGCCGCCTCGTGATCGAGGCCGAGGGTCTGGTGAAGGCCTATGGCGATCGCGTCGTGGTCGGCGGGTTCTCGACGCGCGTGATGCGCGGGGATCGCGTCGGCCTCGTCGGCCCGAACGGCGCCGGCAAGACGACCCTGTTGAAGATGCTGATCGGCCAGCTCGTACCGGACGCCGGTACCGTCAAGCTCGGCACCAACCTCGAAATGGTCCTGCTCGATCAGAAGCGCGACGAATTGAAGCCGGAGTGGACCGTTGCCGAGGCGATGACACGCGGCCGCGGCGATCAGGTGATCGTCAACGGCAAGGCGCGGCATGTCGCGAGCTATATGAAGGATTTCCTGTTTCTGCCCGAGCAGGTGCGCTCGCCGGTTTCCGTTCTGTCGGGCGGAGAGCGCGCACGTCTCATGCTGGCCCGCGTCCTTGCCATGCCTTCGAATTTCCTCGTTCTCGACGAGCCGACCAACGATCTCGATCTCGAAACGCTCGACCTCCTGCAGGAGCTGATCGCGGACTATTCCGGAACCGTTCTTCTCGTCAGTCACGATCGCGATTTCCTCGATCGCATCGTAACGACGACGATTGCTTCCGAAGGCGATGGCCGGTGGGAGGAATACGCCGGTGGCTATAGCGACATGCTGGCACGGAGGCGCGCGGGCCAGGCCGACATTGGCGCGAGTGGTGCTATCGCGCAATCAGGTCGCGAGAAGGCGGCGGCGAAGTCGCCCGGGGCTCCGGCGGCGGCCGCCAAGCGAAAAATGTCGTTCAAGGAAAAGCACGCCCTCGAAACGCTCCCGGCAACGATCGACAAACTCGGCGCCGACATCGCGACCCTCGAGCGTGAGATGGCCGATCCGGCACTCGCCGCCCGCGATCCGAGCGCGTTGACGAAGCTCGCGACCCGTCTTGCGGAAGCGCAGCATGCGCTCGGAGAAGCCGAGAACCGCTGGCTCGAACTCGAGATGCTGCGCGAAGATGTCGAGGGTCCGTCGCGCACCTGAACCGAGGCCAGCCGCAGCGTACCGCTAGGCGGCGCGCAGCGGCACGACGCCTGACCTTCGACCCGAAGGTGGCCGCGTTCCATGCCCCATTCCGGTCCGGTCCGACAATCGCAAATTCATTGCAATCATCCTTCGAACCTGCTGACGGGTCGCCGCGACAGACTTGGTATCGAGCCTGTCCGGGATGGTGCGGAGGACCATGGTGACCGCTCGACCACGTCAGGCCGGGCAATCGTGCGCCGGCATCGGCTCAGACCATGGACGCGCATGGATCGCATGCCGTCGACAGCGCCGGCCCGGACCCCCGCGGGCTGCGAGACGCGATCCGGCAGCGGATCATGACAACTGGAAAGGAGGCGAACCCATCGCTCCGTCGGAGCACCGCACCCGGCCCGCACGACCGAGGCCCAGCATCGCACGGCGTCCCCCCTCGCGCCGACTTTCGCGGGTGAACGGCAGATGAATGCGGCGTTCAGGTTGCGGCCATGCGCACCATGGTTTGATGACGTTGTTGCATCGTTGACTTCTGAGACACCGAGCGGTTCCCCGTCCCCCAGGGCGCCGCTCGGGTTTCGAGGGCGCAGCCCGGGGAGGGACTGCGCCCTTTCCCTTTTCTGGAGCAGCAGGCCCGCCGCGCTCTCGGGTGGCCGGTTCTTGACGCCCTGCTTCACGCGATCGCTGGCCGGATTGTTCCGAAGTCGTCGCGATGCCGTCAGCCGCACTACTTATTGCGCGGGCTTCGACCAATCGTCCTTAACCTCGTCGCACTTCTTGCCGATGAAATCGTTGATGTCGTCGACCAGCGTCGATTGCAGGACGTTGAACGTGTTGTCGGTCGCGGTTGCGGTCCACATGGCACCCTTGACGAGCGTCGGGGCATCGATCTTGCCCCAATGCAGCTTGGCCTTGGTCGCCTTGCCCTGGGCGAAAGAGACCGTCGGTGTGAACTCGAACGATATCTTGGCGTCGTCCTTTTTCTCGCGGTCGATGGTGCAGGCGACGGCGTGCGTCGCGAGTTTCATTTCGTAGCTCGCTTCCGTCATCGCCTTGGCCAGCGCGGCGCGGTCGAGGACGATGTCGGCGTTGCAGCGAACCGCACCCCACGGCCATGAAACCTTGGCCTTCTGCGTCATCTTGTCGAGTTGGGTCTTGCGCCACGACTTGAGCACGGAGCAGCGGACTTCACCTTCGCCCGCCCCCGGATTGCGGAAGCCGCCACAGATCGCCACCTTGCAGGCCTTGCGTTGCTCGCGTTCCGCGCGTTCTTCAGGCGTCAGCTCGGAATCCGGTAGCGATGAGGAAACCGAGGCTTTTTCCTCCGCGTTGAGCGGCATGGCTGGAATTGCGATCAAGAGCGCCAGCGCCGCGATGGCGCGCGACGGCATGAAGATCGAATGCATGGTGTTGTCTCCGGGACGTTCGACACTGCTGCGGACGAGTTGCTCGCGTGGTCGCGACGGGGTATCGCCGCGATGGCTTGCCTCGTCATGAATGACCGAATTGGTGCGGAACTGAGGCGCCGGGCGCTCTCGATTGTCGGGCTTCAGGCCCAATCGAGGGGCCGTCACGCGCCGCAGCGTGTGCGGGGGGCGAGCCGCTTGAAATCGAAAGTGACGCGGCCCATATCGAGAACACGCGGTGGGACGCCTCGTTCAAGGGTTGCCACCAGACGGCACGTGCGGTGGCCCCCGAACCGATCCACCTGACGGCCTTCACGAAAGCGTCGCGCGGAAGCGGGCGCCAGAGATGCCGAAGTCGCTTACTGGAAGGGCTTTGCAGACGATGACACGAATGTCCCTGATGTCGAATCCCCTACTTCTGGGATTCGACGAGATCGAACGCCTGATCGACCGCGCGAACAAGGGTGGTGACGGCTATCCGCCCTACAACATCGAAAGGATCGCGCTCTCCGATGGTTCGTCCGAACGACTTAGGATCACCCTCGCGGTCGCAGGGTTCTCGCGCGATCAGCTTGAGATCCTGCTCGAGGACAAGCAGCTGACGGTGCGCGGCAAGCAGCAGGATGAAAGTCCGCGGGAGTTTCTCTACCGCGGGATCGCAGCGCGCCAGTTCCAACGCACGTTCGTCCTCGCAGACGGCATCGAGGTTCGGTCTGCCGGCCTCGCGAACGGGTTGCTCGAGATCGATCTGGTGCGTCACGAACCCGAGCGGGTGGTGCGCAGGATCGACATCGGTCAGAAATAACAAACCCTTTTGCCGGCTTTTCATGGAAATGCGAATCGAATCGCCGGAAGATGAAGCTCGAGTTCTGATGCGCAAGCCATTATCTCGACATGGCGGAGCATTAGATCTGACGTGACGTGTCCCGGGCCTCATGCAACGGAGGAGTTCCGTCATGAATATCAAGACCACGGCCAAGTGCAGCGAAGAGCTGATCGATACTTTCGCCCCGATTATGAGCGAACTCGAATTCGCGAAACTCGGCGATGGGCACGTTGCCTACATCAAAATCATGACCTCGGAAGAAGCGCAGCGGATGTTCCCGGCGGTCGAGGACCTGCCGGAAGGCATCAACCTCTTTGCGCTGCACTCCGCGGATGGCACGCCACTCGCACTGACGGATAGCCATTCGGCGGCCGTCGGCCATGCCATGGGTGACGAGCTGGAAATCGCCAGCATTCATTGACGCCGGTCGTGCAGCGACCGCGTTCGCTTCGGGCGGCATCGCTTGCCGGTGTCCTGGCGTCGCGGTGAGGCAACCGCCGACGATCAGGACGGCACCTGAATAAATGACGGCCACGCACTCGTTCGAGTGCGTGGCCGTTTCGCTTTTGGGCTGGCGGCTGGGCACGGGCGCCACCTGCTCATGAGTGGCCCGGCGCGTCCAAATCGCAGCATGGCCCCGACCGCGGCCACGAGGGTTCGCGGGGTGCGAGGAATGGTTCGTTCGGGATATGGGGCTTGCGGGATATGCGCCGTGCGGTGGTCGTTCGAGACGTGCCAGTCGGACCAGAGACGCGAGCCAATACAACATATCGATGCGCTACAACGTAGCCAGTCGGAGCGAGTTCCCGCCTAGTTCTTGTAATGGGCGAACTGGCCGCGCGGCTTGTAACGCTCGAGGTATGTCGGCACGATCATCGCCGCATTTTTCGCCTTGGCGACGCCGAGCGCCTCGATGGTGCGGTGTTCGTCCTTGGCCGCCTGACTGACGACGTTGTCACGCTCGAGCATGCGCACCTGGTCGAGCGTCACGGGCCTCAGGCTGTTTGGGAGCGGCGACGTTGCGATGGCCTGGAGCTTGGCCAGCCAGAACGGCATGCCGATGTAGCCGCGGTCGCGTCCGGCCCATTCCTGGGTGGCGTCGAGCAATTCGCGGAATGTCATCACGTCGGGTCCGCCGGCTTCGTAGACGGTGCCGGCTACACCCGCCGTGCCGTCGGCGGCATTGACCACGGCGGTAGCGAGGTCGCAGACGTAAATCGGCTGGAACCGCGTCCGGCCCTTGCCGATCAGCGGCATCACCGGGGCGTTGCGCGCCATGGCGGCAAAGCGGTTGAAGAACTCGTCCTCGGGGCCGAACACGATCGACGGCCGGATGATGATTGCGTCTGGAAACTCCGCGAGAACTGCAGCCTCGCCTTCGGCCTTGGAGCGTGCGTAGGCGGCGTTCGAGGACTTGTCGGCGCCGATTGCGGAGATGTGGATCAGGCGCCGCGCGCCGGCCTCACGCGCGGCGCGTGCAACCGCTCGTGCACCATCGACGTGAACGGCGCCGAACGACTGGCGTCCGACGCTCGCGAGTACGCCGACGGCGTTGACCACCACGTCGGCGCCATTGGTGGCGGCGAGGCAAGAGTCGGGGTATCGCAGGTTGGCCTGCACGGCGTGGATCTGGCCGACGCCGCCCATCGGTTGCAGATGCCCAGCCAAGTCCGGTCGGCGTGAGGCGGCGCGCACCCGCCAGCCGCGCCGCGCGAACTCGCGGACGATGTAGCGTCCGACGAAACCCGAACCGCCGAATACCGTCGCCAGACCGCCGTGCAGCAGCTCCGAAGCCATGTCGTATCCCCATTCAAGTCTATGCTGGAGCCATGCCGCGGACGCCCTCACCGCGTCGGCAACCGGGCCGGACGTCCGTCAACGTGATGCGCGGACGGCCGAGGCGCACTATACGTCCAGGATCGCGGCTGTGAAGTGCGCCAGAAGTCCCGTATGCCATTCACTTTCGCGGACGATTGACAAGTGGCGCGGCGCCCTCTAGTTGAAGCGGCTCTATGGTGATCGCCTGCCCAGATGGCGGAATTGGTAGACGCACTGCTTTCAGGTAGCAGCGCCGCGAGGCGTGGAGGTTCGAGTCCTCT
>JAGRKS010000118.1 GCA_020442185.1 Hyphomicrobiaceae bacterium
GACACGCTGATCGGCGAAGCCGGAATCGACACACTCGTGGGCGGTGCTGGCAACGACGACCTGCAGGGCGGCGCCGACAATGACCTCCTCGAAGGCGAAGGAGGCGCCGACACGCTGGATGGCGGCGACGGCGACGATCAGATCGCACTGGGCTCCGATGGCACCGGCCCCGGCAACGACACCGTCACCGGCGGTGACGGCAACGACCAGATTTTTCACGTCGGCTTGGGCCACGGTTCGACGACCGGCGCCGACACCGTCGACGCTGGCGCCGGCGACGATTACATCCAGGTCTATCTGCTGAATTCTGGAGCGGCAGACCACACGCTGACCCTCGGCTCCGGCCGTGACGAGGTCGATATCCGCTCGACGACTTCGACGAGCACGACCATCCCCGCCGCCATCATCACCGACTTCGCGCCCGGCTTCGGCGGCGATGTCATCAACCTCAACAGTGTCATCAACAGCTCTCTCACCGGCTGGGACGGCTCGACCAACCCGTTCGATCCGTCCGTCGGCTTCCTGCAACTGATCCAGTCCGGCAGCGACGTCATCCTGCAGATCGACCCCAACGGCGGCGGCGACAACTGGCGCGATCTCGTCGTCTTCCAGAACACCACGCTGGCGAATTTCACCGACGCCAATTTCACGCCGCAGTTCGACGCCATCAGCCCCGGCGTCAACGATGTACCTGCGATCGGCGGTGATCTCGGCCTTACCGTGCAACGCGATGTCGGCTCGGTCGTGATCACGCTCGACGATCTCGATGAGAACGATCCCGACGATACGCTTGGCGCGCTCACCTATTCGGTGCTGAACCCGACCAACGGCCACGTCGCCTTCACGTCGAACCTCGCGGTCGCCATCACCAGCTTCACGCAGCAGGATCTCGTCGACGGCATCGTCGCGTTCGTCCATGACGGCTCGTCCGGCACCAGCGCCGGCTTCGATGTCGTGCTGACCGACGACGAAGGTGCCAACTCCGGCGCGCCACAGGCCGTCAGCGTGTCGATCAACGACGCGCCGGTCGCGCAGAACGACGCGTTCACGACCGACGAGGACGTGCAGCTCTCGGGCAATGTTCTGGCGGACAATGGCAATGGGGCCGATAGCGATCCCAACAGCAACCCGGTAACGGTGAGCCTCGTCACCGATGTGTCGAACGGCACGTTGGTGCTCAATCCCAATGGATCGTTCACGTACACACCGAACCAGAATTTCAACGGACCGGACAGCTTTACCTACGAGATCGACGACGGCAATGGCGGCACCGATACCGCGACCGCAACCATCACCGTCGACGCCGTCAACGACGCGCCCTCCGGTGCGCCGACGGCGACGCTCGCCAACGGAACGGAAGACACCGCCTATACGGTATCGGCCGCCGATCTGCTAGCCGGCTTCTCCGACGTCGATTTGGACGTGCTCTCCGTCGCCAACCTCGTCGCGTCCGCTGGCACCGTCACCGACAACCTCGACGGCACCTATACGGTTGCGCTGCCCGCGAACTTCAACGGCACCGTGACGCTCACCTATGACGTGTCAGACGGCACCGACAGCCTCACCGGGCAGACGCTCGACTTCACCGTCGACGCCGTCAACGACCCGCCGACCGGTGCGCCGACGGCAACGCTCGCCAACGGCATCGAGGATATCGATTACACGGTATCGGCCGCCGATCTGCTAGCCGGCTTCTCCGACGTCGATATGGACCTGCTCTCCGTCGCAAACCTCGTCGCGTCCGCCGGCACCGTCACCGACAACCTCGACGGCACCTATACCGTCGCGCTGCCCGCGAACTTCAACGGCACCGTGACGCTGACCTATGACGTCACCGACGGCACCGACAGCCTCACCGGCCAGACGCTCGACTTCACCGTCGATGCCGTCAACGACGTGCCGACCGGTGCGCCGACGGCGACGCTCGCCAACGGAACGGAAGACACCGCCTATACGGTATCGGCCGCCGATCTGCTAGCCGGCTTCTCCGACGTCGATTTGGACCTGCTCTCCGTCGCGAACCTCGTCGCGTCCGCTGGCACCGTCACCGACAACCTCGACGGCACCTATACGGTTGCGCTGCCCGCGAACTTCAACGGCACCGTGACGCTGACCTACGACGTGTCAGACGGCACCGACAGCCTCACCGGGCAGACGCTCGACTTCACCGTCGACGCCGTCAACGATCCGCCCGAGGCTGGTGTCGTCGACCTCGGCGGCATCTACGAGGGCGGCAGCGCACGGATCATCACCGCGGTTGAACTTCTTGCAGGCGTCACCGACATCGATACCTTGCCGCCCGGCCTTTCGATCACCTCGTTGACACTGCAGTCCGGCAACGGCTCTCTGGTCGACAATCTCGACGGCACCTGGACCTACACGCCCGCGGCCGATGAGACCGCCGTGGTGTTCGACTACACCGCATCCGATGGCGAATTCGCGCGAAGCTCGACAGCGACGCTCAACGTTGCGCCGCAGGTCTCTCTGGCCAATACGACCACGACGATCGCCGAGAATACGGCAACGCCACTCGCCCTCGCCGACATCATCGTCGACGACCCCGATGGCGGCACGAATATCCTCTCGCTTTCGGGAGCGGACGCTGATGCGTTCGAGATCGTCGGCGGGCAGCTTGTCGTCCGCGCGAGCACGGTTCTCGATTTCGAGACGCAGTCCACCTACGAGGTGACCGTCAACGTCGATGACAGCACGATCGGTGCATCGCCCGACGGCAGCGTCACCTACACGCTCACAGTGACCGACGTCGATGAAACAGGTACCGGCGGCAACGACGTGATTACGGGCACGCCGGGCAGCGACATCATCTTCGGCGGCGCCGGCAACGATCGCATTTTCGCATCTGGCTCCTTTGACGTCATCGACGGCGGCCCGGACAACGATACCTTCGATCTGGCGACTTCGACGGGCGGCATCAACTGGGTCAGCTTCGACGCTCCGGGCAGCCAGTTCCGCGTCGATACAGGCACCGGCTTTGTCGGCCAGGCCAGTCTTTCGAATTTCGAGAACGTCTCGGACTCGTCCGGTCGCGACATCTTCCACGGCAACGCGGCGGATAACACGTATTTCTATTCGGCGGGCTTCGATACCTTCGATGGCAACGGCGGGATCGATACGTTGGACATCTCCGCTATGACGGCGAACCTGGTCTGGATCAATCTCACGGCTGCATCGTCGCAGTTGCGCTCGAACGACGGCTCTGGATGGGTTGCGAATGCCGTGCTCTCCGACGTCGAGCGTTTCGTGACGACGGGACAGTCCGACTACTTCTACGGCGACGCGACCGGCAGCACCTTCGTCTACATGGGCGGCCGTGACTTCATCTCGGCGGCTGGCGGCTCCGACTGGCTCGACATGAGCGCTTTCGCCGACCGCTCGTGGGTCAACCTCAACATCGCTTCGGACCAATTCCGTTTCAACAACGGCGCGGGCTGGGTGTCAGGCGGCAACATGAGCGGCGTCGAGAATGTCATCGGCTCCGACGGCGACGACTATTTCTACGCGGACGGCGCGGACAATTCCTATCTCGGCGGGCTCGGCAACGACTACTTCGACGGCGGCCTCGGAGACGATACGTTCATTCTCGACGGCGTGCTCGGCGACTACGCGGTCAGCATCAATTCCGGCACCTACACCTTCGCCGGCATATCGGGAACCGACACGCTCATCGGCGTCGAGTTCGTCCAAATCGGCGGCATTACCTACGCCCTCGACACATTCGCCTAGGGCGTGCGAATTGGCGGGAACCATTTCGGGCCAGTCGCGCAACTCTACCCAATTCTTGGATCGCGCTGCACGCAATTGATTAGAGCGATGCGCCAGTGCCGTCGCGCGCCGGCACTGGGCCGCTTACCGGTGGCGTAGGCGGTCATCCGCCTGCGCCCGTGATGCGCAATACCGACGCGTGCCGCACGGCACGGCACAGGTTCCCGCATACCCTTCGGGGCCGAACGCGCCAATCGCCACACTCGCGACGATCGAGATGATGTTTCCATGGGACCGAGCCTCGGAACGGGATCATAAAGCAGCGGTTCCGGGGACATGGCTGAGCGATGTGCCGTGTCGCAAATCGCTTCAAGCGTCTCGACAAATGCCCAGGGACCATGATCCAAAGTGACGCTCCGGCATCAGCCCCATCCTTATCAGCGATAGCCGAGTTCGATTGGATAACTTGCCGGCAATCTGCGCAAAATTTGGGCTGTCCGAGGAGGCCCCCATGATCGAAACCCAGAATATCCAGGAAATGCTCAATGAGATTCCATTGTTTTCGGGTTGCTCGCCGGATGTCCTGAGCCGCATGGCCAAGATCGTCGTCGAGCGAGACTGCGCCAAGGGCGAGGAAATTTACCACGCCGGTGACGAAGCGCTCGACATGTTCGTACTGGTGAACGGCCTCGTCAGCTTCACTGCGGGTTCGGGCGTCAGCCATCTCTATGTCGAGAAGCTGATGAAGCGGCACATGATCTTCGGCTGGGCCGCGCTCGTGCCGGAACATCCCCGGAGGCTTGGCAGCGCGAAATGCCTCGAGCGCTCGCAGCTGCTCGTCCTGAATGGCGACAGAGTGATGGAAATCCTCGGCAGTGATCCACAGTCGGGATTCGTCGTGATGAAGCGTTTGTGTTCGATGATCGCGAGCACGTTCATCGACAGGCGCTGAGCCGCGCCGTTGGACGGACGCAACGGTGCGACCCGCTAATCGGCTGCAACAGCGAAGCGGTCGTCACACAGCTGATGACGCGCAAGCTCGTTCCTGATTCGACGGTACACCCGCACAGCCGGAGGCCAGACCGTTTCCGTTCACGCTGAAAACGGTCTGGGCCAGGATCAGCCGAACATTCGCGCGAGCAACCCTTTCTTGGCCGGCGCCGCCACGACCGGCTGCACATCACTTGCGGCTTTCGTCATTACGCTCTCGAGCGTCGTGTATGTCGTGACCCAGGCATCCTTCACCTCCGGCGTGAACGCATCGCCGAGGCCCTTCTCCAGCGTCCAGATGAGCGCTTCGCCGACCGGCCGGTATTGTTCCGCCGTCACGCCATATCCGACGTGACGACGACCGAGTTCCTCGACAGCCGGAATGATCTTCTCGACCTGATGCAGGTTGTTGACAGCGGTTCCAAGCATCGACATCAGCTTCTCCTTCTGCTCGCTCAAGTCGGCAGGAAAGAGCGATCGCACTTCCGGCGCGATCTCGAAAAGGCGCCCATAGAAAAGATCGGAAGCCTGGGCTGCTATCGGTTCGACGTTCTTGAAACTATCCTGGACGAGCTTGACCTGTGTTGGCGTCATGTTTTCAGTCTCCAAATGAAGCCTCGGCTTGGGACGCGGTTGCTGTCCTATGTGCCGGCTGAGTGAACGAGCGGCGCGGGCACTCTCGTTATTCGGCTTTGGGAATGCGGATGACGACACCGCCCATCACATCACCCATCTTGAAGTCCTTGCGCGGCGTGTCCTTGTGCTCGTTGTGGCAGCTGACACACGCCGTTGCGATCGCGGTGTCGGCGTAGACCGCGGTGAAGTAGGCTTTGCCGCCGAGCGTTTCCTCGCCGTAATAGTTCTTCCCCTTGTTCGCCGCGACAAATTCCAACCCTGCCTTTTCGACATCGGTGCGCGGCGCGTTCTGCTTGTTGATGGGCCAGATCGACAACAGAGAGTAGGCGAACTTGTCGGTCTTCTCGGCAACCATCTCGGCACCGAAGCGGAACATCTGCGCCGGCAACGGAAGCGACTTGTCGTCATCGTGGTATTCGCTCGCCTTGATCACCTTCTCCTTGACTGCAAGCCGGTTGACGACCTTGCGCGTGTAGACCGTTCGATCGGATTCCATCACGGCATGCAGCATGTCGGCGACATCCTTGTACTCGAGGCCTTTGGCGTTTGCTGCCGCACCGACGAGAACGATGCCGAGACCCGATGCGCATGCCAGTTTGACCGGTGCAGAAATTTTCATTGCTCACTCCATGTTGCAGATGCGCGGCGTCATTCATTCGCCTGGCTTGTCGCTGGCCGCCCCTCGCGGTCTTTCAGGCGCTTCATGACCCACTGGATGCTTTCGACACGGGCGGAGGGGCGCCCGGTGAAATTGCTGCGAACGAGCGCGGGATCGGCGAGCGAATCGATCGAGAACCCGAGCCCGTGGCAGTTCATGCAGACCGAGCGGATCATCTTTTCGTTCGGTCGCAGGTTGGCGTTCTGGTTGTGCGAGACGAGCAGACGCTCCTCGTATGTCTCTGGATCTTCGCGGGTCTCGCGCGGCAAGTGGCACGTCGCGCACGTGACACCCGAGCCCTTGGGGGCGGCACCCGCCAGCTCCTTTTCATGCAGCTTGTGGTGCGGCGATCCGCGATAACTGCGCGAATGTTGTTCGTCGTGGCAGCCGAGGCACGCGGCCGTCTCCGCCTTCGAGACGTCGAAGCGATGCGCGCTGTGGCACGTGTTGCAGGTCAACGATTTGCCGTGAGAGGCAGCGGACATCGGCAGGCGCGACAACTCTGGGCGCATCGGCGTCAGGGGCTTATCGCTGGTGATGCCGAACAGGCCGGCGCGCTCGCTCTTCATGTCCTTGGCAAGCCGCATGCCGTGTCGCCCTTCGGTGAACGTACTGGCCTCGGCGGCATGACACGAAGAACACGCCGTGTGGTCGGGCTTTTCCGTCCACGCCACGGCAATTTCACCTGCCGTCTTTGCAGCCGGCGCATGGCAACCTGAACAGTTGACGCCGGCCTTGGCGTGCGACGTTGCGAGCCAGTCGCTCGAAATGGACTCATCGATCGCCAGGGATGCCGGATGATCGGCACGCGACGCCTCGACGATCGGTTGCGAGTCCCGTGGCGTCACCGGCGGTTCTGCCTTGAGCCTCACGATCGGCATCGCCGCGATCTCCGGCTCGTTCGCGTGCTTCTCGAGGAAGTCCTCATAGAGTGCACGGTTGTCGTGATAGTTGTGGCAGCCCGCATCGGCACAGGTCGCGAACGACAGGCTCTTGTGGGATGGCCGGTCCTTGCCGATGTCCTGGTGGCAAAGCGCGCAATAGTCGGAGGGCAACGTGACGCCCATGGCCCGAGTGATCTCGGGCTTGTGCTCGGTGTGGCAGGTGATGCACCGGGTCGCCGCGAGCTTCTCCAGACGGTCGGCGTTGCGCGGGTCGGTGAACTTCTTCGCTGGGTGACTGTCCTTCGCCTGCTTCAGCTCTTCCTGATGGCAACCGAGGCAGGCCGCCTGAATGCTCTCCGGCCCCGCGAAAGCCTTGGTGTGGCAGGATTCACAGCTGAGCTCGATCTGGTGATGACCGCTCGTCGTCTTGCCAATCAGCAGATGCGCGCGCGGAGCACCGCCGTAGATCATTCCAGCGACGAGCACGATGCACGCCGCCGCCGTCGCCACGATCCAGATCAGCCATAGTCTTGCGTTGCGGGCCAACAACCTGCTCCCTAGTAGTAGTAGACCGTGAGGATGTGAATCGCGAGAAGCGCGGGCAGCGGCCAGAACGCCACGACATGCAGCCAGAAAGCCGTATTCCTCGCGCGTGCCGCATCCGCCGGGCTCTGCAGCAGGCGATGCTCCAATGCACTGGCGATACCCGCGGCGGCTCCAGCGAGCAGCAGGGCTGCGAAGCTCGCCATCAGCCAGAAATTGAGATTGTCACCGAACCTCAGACCGGTGTGGGCGAACAGCGCGGCAAGCGTCGCCGTGCCGATCGCGACATGCGCAATGCGCCAACCGCCGAACCCGCCGAACGCAAGTGCCTTGAAGCGTTTGCGCAACGACAGTACCGCCGCCGCGCCGGATAACGCGAGCAGCGTGTAGCCGGAGACCTGCTTCCAGAAGCCATCGAGCCAAAGCTTCTCGGCGAGCCCGACGTGGGCAATGGCATCGGCAAACGGCCAGCGTGGCGCCAGCATCATTACGATCGCGAACAATGCCGCCAGCGAGGACAGCGCGAGCACCGGACGCCACAACGACATCGCCTCGCGCGCTGGTGGCGCACCGAGCAGCGCCTCGACGTGTATGCGGCAACTGCCACAGACCGTCGACGCGCCGGTATCGCGCCTGACCTCATCGAGCGTCGCGGCACCGAGTGCGATCGCATCGCCAACCTGCCCGCGTGTCACGCCCGTGCAATTGCAGACCGTTGCTGTGCGCGGCCATTCATGGACGCTCGCCGGCTCTCTCTCTCGCCAGACGAGACCGCTGCGGGCAAAGCGCATCCGCTGCCAAGGCATGATCCGCGACGTGATCCGGATGGCTTCCTGAAGTCGGTTGATCTCCGGCCAGTCGCCGACCGCGATGGCGCCGACGATGCGACCGCGCTTCAACACGATCGACCGGTAGATTCCTCGCTCTTCGCTGTCGTACACGACGCGGCGGACGTCGCTGCGTTGGGCCAGCTGTTCGACATCGCCCATGCTGAAAATGTCGGTGCCGACGATCTTGAGTTTCGTCGCGGGAACCGACCCGGTATAGGCCGTCTCGACACCCGCAATATCCGACGCGGCGACGAGTGCCTGTTCGAAGCCCGGACCCACGAGGCCGTAGACGTTACCATCGAATTCCGCACACTCGCCCGCCGCATAGATGTCCGGGTCGGACGTGCGCATGCCGCCAGTCACCTTGATACCCGTGCCGACGGCAAGGCCGATGTCGCGCGCCATCTCGATATTGGCGCGAATGCCGGTGCAGATGACGACGCTATCGCAGTCGATGCGTTCGCCTCCGGCAAGCTCGATTGCGTCGACACGATCGTTGCCGCAGATGCGGGCAACGCTCGCGCTGGTGCGTACGTCGAGCCCCATCGCCGTGATGGCTTTCGCCAAACGCTCGCCAGCCGCCTCGTCGAGCTGGCGCGGCATCAAATACGGATTGTGCTCGATGACGCTGGTTCGCGCGCCGCGATTGGCGAGCCCGCGCGCGGCCTCGAGGCCGAGCAGCCCACCACCGATGACGACGGCGCGTCGCGACCTGAACGACCGCGCGACGAGGCGCTCGACATCGTCGGCGCTGCGGAACAGGAACACCCCGGAAAGTTCGCGGCCTGGGATCGGCGGCACGTGGGCACGCGAACCGGTGCAGAACACGAGCTTGCTGTAGCGGAACAGGCGTCCTCTGCGCACCTTGATCGTGTGCGCCGCGCGATCAACGTCGATCACGCTTTGATCGGAATAGAGCGCGACCTTGCCGGGACCGGGGAAGGCGAGCGGTTGCATCACTTGGCCGAGCTGCGCATCGCCCGCGAGAAGCGGCGTCAGCTTCACCCGATTGTATGGCTGCCAGCGCTCGGCGTTGAAGACGATGCAGTCGACGCCGCGCCGCGACAATTCCTGCGCAGTGCGGATGCCGACGGGCCCACCACCGATGACGATCACGGGGCTGCAATCGGAGCTGTGCTGTCCCCGCGCACTGTCGTCGCCCGATGCTGCGGAGGTCATCGCGTCCGCTTCGGTCGCCTGGGTGGCAGCTTCGGAAAATGCGGCCGGCGCGTTCATTGCGCGAGGACCGATAGCGCGAACGGCGCCAGGTCATCGGCCAGCGCCTTAGACGCCATGTCAGCTGCAGCGGCGACACTGCCCATCACCAGGACGCCACCCTCGCCGTCAGCAAGGCCATCCGCGCCGTATCGAATTCCACTCCGCACTGCCGTCGACTTGGTGATGTCTGTCATGACTGCCCCTGCCTGAATTCACGCTCGGCGGACCTCCCAACGCGACCTCCATCGCGCTCGAGTTCCACGGGAACGATCTCGAGTTCCGGGTGCGCATGCACCCGGACCACAGGCAGCGTTGCCTTGACGACGACCCGACGTTGGACCGTCTACGGCGCAAACAACGAGTCGCGCGCCGCGATCTCATGTTGCAACGCAAGCGGCATGCCAAAGCGTGGCAAGACTAATATTCTGTTGTTTTGCTGATACTTAAAGAGATGCGCGCCCGGCCAGATCTGCGCGCAGTGCTTATGAATTGTGCGTTGCAAAATGATTTTGACGAAGTTTTCGGCGGCGACATCCCCAGACGGGCGAGGCGGGTGATGCCGGCCGACGGAGGCAATGAATGGTGCGCCGGCATCGTCGATCGCCAATGAGACGGAATGCAAACGGCGTCCGCCGCCACCCTATCGCGGTCGGCCCTGCGCGCCGCGTCAGTCGGCGAAGCGTCAACGGTTGCGTGCGTAAAGATCGGGCCGTCGATCGCGGAAGAAACCCCAATCGGCGCGGTAGGACTCGATCGCGGTCAGATCGAACGTATGGACGAGAACGCCCTCGTCGGACGCGCCGTATTGAGCGACAAGATTGCCGGTGTTGTCGGCGATGAAGGAGTGTCCATAAAAGCGCTGCGCCGTGCCGTCGTTGGTTTCGAGACCGATGCGGTTGGCGGCCACCACTGGCACGGCGTTCGAAACGGCGTGCCCCTGCATCGCGCGCTGCCACATGAGATGTGTATCGAGTGCGTCGTCATATGGTTCAGAACCGATCGCAGTCGGGTAGAACAGCACCTCCGCCCCCTGCAGCATCATCGCCCGCGCCGCCTCGGGGAACCACTGATCCCAGCAGATGCCGACGCCGATCGTCGCGAAGCGCGTGCGCCAGACCCGGAACCCGGTGTCCCCTGGGCGGAAATAATACTTCTCCTGATAACCGGGGCCGTCGGGAATATGGCTCTTGCGATAGATGCCCAGCACCGTGCCGTCGGCATCGGCGATAGCGATGGAGTTGTAGTAGGCCGGACCATCCTTTTCGAAAAAGGAGATCGGAATGACGACGCCAAGCTCGCCCGCGAGTTTCGCCATCGCGACCACGCACGGATGCTCCACTGCCGGATGCGCGGTCTCGAACCACTTCGGGTTCTGATGCGTGCAGAAATAGATGCCCTGGAACAGCTCGGACGGCAGGATCACCTGGGCACCCATGCGGGCCGCTTCGCGGACGAAAGCCTCCGTCTTCGCGATATTGGTGGCCTGGTCATGGCCGTATGCCGTCTGGATGGCTGCAACCGTCACGGTGCGATGGCTCATGGTCGAGGCTCCTGCTGGGTGATGCAATGGAACGAACCGCCACCGGCACCACCCGCGCCGAGAAGGCCGCGGGAGGAGACGCCGACCACCTGACGATCCGCGAAGACGCGAGCGAGCGCCGCGACAGCTGCGTCTTGCGTCTCGGTCCCGTAAACCGGCACGACGACGATACCGTTGGCGACGATGAAATTCATGTGCGAAGCGGGTGAGACCTCGCCCAGCCGATTGACGTAGCGGCCGACGCCCGGGACGCGCGTGACGCGGAGGCGGCGGCCCGCCGCGTCCGTCGCTTCGGCAAGCGTGTCTGCAATTTGATCGAGCGTTGCCGAGTTGGGATCGTCCGGGCCGGCCGGCGACTGGCAAACGACGTGCCCCGGCGCGACGAAGCGTGCGATGTTGTCGATGTGCCCGTCGGTATGATCGTTCAGAAGCCCTTCATCGATCCAGATCACCTTGCGCGTGCCGAATGCCCGAGCGAGTTCGGCTTCCGCCTGCTCCTTGCTCCAGCCGTTGCGATTGGGATTGAGCAGCGTCTGCCGCGTCGTCAGGATCGTGCCCTCGCCATCGTGATCGACAGCGCCGCCTTCAATGACGAAGTCGTGGCGCACGACGGGAACCCCCGCCGTCCGCGCGATGTCATCGCCGACCGTCGCATCGCCCGGCAGCTCGTACTTGCCGCCCCAGCCGTTGGTGGCAAAGCGCAGGGCGACGATTTCTCCCGCCGCCGAACGCGCGAAGATCGGGCCGGTATCGCGCAACCAGATGTCGCCGTAGTGCGCAGCCACCAGGTCGGCCAGGCCGCCGACGGCCGCTCTGGCTGTCGCCTCCGCCTCGGCGTCGTCGACGAGCAAGCGGACACGATTACCGGCCCCGGCGAGCGCTGCGATCAAGGCCGCAACATCGGCCCTCGGCGCCCCGAGATCGCCGGCCCATTCCTCCGCGTTCGCCGGCCAAGCAGTCCAGATTGCCTTCTGCGGCGCCCATTCGGCCGGAACCACCACGCTAACGTCGGGTTCGGTATTCATGTCGTGATCATCCGCTCCTGTGCGCATCCGCGATCGTGCCTCACTCGCCAATTCGGCGGCGCATTGCCGGGGGTGACGGGTGACGCTCGCGTTGAGTGTTTAGGGCCTCGACGTCCTCGATGGAAGCGGCGGATGCTTTGGGTCGCTGTACCGTCGATCGCGTGCCGCCCCGGAAGGACACGCTCGGGCGCACCTGTGTTGCATAGCCATTCCGTCGACGAGAAAGCTCGCACAACTTCTTGCGGCGCAAAATTTTCTTGTGCGAATGCAGCATCGATGAACGAGCGGCAAACTCCGATATTTTGTCGTTATATTCTGCGTGCATAGCTCCCATGCATAGCTGATACTAGCTTGCAAGCAACTTCTGGCATACCACATACCTATTGCGCCGCACAAAGACGGCGCCATCGGACAGTCTGATGATTATCCGATGATCACGAGCATCAAGGACACTCACATGGCTATCAACCTGACCGGCGCCGACCTCCACATCGGCAATTCCGAAACCG
The DNA here is from genome assembly GCA_020442185.1 of Hyphomicrobiaceae bacterium. Lineage (GTDB taxonomy): Bacteria > Pseudomonadota > Alphaproteobacteria > Rhizobiales > Hyphomicrobiaceae > JAEUMD01. Next base: position 12,557 of record JAGRKS010000118.1, read on the forward strand.
CTGGCGCAGCGCCGAACCGCGGCACCTTCGCCATGCTTTCACTCCTCGCACGCTCATTCGCCGACGCGCTTCGGGCCGAGCATACGTTCAACGACGCCCTTGCCCACGGCGCGACGCGCGGCGACGCCGCCCGGGCGACCTACGAGGCGCTCTTCGGCGAACGAAAGGCGCGCTGACCGGCGCGCTCTGCCAACGCTGGCGAGGATCGATTTGGGCGAGGCGCGTGCGGCAAGCCAGCGGCCGCACCTGCGTCCCGCCACATCCATCCGCCCACGTCAGGGCGATGGGCTCGCCGGCTGATTGCGCCGGAGACGGCGACCTATCGGATAACTGCGAACCTTCGGCACCTTGCCCTCGGTCAGTGCGCGCTGCATTCCCTGCCAGTAGTCGACCGACAAGAGTTCAGGATGGAACTCCTGGAACACGCGCCTGAGGTTGCGATCGTCGATACGCAACCCCGTCATCATTTCTTCCGGCAGGAAGATCGTGCCCTCCTCGAAGAACCAGTCGGGAATGTCCTCCTCGCCATCGATGCGATCCGTGTTGGTGCGCACCTTGACACCCGTAAGCGGCTCCACCGCATCGTAATCGAACAGGTAGACCTTGCGGATCTGGCTGACACCATAGTTGCGGCCATCGAGATCGCGATTGAAGACGTTTGCGGCTGCGTTGTTCTTGATGCAGTAGCCGAGGTTGATGACCGCGGCCCGCGCCTCTTCCGGCGTCGCCGTCTCGAGGAACACCGGGATCGGGATCATCTTCGGCTGCACGATCAGATGGCGAAAGACAAGTTGGCCTCCCGCTACGCCGACGGTGCCGCCGGCATTCTCGACAAGTTCGTCCACCAGCTCCGGCGCGAAGCTCTCCCGGTCCAGCGTGATGTTGTAGTAGATGATGTTGTCCAGCATCGACCCCGCACGATCCATGTAGTGCACGAGCCGGTATTTCTCGAGTACGTCGGTCACGCCCGGAAACACGCCCCACTTGTAGCCGTCCGTCGGCGTATCCCGGATGACCTTTAACACATAGCGCGAGGATGGCATCGAGAAGCCGATGGCGACCGTTCCGCGGAAGCCGACGGCGGTCGCGAAGCGTTCCCCCATGCGCCGCTGTTCACGAGCGATCTCGTTGATCACCGCCACTTTGCCGATGTGATTGAAGCCGATGGTCGAATAGTGCAAACCGAGCGCTCGCTTCGGCATCAGGCTGAACAGGAACTGCGCCAGCTCGTGGTAGTGCGGATTGGTCGCGTGCAGGTTTGCAAGCGTCGAGGAGAAGACGTACTGCAGGTCGTCGCTTTCGGTCAGAACCGCGTCGACATAAACGCCGTCCGCCTCGTGGAGCAGCGCGATGGCCAGTGGCCGAATGCCATACCCGGGCAGTGCTATTCGTCCGACGATGTAGCAACCGCGATTGCGGAAGAAGCCGGCGCTGAGCATCACGAAACGCAGCTCGCCTGGGTCGGACGTTCCCGCGAGATCGACGATACGCTGGGTAAGAGTCTTGGCGACGAGTTTCGCATCGCCATCTCGATCGCGCCACGGTGCATCGAGGCCCGGAACGTCGAGCAGCTGACGAGCCGCCTCGATCGATACGGGCAGCGTCGACGGCACCGTCACCACGACCGGGCTCGCAAGGGGTTGACGGCGGATCGTGCCGCGCCCCTGCGTGTATTCGACCGGCGTCCAGTCGCGCGACACGACCTTGCGGCGGATCGAATGGATGAAGGCGAACGCGATATCCGCCTCGTAGCGGCCTTCGATCAGCTCCATATAGTGTCGCTCGAGGTCACCCCAGAACGTCAGGTCCGCGGCGATCTCGGGGCAGCCCGCAGCGATCACGGGGGCGAGTTTGTCGATCGTCAGGCTGTAGATCGACAATCGGTCGCGCGACAAGCGAAACGCCATCGGCCAGTCGCGCCGCTCGAACGCCGCCTTTACCGCAAACGGGATGGCGCGCGAGCGATGGTAGTAGTCGTTGAACACCGCCAGGATGACCTTGGCGAGGATCCGCGCGCGTTCATCGCGTTCGCGTGTCGCCTCGAGTTCCCCGAGCGCGGCGAAGTTGATTGCCTCGGTCGACAATGTCTCGCGCGGTAGAACGCCACCGAAATCCATGGATATTCCTCTATCCCCCAACAGGAAGAGAGCGAAGGCTACACCGGCGAGGCCCGCCCGGCACCGCCAATCGATGATGCGGTGCGCCATTGTTCAGGCCTATCACCGCATGCGGCCCGCTTATGGCTCGCCGCATTGTTGGCGGCGACTGGCGCGCCTGGACCGGTGCCTGCTGCGTTAAATCCACAACGCCCCCTTGACGGCGCGCGGCCGTACCGCTTTCTAGCTGGCATACCAACGAACAAGAATTCCGACGGGAGGTTATCGTCCATGAAGGTCTGTATCTACGGCGCCGGCGCCATTGGCGCGCACATTGCCGTTCTGATGAAGCTCGCCGGCGTCGACGTCTCAGTCGTCGCACGTGGCGCCAACCTCGAGGCGATCAAGGCCAACGGCTTGAAGCTCATCATCGGCGGCGAGGAGAAAGTCGCGCGTCTGCCCGCCGCCAAGGAGCCCTCCGACCTCGGTCCGCAGGACTTCGTCATCGTCGCGCTGAAATCCCACCAGGCTTGGGATGCCGCGGACCATATGCTGCCGCTTCTCGGCCCGGAAACGGCTGTCGTGACGGCCCAGAATGGCATACCGTGGTGGTACTTCTACGGCTTCGAGGGCCAGTACGCTAACCTCCAACTCGAGAGCGTCGATCCGCGCGGGCGCCAGTGGAATGCCATCGGACCGCAGCGCGCAATCGGCTGCACCGTCTATCCGGCCGCCGAACTTGTCGCGCCAGGTGTCATCAAGCACACCTACGGCGACC
>JAGRKS010000119.1 GCA_020442185.1 Hyphomicrobiaceae bacterium
GCCCGGCCAGCCGGGCGCTTCTTCCTCCTTCGTTCCGCCGGACAAGGGGCCGTCGCATGATCGTCGTCACGACCAATGATCTGCCCGGCTATCGCATCGTCCAGCATCTCGGCGTCGCGCGCGGCATATCCGTCAGGTCGCGTTCGGTGGTCGGCAATATCGGCGCTTCGATACAGATCCTGTTCGGCGGCAACATCACTTTGTACACGAAGCTCGCCGAGCAGGCCCGGCAGGAGGCATTCGACCTTTTGATCGCCCAGGGACAGAGGATGGGTGCGAACGCCATCATCTGTATGCGTTACGATGCCAACGAGATGGCCGCGGCGGTGACGGAGGTGCTGGCTTATGGTACGGCGGTTGTGGTCGAGCCCCTTTGATGGGGTGCGAGCATAACAATGCGTGCCGACTCATTCGTGGGTGCAAGCGGAGAGTCGGGGCCTCGGAGACGACAAGCCAACGGGCGACGCTATGAATTCGCCCGCATTTCCGCAATTCGCCACGATCGGGGGGGCTGCGGCCGTTGCGCGCACGTCACAGGCAAGCGAAAATGCTTCTTGACGCGTGACAAGCACGGAAAGTTCCGCTAAAGGTGCCCTCCCCAGGGAGACGGTACGCGCGCCGTTCGGCGCATTAGGGGTGTAGCTCAATTGGTAGAGCGTCGGTCTCCAAAACCGAAGGTTGGGGGTTCGAGACCCTCCACCCCTGCCACCTGATTTTCGAAGCCGGATCCGCCAGCGAGGGCAGTGGGTCTGGCGTTTTGGTTTGGCGAGCGGGTGCGTCGAACCACCGGCAACTGCCCCGGATTAGCGGACTTTGTTGATGGCCAAAAACCCATTCCATTTCATCCAGGAAGTCAGGACGGAGACCTCCAAGGTCACATGGCCGACCTGGAAGGAAGTGTGGATCACGACCATCATGGTTCTGATCATGGTGACGCTCGCGTCGCTCTTCTTCCTGCTCGCCGATCAGGTTCTGGGCTGGTTGATCAGCGCGGTATTGAGCATCGGGCGGTAACAGCCGGCGGGCCGTCGCGATGAAGCGACGGTAATGCGGCGGGAAAGCGGAAATTAGAGAGTGGAGATGGCGAAGCGCTGGTACATCGTGCACGCCTACACGAATTTCGAGCGCAAGGTGGCTGACGCCATCAAGGAGCGGGCGAAGGCGGGTGGGCTGGCGGATCTCTTCGAGGAGGTCATGGTTCCGACCGAGGAGGTCGTCGAAGTCAAGCGTGGGCGTAAGGTTCAGGCGGAGCGCAAGTTCCTGCCGGGCTACGTCCTCGTGAAGATGGAGATGACGGATCCGGCGTTCCTCCTGATCAAGAACACACCGAAGGTCACAGGGTTCCTGGGCGCCGACAACAAGCCGATGGCGATCAGCGAAGAGGAAGCCATGCGCATCCTCAACCAGGTGAAGGACGGTGTCGAGCGGCCGAAGACGACGATCACGTTCGAGATCGGCGAGCAGGTGAAAGTCGCGGATGGCCCGTTCGCATCATTCCAGGGGCATGTCGAGGAAGTCGACGAAGAGCGCGCCCGCCTCAAGGTCGCGGTTTCGATCTTCGGTCGGCCGACGCCGGTTGAATTGGAATTTGCGCAGGTCGAGAAATTGGCCGGCTGACCGCCCGACGCCGCGGCGGTTCGGATCGCCGGTTGCCGCCGAGCGGCGGCAAGGTGGCGGTGCGAAGATGGCATTTGCGAAGCCGCACGAAACAGCCAGCCGACGTGGCGTCGGCTGGGTTCGCAAACGAAATTCCGGCATCTCGGTGCCGGATGGCTCCCGGAGCCTCGGATGCCCTGCGATCAGGCATCCTGGCAAAGGCAGCAGCGTCCGCGGGAGGAAGCAGCCTCGGTGAGGCAAGCGACCTTTGACCGCTAACCCTGAGGCAGATCCTGCCTCAAATTCGCAGGGGATACCATGGCGAAGAAAATCGACGGTTACATCAACCTCCAGGTGGCGGCGGGACAAGCCAATCCGTCCCCCCCGATCGGCCCCGCGCTCGGCCAGCGCGGCGTCAACATCATGGAATTCTGCAAGTCCTTCAATGCGAAGACGAAGGACCTCGAGCAGGGTACGCCGATTCCCGTGAAGATTACGGTCTTCTCGGATCGCTCGTTCACGTTCGTGATGAAGACCCCGCCGGCATCGTTCCTCCTGAAGAAGGCCGCTGGCCTCAAGGGCGGATCGAAGGATCCCGGCCGGACCTCGGTCGGGCAGATCACGATGGCCCAGGTTCGCGAAGTCGCCAAGCTCAAGATGTCGGATCTCAACACCGACGATCTCGATCAGGCCGCCCGCACGATCGCCGGTTCGGCGCGGTCGATGGGCCTCAAGGTTGTGGAGTAAGGCAATGGCGAACATCACTCCTGAGAAGATCAAGGCGACCCGGCTGGCTGGTGGCAAGCGCATGGCGGCGCTGGCGGACGGTATCGATCGCAACAAGGCCTACACCGTCGACGAGGCCGTCAAGCTCGTGAAGGCGCGCGCCAAGGCGAAATTCGACGAGACGGTCGAGATCGCGATGAACCTCGGCGTCGATCCCAAGCACGCGGACCAGATGGTCCGTGGCGTCTGCCTGCTGCCGAACGGTTCGGGCCGCACGGCGCGCGTCGCGGTTTTCGCGCGCGGCGCCAAGGCTGAGGAAGCCACGGCCGCTGGCGCCGATATCGTCGGTGCGGAAGACCTCGTCGAGGAAGTGCAGAAGGGCAACATCAACTTCGACCGCTGCATCGCGACGCCGGACATGATGGGTCTCGTCGGCCGGCTCGGCAAGGTGCTCGGCCCACGCGGCCTGATGCCGAACCCGCGTGTCGGCACGGTGACGATGGACGTTACCGAGGCGGTCAAGGGCGCGAAGGGTGGCTCGGTCGAATTCCGCGTCGAGAAGTCCGGCATCATTCATGCCGGCGTCGGCAAGGCGAGCTTCGGCGAGCAGGCGCTGGTCGAGAACATCAAGGCGTTCGTCGATTCGGTCGTCAAGGCACGGCCGGCGGGCGCGAAAGGCACGTACCTGAAGCGCGTCTCCATCTCTTCGACGATGGGGCCGGGCGTCAAGGTCGATGCCGCGACGGTAACGAGCGGCCCGGCGGTCTGAGGAAGACCGGCGATCGCCGAACGACACGATTTCCGGGCTCGTCCCGGAATACCGGGCCGGCCTCCTTGGAGACCGGTCCGGACCTGTCCGAGATTGCAGGTGCCGCGGCTGGTTCTCCAGCCCGGCCGAAACCCCAGGACCGGGAGCCTGCATGAGACGGGAGACAACCCGATTTGGCGCATGTTCCGCTTCTGGCGGGGCTCGCGTCCGAGCGGTTTGAACCTTCTGGGTCGCACCCGTGTCGCTCGTTCCGGCGCGCGGAGGACAGGTCTGAAGCGTCGCCCCTGGCAGTTTGCTGCCGCAGCGGGCGGCTAGGTGCAACCCGCGGGATGGCCAGGTGGCGATCCCGCATACTTGGGAGAGAGCGTTAAGTGGATAGAGCCGCGAAACGTGAGCTCGTGGCAACGATGCACGAGGTGTTGAAAGACACCGGTGTGCTCGTCGTCGCCCACAACGTCGGCATGGTCGCCGCCCATTCCGCGGATTTCCGCAAGCGCGTCAGAGACGCCGGCGGCTCCGTGAAGGTGGTGAAGAACAAGCTGGCGAAGCTCGCCATCAAGGACACCAGCGCTGAAGGCATCTCCGATCTTCTGACGGGCCCGACCATTCTGGCCTTTTCGAAGGATCCGATCGCCGCAGCCAAGGTGGCCGTCGACTATGCCAAGGGGAACGACAAGCTCGTCATCCTCGGCGGCGCGATGGGCACGCAGGTCCTCGATGCGAGCGGTGTCAAGGCACTCGCAGAGCTGCCGTCACTGGATGAACTGAGAGCCAAGCTGATCGGCCTCCTGAACGCGCCGGCGACCAAGATCGCCCGGACGGTGAAGGAGCCGGGAGCCAAGCTCGCGCGCGTCATTCAGGCGAAGGCCAGCCAGGAAGAGGCCGCTTGAGGCATCGCCTCGAACGACATGCAAGGGCGACGGGGCCGTCGCGATGGCGATCGGCCGCGTCACGAAGACAAAGCAGCCAACGGCTGCGTCAACCAACAGAACTGGTTCAAACCGAAGGAAGACAACACCATGACCGATCTCGCAAAGATCGTTGACGATCTGTCCAAGCTCACCGTCCTCGAGGCCGCTGAGCTCGCCAAGATGCTCGAAGAGACGTGGGGCGTTTCGGCTGCTGCAGCCGTTGCCGTCGCCGCAGCGCCCGCCGCTGCCGCCGCGGTCGAGGAGCAGACCGAATTCGACGTCATCCTCAAGGCTGGCGGCGAGAAGAAGATCAACGTCATCAAGGAAGTCCGCGCCCTCACGGGTCTCGGCCTGAAGGAAGCCAAGGACCTCGTCGAGGCCGGTGGCAAGGCCGTGAAGGAAGCCGTCTCCAAGGACGAGGCGATGAAGATCAAGAAGCAGCTCGAGGATCAGGGCGCGACCGTCGAGTTGAAGTAAGACCAACGGCCCCTCTCTCCATGACACATGGAGAGAGGGTCTGGACGAGGGGCGCAGCTGGCCGGCCGCACCCTTCCTCCCGGCCCTCTCGACGTGATGTCCGTTCGCTGTCGTGGCGAAGGATCGAGGGGCGGAACGACAGACGGTTCCCCGGAGGACCCCGGCGGCGAAGCGCGCCCGGGATCTTCCGGCGAGCCGTTTCAGGCGCGAGGGATGGCGAACCTCGGAAGCGACTGAATTGATGTGCGCGGGATCGCAACCGCGCCAGACCGAAGGAGCGGACATGGGCGAGATCTTCAACGGCCGCAGGCGCATCCGTAAGAAGTTCGGAACCATCCAGGAAGTGGCGGAGATGCCGAACCTCATCGAGGTTCAGAAATCTTCCTACGACGACTTCCTGATGGTCAAGGAGCCCCCGGGCGGGCGTCCGGACGACCACGGCCTGCAGGCTGTCTTCAAGTCGGTATTCCCGATCTCGGACTTTTCCGGCCGGGCGACACTCGAGTTCGTCGGCTACGAGTTCGAGCCGCCGAAGTACGATGTCGACGAGTGCATGCAGCGCGATATGACCTACTCTGCGCCGCTGAAGGTCAAGCTGCGCCTGATCGTGTTCGATATCAACGAGGAAACCGGCTCGAAGTCGATCAAGGACGTGAAGGAGCAGGACGTCTACATGGGCGACATGCTGCTCATGACGTCCAACGGCACCTTCATCAT
>JAGRKS010000120.1 GCA_020442185.1 Hyphomicrobiaceae bacterium
CTCATCTACGTCAACCCGGAAGGCCCGAACGGCAAGCCCGATCCGCTGGCCTCGGCCCGCGACGTGCGCGAGACGTTCAAGCGCATGGCAATGAACGACTACGAGACCGTGGCACTGACGGCCGGCGGCCACACCTTCGGCAAGTGCCACGGCGCCGGCCCGGCGTCCCATTGCGGTCCCTCCCCCGAGGCCGCCGGCATCGAGACGCTCGGCTTCGGCTGGATGAGCACGCACGGCACCGGAAAGGGCGGCGACGCCATCACCAGCGGCCTCGAAGGCTCCTGGACCACGGACCCGACGCAGTGGGACATGGGCTATTTCGACGTACTCTTCGGCAATGAGTGGGAGTTGGTGAAGAGCCCGGCAGGCGCTTGGCAGTGGACGCCTAAGACCCAGACCGATGCCAACATGGCGCCAGACGCGCACAACCCGTCCAAGAAGGTGCCGATCATCATGACGGACGCCGACATGGCGATGCGCATGGACCCCCATTACGAGAAGATCTCGCGCCACTTCCATGCCAACCCGCAGGAATTCGCCGACGCCTTCGCCCGCGCCTGGTTCAAGCTGACGCATCGCGACATGGGACCGAAGGCGCGCTACCTCGGACCCGAGGTGCCTGGGGAAGACCTGATCTGGCAGGACCCGATCCCCGCGGTCGACCACCCCCTGATCGATGCGGGCGACATCGCCGCTCTCAAGACCAAGATCCTGGCTTCGGGCCTCACGATTGCCGATCTGGTCTCGACGGCCTGGGCCTCGGCCTCGACGTTCCGCGGTTCCGATTACCGCGGCGGCGCCAACGGTGCGCGCGTCCGCCTTGCCCCTCAGAAGGACTGGGAGGCGAACGAGCCCGCCAAGCTCGCACGTGTGCTCGCCACCCTCGAAGACATTCAGAAGTCCTTCAACGCTTCGGCAAGCGGCGGCAAGAAGGTCTCGCTCGCAGACCTCATCGTGCTCGGTGGCACGGCTGCGGTCGAGCAGGCCGCCAAGGCGGCCGGTCACGCGATCGAGGTGCCGTTCACGCCTGGTCGCATGGACGCCTCGCAGGAGCAGACCGATGCCGAATCCTTCGAGCCGATGGAGCCGGAGGCCGACGGCTTCCGCAACTACGCCCGCAAGGAGTTCGCAGTCCCGGCTGAAGAGTTGCTTCTCGACAAGGCACAGCTCCTGAAGCTCACGGCGCCGGAAATGACCGTCCTTGTCGGCGGCATGCGCGTCCTCGGCGCCAACCACGCCGGCTCGAAGCACGGCGTCCTCACCGACAAGCCCGGCACGCTGACGAACGACTTCTTCGTCAACCTGCTCGACATGGGCACTGCATGGAAGGCTGCATCCGCGGACCAGCAGCTCTTCGAGGCCTCATGCCGCAAGACCGGCCAGACCAAGTGGACCGGAACGCGCGTCGATCTCGTCTTCGGCTCCAACTCGCAGTTGCGCGCCATTTCCGAAATCTATGCCCAGGACGGCGCCGCTGCGAAATTCGTGAAGGATTTCGTAGCAGCCTGGACCAAAGTGATGGACGCAGACCGCTTCGATCTCGCGTGATCGTGGCGCGACGACTGCGGCCGGCAACGGCCGCATCAACGTGAACAGATCGTCGGCCGCGGCATTCCAGTGCCGCGGCCGAATTCATTCAGGCGAACGCCATCGATCCGCCGACCCTGTGCCAAACGTCGACCGCGGCATCGTCGGCACCTTCAGGCTGGCATCAATCGTCCTCGAAATAGCCCTTCTCCGCGCCCCTGTGGCACGCCTTGCAGTCGGCGGGCGACTTGGCACCATGTCGCTTCAGCGCTTCGGGCGAGATGCGGCCACGTTTGCCGTGCTTGCGCAGGAACCACGGCTGCTCGGAAATGCGGATCGAAGGTTCCGCCCCACTCCTGGAGCCGCCACGAGCAGCGTTCTTCGTCAGATAGAGCGATATTCTGGATGCCAACTCCGGCTCGAGTTCGGCGTTCTCTCCGAAGTGATCGGCGAGACCGGACATCAACCGCTGCCACGACGAAGCAGGAAGCAACCCCGGCGGATAGAGGAAATGGCAAGCGCTGCATTCCTTCGCAACGGTCGGATCGTTCACGGGGTCGACGTACTCGTACTCACTGGCTCGAACGCTTCCGACCGCCATCGTCGAGATGACGATCGCTGATATCACAACCGCCCTGGCTGCCTTGTGGCGTGGTGTCATGTTGTTTTCCTTTCAAACCCGGATTGCATCGTCATTGACTGGCGAGGTAGGCAAGCACGTCACCCTTCTCCGAGACCGTGCATTCCCGCCCGACGACATCCTTGCAGTTCCGCCGGAACCACTTCGCGACCTCCGCCGGATCGGTGATCCGCTTCGGGTTTGCTGAAACCGCCATCGGTGCGATCTCCTTGCCCGCACGGGTTTTGCCGGGCGCCTTCAGATTTGTGGTGTGACAGGTGGTGCAGGTCGGCGTGTCCGGTTTTCCGCCGGCATGGCGAGCATGAAAGAAGGCTTCGCCCCTCTGCGCCGAGAAGCCGGAGAACGTCGGGTCGGCCGCCTTGGCCTGGGCGGCAAAGTTCGCGATTATCGCCTGCTGGGCGGGACCCGTCCCCGCCAACACCGCCGACGTCGCCGTGCCGAGCAACAGTAACGCCCCCGCCAATCGAATTCTGAATACATGGGTCATGGTGTGGTCTCCTCGGGAATGTTGATGTTGCGTGGTGCGAAACGGCCCTGCTCCGCATCGCTGTGACAGGCCGTGCAATTCAGGCGTCCGCCAACGCTGCGGCGTGTGAAATCGCTATCGGACACAGTGCGATGCAAGCGCCGCCAGCCCTCAGTCGCCGTAATGCGCAGCGGCGCAATTTCGCTCGCGGCGGTAAACCTGTTCGCGGCCTTGGTGTCCCAGTGCTCAGCCGAGTTCTGTCTGAGGTAGCGCGCAAGCTCGGCGGCGACTGCCGGATCGAGGCTTGCGTTTTCACCGAAGTGATCATCGAGGCCCGCGATGATCGCGTGCCAGGTCGCGGCGGGTGCAATGCTCGGGCTGTGTACCGCATGGCAGGCCTTGCACTCCGACACATAGAGGTCGGGCAGCGGCGCGTTTCGCACACCTGGAACCGGAAGGCGCGAAGCGTGGACGACTAGGGCACCGAGCGAAACTAGGATGACCGCGATGAGCCCGGTTGCGAGCAGCGGACGCGCACCGCGCTCGACCGATGACGTGTCGTCGTGCTGGCTGGCATTTTGGCCGGCCTTATGGCTGGATTTCCGGCCGTGGATCATCGAGCGCACGAGATCAACCCCCGTGCGGCGGCTCTCGAAGAGAGTTCCGAGCACGTGCAACGCCACGAGGCCAATAACGGCATAGGAGACGAGCTCGTGCATTTCCTTCGCGGCGCGCCCCGTCGCGTAGCCGGCAAAGGAGGCGAGCGGGCCTTCCTTGAAAATGCCGCCGAGAACGACCGCGCCGCTGACAACCAGCACGACGAGCGCCAGCAGAAGCCCGACGATCATCGCGGCGCCGGCCGGGTTGTGGCCCGTGTGCGTCGGTGCGGTGCCGGACACGACCTCGCGCAAATGCCGAAGTGTCGCAAGCGGCGAGCTGATGAAGCTCGCAAAGCGCGCGTAAGTCGATCCGGTGAAGCCCCAAACCAATCGATAGACGACGAGCACCGCGATTGCCGTGCCAACGATGAGGTGGACATCGAACAGCGATGGCCAACCGAGAAGTCCCGAGACGACCGCAACACTCACGAGCAACACGAGCGACCAGTGAAAGAGGCGGATGCCGAGGTCCCAGACCTTTGCGCCACGCCCTCGTTCGTCGGCACCAGCCCAGGTCGCGTTGTCGGTCATGTCCACAATGCCGCTCCCCACTTTGCACGTTCTGTGGAGGAGGTAGCACCGAGCGAATAACGCGAGGCTGACCGGAGGCGTCAGCGAACTGTCAGGTTGGCTTCAAGCGACAACTTGCGGCACCGATGCCGCGTATCTCCCGATCAGGTGCCGAGCCGATCCGGGGCGTGCCGTTTTTCTATTGGCCCGTCTTTCCGCCTCACGATCGGCACAAGGACGGGTAAGGTGGCATCGTTCATTTCGAGACGAGTGGCCCGACGACGCCGGTCCCGCCAGTCCCATCTACTCGAGCCAATCGGATTCCGCATGACGCGCACGCAGGTCAACCGCAAGCTCCGGCAGGTCTATTTTGCGATTTCCCTGGTCTTGCTCATATCGCTCGTCGCCGCGCTGGCGCCGTTCATTCCGGGGATCCCGAAGGTCTTGTCAGACATGTCCGGCAAGGTCTACGAGCTGATGCGCGACATGTCGCTGTTGATCGCGACGCTCGCCGCCGCCTACCTCGCCAACGTATTCCAGAAGCGTTCGACCTTCGTCGCCGCTCTCGAGCGGGAGTGGCGCGGCATCGTCTCGACGAAATCGACGCTCTACAGCTATTGCGAGCGAACCGACCCCTCCGACAGCGAATACCTCACCGCCTACTGCCGCATCTCGGACACCATCGACAACATGCGGATCGTCTACAAGAATGCCGGCGAGACGGACCGGCTGATCGGCCTTTATCCTTACGCGCCGCTGCACGATATGCGCCGTGCGCTGCAATCGATCGATCCGCGCCGGACGAGCCATCTCTCGGACGCCGACCGGCGGCTGGTGCAGGATGCGATCCTGCAAAGCTTCTTTGCACTCAGGGAGACGTTTCTCGAGGAACTGGACCTCGAACGCCCCCGCCATCCGCTGCTGATTTCGGGCGGCCATCGCCTCAAGAAGCCTGGGGCCGCGGCATGGGCACAAGCCGAGCAGAAGCGCCAGCGGCGTATCCTCGACAAGGAGCCGGATATGCGCCCCGACGTGGACGCATTGCTCGCCCGTCTTTACGAGGCGGAGAAGATCACCGATGCCGCCCGCTATCAGCGGTCTCCGACAGCGACGGCCGTGCCTACTTTCCCAGGGCCGGAGGTCGCCCCGGGGCAGGGTCAGGCGCGCGGCCCGGAGGTGTAAATGGGAGCAGCGCGCGTATCAGCCCGCACCTTGACCGCCTGCTGCGACTTCTCGAGTGCCTGGAATGCCAGATTGATGCGTCTTGCCATGGCTGCGAGATAATCGCGCACCTCGTGTGGCAGTTCTGCCGTCGCGTAACGGTCGGGGTGATAAACCTTGGCCAGCTCGTGGTAGGCCTTGCGGATGTCTTCAGGGCTGGCATTGGCGCCCACACCAAGGACCACGTGCGGATCGAACAATTCACCGGCCCGCTGCGTCTGGCGTAGATTGGCCGCGGCCGGCACATTAACGAGCTTGATGGCACGGATGGCCGTTTTCGCGATCAGCGACGGCTCGCCGCCATACGGTTGGAAATCCAGGAACAATGCCGGTCCGTTCAGCACCTCGTAAACTGGGCGGTTGGCCGGCAGATTGAAGCGGCCCTTGTGCTCGGTCCCATCGTCGAGAGTGATTTCGGCGGGCACCGCAATCTGCTGGCCCTGCCCCATGTTGTCGACGCGGTTTCGCTCGAACATCTGCTTTCCTCGCGCTCAATTGTCCCGCTTCGGTACGGATCTGCCGCCGTCCGTGCTATCGACATCTTCCCGAGCAAGAACCGTGCAAGACTGCTTTGGCAGGCCGCGGCGCTGCCCCGCGACAGCGGCTCCGCTGGCGGCGGCGGCGCAGATATGATAGGTGCTCGCCAACTTTTTTGCGCCGCAGCACCGGTTCGGCAGGACGCTACCGGGCGTGACGCGCCGGCAACCCCACATCGGAACAGCCAATGAACCTCCGCAACATTGCCATCATCGCGCACGTCGACCACGGCAAGACGACGCTTGTCGACCAGCTCCTCAAACAGTCGGGAGCTTTCCGCGACAACCAGAAAGTCGCCGAACGGGCGATGGATTCGAACGATATCGAACGTGAGCGTGGCATCACCATTCTCGCCAAGTGTACCTCGCTCGTCTGGAAGGACGTGCGCATCAATATCGTCGATACGCCAGGCCACGCCGACTTCGGTGGCGAAGTCGAACGCATCTTGAACATGGTCGACGGCGTCGTCGTACTCGTCGACGCATCGGAAGGTCCGCTGCCGCAGACCAAGTTCGTCGTCTCGAAGGCCCTGAAACTCGGCATGCGCCCGATCGTGGCCATCAACAAGATCGACCGGCCGGACGAGCGTCATCTCGACGTGCTGAACGAGATCTTCGATCTGTTCGCCAATCTCGACGCGACCGACGAGCAGTTGGACTTCCCCGTACTCTACGGCTCCGGCCGAAACGGCTGGATGGCGCTCGATCCCGCCGGACCGCAGGAAGATCTGGCGCCGATGTACGATCTCGTTATTTCCCACGTGCCGCCGCCGAAGGTCGACAACGGGCCTGTCCGCATCCTCGCGACCACCCTCGAGGCCGATCCGTTCCTTGGCCGCATTCTGACGGGGCGCATCTCGTCGGGCACCCTCAAGGCGAACCAGTCGCTGAAGGCATTGAGCCGCGACGGCAAGACCATCGAGACGTTCCGCGTCCAGAAGGTGCTTGCCTTCCGCGGCCTCGAGCGTACCAGCGTCGACCAGGCCGAGGCCGGCGACATCGTCGCCATCGCCGGCATGACGGAGGCAACCGTCGCCGACACGCTTTGTGATCCGCAGGTGACAGAACCGCTGCCCGCCCAACCGATCGATCCGCCGACGCTCTCGATGACGTTCCGCATCAACGACGGTCCGTTTGCCGGGCAGGAGGGCGACAAGGTGCAGAGCCGCGTCATCCGCGACCGACTGCTGAAGGAATCCGAGCGCAATATCGCGATCCGTATCGCCGAGAACCCGGACAAGGATTCCTTCGACGTCTCGGGGCGCGGCGAATTGCAACTCGCGATCCTGATCGAGAACATGCGCCGCGAAGGCTTCGAGCTGACGGTGTCGCGCCCGCGCGTCGTGTTCCAGACGGACGAGGCGACCGGCGACCGGCTCGAGCCGATCGAAGAGGTCATCATCGACGTCGACGAGGAGCATTCTGGCATCGTCGTGCAGAAGCTTTCCGAGCGCCGCGCCGACCTCATGGAGATGCGTCCGTCCGGCGGTGGCCGCCAGCGGCTCGTGTTCCATGCGCCGACGCGCGGCCTGCTCGGCTATCAGAGTGAACTCTTGTCGGATACGCGCGGCACCGCCGTCATGAACCGGCTCTTCCATGCCTACGCGCCGTTCAAGGGCGAGATCCAGGGCCGCCGGACAGGCGTGCTAATTTCCAACGGCGTCGGCGATGCGACGGCATACTCGCTCTTTTATCTCCAGGACCGCGGTCCGATCATGATCACGCCGCAGACCCGCGTCTACGAAGGCATGATCGTCGGCCAGCACACGCGCGAGAATGACCTGATCGTCAACGTCGTCGAGAACAAGAAGCTGACCAACATCCGCGCCGCCGGCAAGGACGACGCCTTGAACCTGACGCCGCCCATGCGGCTCTCACTCGAGCGTTCGCTATCCTATATCGCGGACGATGAGCTCGTCGAAATCACGCCGGACTCGATCCGGCTGCGCAAACGCTGGCTCGACCCGAACGAGCGCAAGAAGCAGGAGCGCAAGCGCGAGGCGCAGGTGGCGTAACAGCCCGCCGGCGAACCGAGCCCATTTCATCGATTTCGAGCGGCGGCGCCCTTCGCATGTGCGGATGGCGCCGCCGCTTCGATTCTATGACCACCTGCGCGCTTGATGTCGCGATTGGTGCGGGGGGCAGCGGCCGACACTTGGCTTGCGCGGTTGAACCATTTCGGCGCTTGCGCGTTCCATCTCCGAGCCGCTCTCCGGTCCCGGCCGTTCGAGACCGGCGTTTGCCGTGGCCGCCATGATGCTTCGGCGGCGTCGCTTGCCGGCGCTCGGCCCGCCCGTCAATCCCCGCGCATTCAGGAGCAACATAATGAAGCTATTGCCAGCACTCGCCCTTACAGCGCTCGTCGTTGGGGCGGCATCCGCCCGCGCTGACGACGATGTTCCGCCTTCGGCCGAGGAGACGAAATCCATCGTGGCGGCGCTTGAGGCGATGGGATGCAAAGGTTACGACGAGATCGAGAAAGAATCGCGCCAAGGCGGCGGATACCACTTCGAGATCGATGATGCGAACTGCAAGGATGGCCAGTTCGACATCAAGCTCGACCGGGACTTCAAGCTCGTCAGCAAGACGCGCGATTAGAGGCGAGAATTGCGAGCAATCGATAAAATTGCTGCAAATTCAGCAACCGAACGTTGGTTTCTCTAAAGGTATTGTTCACGCCAGTTGGTAAGAAAAAAACAACGGTGTGAGCAATGACCACGTTATCGGTTCTGGATGGGCCACTCGTCGTACGTGGGGCTAGGTCCCCGCACGGCTACCTCAGCAGGTATGCGGGATTGCATGCGCTGGTGCCGATTTTCGTCGTCGCGGCGCTCGGTGCCGTTGCCTATGCTTTTGCTGGTTCCGGTCAGATCACCGTCGCGGCGATCGAGGGCGTTTCTTGGATGGCCGGATTGATGATCGCCTCGGCCCTGCTCGCCGTTCTGGCGCCGCTATTCAAGAGGGAAGTCGCGGAGGTGACGTTCGACGAACGGCGCGGCCAGGCACATTTCCTCATGCGCGGGCCGTTCGCGTACACGGTCTCGACAGTACCGCTCGAGCGCATCACGGCATGCCGCGTCGAGGTTCTCTACGACGACACCGGCAAGAAGCGGGTTTCCGCAATTCTCGACATCCGGGGCCGGCGGAGCATCGAGCTGCCGGCTGGCATTGCGACAGCGGAGCTGGAGCACGTTCGGTCAATGATCGCCCGGCGAAGTGCACCCGCAACCACCGCGCCCAAGCGATCGCCCTACGAAGCCGCGGCGCGTCGACTGGCGCGCGACGCCAAAGCCTGACCCGAACGGTTCGAATACCTTTCCCTCCACGGCGATCCTGATCTATGCAGGGCCGGGTACGCCATGGAGGGGACCGCGTGCCGACCAGCGACATTCCAAGCCCGACGCCTGCGCCCGCGCCATCGACCGGCCTCGTGCCCGGCAGCGCCTCGCCCTGGCCAGCCGGCGTGACGCCAACCGGTGAGTACGAGGCGGCATTGGATTATGCGCGTGGTGGTGCCGGACACCTGTTCGTCACGGGGCGGGCCGGCACCGGAAAATCGACGCTGCTCCGATGCCTGCGCGATTCGATCGCCGCCGAAACCGTGGTCGTCGCGCCAACCGGTCTTGCCGCCGTCAACGTCGGCGGTCAGACCATCCACTCGTTTTTCGGTCTTCCTCCCCGCCTGATACGGCCCGACGACATCCGCCGCAGCCGCAATGGCCGCGTGATGCGGCGCCTTGAAATCCTCATCATCGACGAAGTTTCGATGGTCCGCTCCGACCTGATGGCCGCGATCGACCAATCGCTCCGCCTCAACCGCGGCCGCCCCCGCGAGCCATTTGGCGGCGTACGTCTCATGCTGTTCGGCGATCTCCATCAGTTGCCGCCCGTCGTTCAGGAGGCTGAAGTCGCCTCCTATCTCGAAAGCGAATTCGGTGGACCCTTCTTTTTCTCCGTCGGCGCGCTGCGTGAGGGCATAGGCACGGGCCTCCTCGAACTGTCGGAAGTGTTCCGTCAAAGCGATCAGACGTTACTGCGGGTGCTGAACCGCGTGCGCGACGGCGACGCGGGGGAGGAGGATCTCCAGATCTTGAACGAGCGGGTCCATCCGATCCGCACACTCGGCGAAGGCGAGCCCTACGTCATACTGACGCCGACGAACGCCGCCGCCCAGCGCATCAATCTGGCTTATCTCGATGCGCTGCCGACCGCGGCGCGCACCTACGAGGCGGGGATGACCGGCGAATTCAACGCCTCCGCGCAGCCGACGGATCAAATCCTGACGCTCAAGCCCGGTGCCAAGGTCATGCTGTTGCGGAACGATCCGGATCGCCGCTGGGTGAACGGAACGGTCGCCCGAGTATCGCGGCTCACGGAACGTCAGGTGTGGATCGAGGTGGATGGGCGCGAGTACGAAGTCGAACCGGCTTCCTGGGAGCAACGGCGCTACGCCTTCGACCAGTCGGCGGAAAAGGTCGTCGAAACCGTCGCGGGAACCTTCAAGCAATTTCCGCTGCGGCTCGCCTGGGCGCTGACCATCCACAAGTCGCAGGGCCTGACGCTCGATAAGGTCTACATCGATCTCGGCCGCGGCACTTTCGCACATGGGCAGGCCTACGTGGCGCTTTCGCGCTGCCGGACGTTCGAAGGACTGGCCCTCGCGCGGCCGCTAAAACCGACCGACATCCTCTTCGACGCGAGCGTCATGGGCTACCGCGATATCTTCCCGCGGCTCGTTTAACGTCCGATAACTGCTTGAATTTTCAGCACGGTCCCCGCCGAAAGTTTTGTGCGCTGCACCATTGTCGTTCCAGGTGCAGGGGACGTGTTGTCCCGCTTTTGGCCAATCAGATAATAACAGTCCGGCCTCGAACGAGCTGATATGAACGAAAGTCATGCCGCATAGCAGCAATTAACATGTTGCATCGCAATACGGATGAGCCTATATAAGTTTCATCGCAACGCACACACTGGATGCTGCGTCGCACAACGGCAAAGTTCCAGTTTTTGATCGAAGCAACCCTGTCAGCATCAGCTACGAGTTCTCGTCGTAGCGCCCAGATATAGAATGAGGAGCCCCATGATGAACGAGCAATTCACCCGCCAGGCACAAGACATGTTCGCAGCTGCCAAGGATGCCCGTATCCCTGAGAACGTCCAGGCGATCGCCGAGGAAGGCGTCCAGAAGACCCGCGAAGCTTACGGCAAGATCAGCGCCGTCGCCAAGGACAACGCGAAGGTTCTCGAGGATGTCGTGCTCGCCACCCAGGCCGGCGCCAAGGCCATCGGTGAGAAGATGCTGCACAACACCAACATCAACACCGAAGCTGCTTTCGACGCTGCTCAGGCTATCGCACGCGCCAAGACGCTGCCCGAGCTGATGCGCCTCCAGGCCGACTTCATGCAGCAGCAGTTCGCTGTTGCTGGTGCGCAGAGCAAGGAGCTCTTCGAGCTTTCCGCGAAGGTTGCCAAGCAGACCATCGAGACGGTCAACGCGGCTGCCACGAAGAGCTTCGAGCAGATCAAGAAGGTCGGCTGATCACGTCAGCCCATCGTTGCGGCAGGCGACGGCATCGTGTTGCTGGCGCAGCTCAACGAGACTTCGAACGGACAACGCCCGGAACATTCGTTCCGGGCGTTTTCTTTTTGTCGCGCGCCCAACGGCAAGTCGCAGCGCCAACTCCAAAAAATCAACTTCATTGACGCAATGTCTCTCGCCCACACCCAACAATTCGCGCTATAGTCTCCCCATGCTTGGTTCGAGTTCCAAAGTACGCGTTCGTACTGGCCGTCCTGCCGATGCGCGGGATCTGGCCGATGTGTTCGAGCAGTCTTGGCGGTATGCCTATACAGGCATCATCCCTGCCAAGCATCTCGACTCCCTCGTCATTCGTCGCGGCAAACGCTGGTGGACGAGTATCATCAGATCCGGTGATCCGGTGCAGGTGCTCGAAGTGAACGGCACCGTTTGCGGGTATGCGACGCTCGGCCCCGCGCGACGGCGCGGCCGTTATCAGGGCGAGATCTACGAACTTTACATCACCCCGACCTACCAGGGTCTCGGCTTCGGCGAGCTGATGTTCGAATCGTGCCGCAACGAACTCGACCAGCGCATGTTGAACGGCTTGGTCGTCTGGGCCCTCGCCGATAACGATTCCGCAGCCGACTTCTACTGGCGTCGCGGCGGCCGTCCCATCGCCGAGTGTTTCGACAAGTTCGGTGAAACGCAGCTGAAAAAGGTCGCGTTCGGCTGGCGCTGACGTCACCCACGTGCGGCGGCATCCGTCTGCCCGTGCGATGCCGGACCCTCGGTCGTGGCAGTTTCGTGCCGTCGCGCATGTCGCCGAAACCCGCATCGCGCATGTGAGCCGCGGCAGATCGCACGCAGCCGGCAGGAGGGGCGGAGTTCGGCGGATCTTTTGGCGATCCTTGCCAGCCACCGGGTCCCGGCCGCGGCACCAGTCACCTGCAAATCCCCATAGCTTCGACCGAGAAAAAGTGGCTCCGACCGAGCCCGTCGGCGTCATGGACTGCAACTGTGGTCGGCCATCCGACCGACATTGCTTGCCGCCCCGGACCAAATGGGGATTGCCGACGGCGCATCTCTCAGGCAGCTAAGGCGGGCTCGTCCGAGCGACGCCGGCCGGAACACATGATCCAAGCCGGCAGCGCCGATCAGTGCCGCGTGGCGCCTCCCAAGCGTTCGAGCGGAAAACCGGCGAGAACCAGACACCGCCGGCGCAGCTTGCAAGACAGGCCGCGCCACCCGCCGCCCCGCTGCAATCGAGGAGAGACGAATGCGCATCGACGCCATCAGCATCGGTAACAATCCGCCCGAGGACATCAACGTCATCATCGAGGTTCCCGTCGGGGGCGAGCCGATCAAGTACGAGTTGGACAAGGAAGCGGGAGCGCTTGTCGTCGACCGATTTCTCTACACGCCCATGCGCTATCCGGGGAATTACGGTTTCGTTCCGCACACACTGTCACCGGACGGCGACCCCATCGACGTCCTCGTCTGCAACACGCGCACGATCTTCCCCGGCGCCATCATCAACTGCCGCCCGATCGGCGTGATGATGATGGAGGACGACGGCGGCGGCGACGAGAAACTGATCGCGGTTCCGACGACGAAGATCACGCAGCGCTACGACCGGATTCGCACGGTCGAGGATCTGCCGCCGATCACAAAAAGCCAGATCGAGCATTTCTTCCAGCATTACAAGGATCTGGAGCCCGGGAAATGGGTCAAGATCGTCAACTGGGGTGGCGTCGAGGACGCCAAGCGGCTGCTCCTCGAATCGATCGAGCGGGCCAAGGCGAAGGGCGCCTGAACCGCATCCGGTCCTCGAATTGATCGGGCGCACTTCCTGCCGGGGCCGAGCATTGCTATACCCCGCCGATGCCGCGCCGGTCCTGGTGTCGGTGCAGCTGGGATCTGGGCGGTAGGGACAACGCATGAGCGACATGAAGATCGCGATCATGGGAGCGGCCGGGCGCATGGGCCGCGAATTGGCCCGCGCCGTCCACGCGACGAGCGGGTGCGTTCTGGCCGGTGGCGTTGAACGTCCCGGCTCCGCGTTCCTCGGCCAGGATATCGGCGAGATCGCGGGCGTCGGCAACGTCGGCGCCGCGATCACCGACGATGCACTCGAACTGTTCACCAGCATCGACGCCATTCTCGATTTCACGACACCCGATGCAACGGTCGCTTTCGCCGGCCTTGCCGCCAATGCCCGCATCGTGCACGTCGTCGGCACAACGGGATTCGGCCCCGATCACGAAGCCGCCATCGAGGCCGCGAGCCGTCATGCCACCATCATCAAGGCTGGCAACATGAGCCTCGGCGTCAACCTGTTGACCGCGCTCACCAGGCGCGTTGCCGAGGCACTCGATGCCGACTTCGACATCGAGATCGTCGAGATGCACCACCGCCACAAGGTGGATGCACCGTCGGGTACGGCCTTGATGCTCGCCAACGCGGCCGCCGCCGGCCGTGGCGTCGAACTCGACACGTGCAGCGTGCGCACCAGAGATGGTCACACCGGCCCCCGACGTCGCGGCGACATCGGCATGCAGAGCCTGAGGGGCGGAAGTGTCGTCGGCGATCACACCGTCATATTTGCCGGTGATGGCGAACGCATCGAGCTGACGCATATCGCCAGCGACCGCAGCATCTTCGCGCGCGGTGCCGTCAAGGCGGCACTCTGGGGACGCGGCCGCGGTCCGGGATTGTTTGCAATGTCGAACGTGCTCGGGCTCTGAAGCCGAGATGGGGACCGAACCGCGGATCGAACGCTCGAACGTTTCGGCGCATGCAACGGTCCCAGTCGAAAGCGCCGAGAACGCCGATCTACCCAGCGAGGGATATACGACAATGGACAATGTTCTGGTTCTGGTTCGTCACGGCCAAAGCGAATGGAACAAGCGCAACCTGTTCACCGGATGGCGCGATCCGGACCTGACCGAACTCGGCGTCGAGGAGGCGGAACGGGCGGGCCGGTTGCTCAACGAACAAGGCTTCAAGTTCGATATCGCCTTCACCAGCGTGCTGCACCGGGCCAACCGCACCTTGGCCCTGATCCTCAAGAACCTCGGACAGGAGGGGCTCGAGACCATTCGCGATCAGGCGCTCAACGAACGCGACTACGGCGAGCTGTCGGGCCTCAACAAGGATGACGCGCGCCAACGCTGGGGCGAAGAACAGGTTCTGCTCTGGCGGCGCAGCTATGATGTACCTCCCCCCGGCGGCGAGAGTCTCAAGGACACGGCCATGCGGGTTCTGCCCTATTACAAGTCGCGCATCTGGCCGGAAGTCCGCGCCGGCCGCAACGTCATCGTCGCCGCGCACGGCAATTCGATCCGCGCTTTGATCATGTATCTCGAGGAACTGTCGGCGAAGCAGATCATCGAGCGCGAAGTTGCGACGGGCGCACCGATCATCTACCGGCTGACGGAGATCGGGCAGGTTGCGGATCGCCGCGAGCTCGTCGCTTGAGGGCGGTGGCAGCGCGCGTTGGCACCGGCCCGAAGCTACCAGAGCTAGTGTTGCGTCACTAACGCTTGGTCCCCGTTTGCTGCAAGCTGGCCTGCCAAGCGTTGGTGACAAGAGCAACACTGAAATCATAGAGAGGCTAGTGTTCCATATATCTCCGACACTTGGTCGATCGCGTGCTGCAAGGGGAACCAAGTGTCGGAAACGGAACACTAGACCCGCTCACGAGATGTTGCTTCTGATTGTAGGTGCAGTATGGCCCGCGTAACGGACTGGAGCAGCCATGGCGATCGGTGATCTCGATGCGTCCCGCGACGACCCGAACCGAAGCCGCGATCGCGACCGCTGGATCGGCGTCTATATCGGCCTTCTCGCGGTCGTGCTCGCAATCTGTTCCATGGGCGGCGACAACGCCGCGAAGGATGCCACGCTACGCAACATCGAGGCGACCAACATCTGGTCGTTCTTCCAGGCCAAGAACATGCGCCGCCAACTCGTCAGAACCCACGCCGAAGATCTGGAGCTGGTGCTCGAGACGACGCCTGGTCTCACCGAAACGCAGATCGAGCGCATCAAGAAGCGGCTGGCCGAGAGCAAGTCGCTCGATGCACGGCTGACATCGGACCCCAAGAGCAACGAAGGTCTCGACGAGCTGTTCAAACGCGGCAAGATGCTCGAATCGATGCGTGACCTCGCATTGGCGCGCGACCCCTATTTCGATTATGGCCAGGCGCTGCTGCAGATCGCCATCGTTCTCGCCTCGATCGCCATCATCGCAGGCGGCTCCTTCCTCCTGGTGATGAGCGTCTTGCTCGGCAGCGCCGGAGCATTGTTGACGTTGAACGGGTTCCTGCTGCTGTTCTCCGTACCGGGCCTTGCATGAGGCTTGAGGTCGGCCAGAAGTCCGGCCGCGCGACGGGCCATGAGGTTTGTCATCCGCCCGCTGGCCTCACACCATGGTCGGCCGCATCTCCCGTGATCTCGCGCAAGCGCGCCTCGACATCCGTCTCGGGACAAGTCTTTCGCTTCATTTCCGCGTCGAGCGCTCGAATTTCAATGCCTTTGACGCGCATCGTCCGGGCGCTTGCCGAGCCGCCGTCGATCCCACCCGAGGCTCGCTCGTAAAGCGCGACCAGCGTCGGCGGCGGTGCCGTCTTCTCTGCGGTAACCCTCGCGGCGGCCCGCTTCACGATCAGGAAGTTCGACTCGATGCGGTCGCGGAGGCCCCGGCAATCGAGCCGCGCGACATCCTCCCCAAGTACGAAGCGGCCATCCGGTTGGAGGCCCGATCGCGGCAACCCGGCCACGTCGGCCGCCAGCGAGCAGCCGGCGAGAAATGCCAACGGCAGACCCGGCGCGAGTCGTAGCGTCATGCCGGCGCGGCGCGGCCTCTGCCTCCATCGGTATCGAAAAATCGCGGTCATCATCTGCACGGCTTATCGAGCATGATTTGGCTATTCGAGTGTAGCCGCCCCAGTCGAAAAAGTGTCTCGCGATAGATCGCTATCCTGCACATTTCCGTGGACCGCTCTGGGCCGTCTTCTGCGGTGGCGGCTCGAAAAGGGATGGATTGGCTCAGCGTTCGGCAATGTCGAGCGTGACACCTTCGCGACGGGCGATGACGGCGGCGCCGCGCGTTATCTCGACCGAGCCGACATAGCGCCCCGCCATCCAACGGGGCTTGGTGCGCCTCTTTCCCGTAAAGATCGCGGAAACGGCCTTGTTGGCGCCCAGCGTCTGCGTGAAGCTGCGGAAGTCGCGGCCGTCGGGGGCCCGAATCTTGATCGTCACCCTGTCGCCCCGTTTCAGATTGATCGCCCGTACATAGAACAGCAGTACCTCGCTCGCGGCGGTCGGCGGCGGTACGGCGTGATCCTTCTCCATGGCCTTGACCGGCTCTTCGGCTCCGGCAAAGCCGGCCGCGATAATCTCGCCATTCCTGTAGGCGACGAGCGTGCGCACATCCTCCGACCAGAGCGACGCCGCCGCAGACCCGGACGCGGCATCGGACGTCACATCGGGCGTCGCGCGACATGGCGTGCCGTGCGGATTGCCCGACGAGGGGTCGACCACCGTATCGCGGTGGCGGACCTCGAAATGGAGATGGGCGAACTCGGCGATGCCGGAATAGCCGACCAATCCGAGCGGCTGTCCGCGCGTTACGCGATCGCCCGAGCGGACGCGGACGCTGCCGCGCCGCAAGTGGCAGTAGATCGTCCGCCAGCCGCCGCCGTGATCGACGATGACGGCATTGCCACACGCGAGTTTCGACATGGCGGCATGTTCTGCACGCGGCGGCACCCTGTCGGCCATCCCTTCGCGCGTCGCCTTGACGACACCCGGAGCGGCCGCCCTGACCTCGACGCCCGCGGCGGCAGCGGCAAGCGAATGCAGGCGGAAGTCGACGCCGGTGTGCCCGTCGTAGGCGGTCGAACCGCACCGAAAGTCGGCGGCCCCCGTCCCTGGCTGCATGTCGACATTGTTCTGGATGAAGCAGGTGCGGCCGGGGGCGCAATCGATTGGCAGCGAAAACACGGGCCGTCCCACAGTTACCGCACCCGCTTCCCCGGCGCTCCCGACGCCAGCGGCCGCATGGGCGGCCGGTGTTGCGCCAACGATTGCCGCGCACGCAACCATGACGCCGACGAATCGCTGCCAGAACGTTCGCCCAAGCATTTCAGTCGATCATCCGCTTCGCCGTCACGGCTTGATGTACGTGTAGCCACGGCCCTGCAGATACGACAGCTCGGCAACGCCAGACGGTACGATATCCTCCTTGAAGACCTCGAAGAGATCCTTGCCCGGATCGATCTTCCGACCTGTCAATGTATTGTTACAGACCGCAAAACTCGTATTCTGCGTCTTCAAGCTGGTAACTTCGGCTTGCAGCTTGTCGTTGGTCATCGCGACCTTCAAGAGGTCGACACCATCGCCGTGCAGCACGATCTTGACCTCGATATTGTCGCGGCCGACGGCAGTGATGTGGTTCTGCACGTTGCGAAGCGCGCGGATATAGGCCTTGTCGCCTTCCGCGCCGGTGTAGTTGATGTGATAGACGACCTTCTGCTTGCCGTATCGGCCATCGGCCGACGCGGAACCCGGGCTGAACGCCGCCAACGCGGCCAACACAGCTGCCGCCAGCCCGATAAGACGCCTTGCGTACATAAGATTTCCTCCATGGGGTCGCGACTGACTTCGCGAGCGCGTCGTCCAGCCTACCCGAAACGCGAGCCGCCGGCACGTAACGCCTTCGGCATTCACGGTTGCGGACATTGCGCCAAACCATTAGCACTTGGGCGCCGTCGCCCGAGAGGCCGAGGCACCCCGACGAATTCAGCAATCGACCAGCTCAACGGATACGATACGCGCATGTCCACCTATTCGCTCCTTCTCCTGCCCGGCGACGGCATCGGCGTCGAAACGATGGCCGAAGTCGAACGCATCATCGCGTTCCTCAACGCCCGCTCCAATTCGGCGAAGTTCGAGACCGAGAGTGATCTGGTCGGCGGCGCCGCCTACGACAAGCATGGGGTTTCGATCACCGACGCCGCCATGGCCAAGGCGGTCGCGGCGGACGCCATCATTTTCGGCGCGGTCGGCGGGCCCAAGTGGGACAAGGTGCCGTATGAGCACCGGCCCGAAGCCGGGCTTCTGCGGCTGCGCAAGGATCTCGACCTGTTCGCCAACCTGCGCCCCGCGATCTGTTACCCGGCGCTCGCCGACGCCTCGTCGCTGAAGCGCGAACTCGTCGAGGGGCTCGACATCCTGATCCTGCGCGAGCTGACCGGCGGCACCTATTTCGGCGAGCCGAAGGAGATCGTGACGCTCGAGGACGGCCAGAAGCGCGCCGTCGACACGACACTCTACACGACACGCGAAATCGATCGTATCGCGCGCATGGGCTTCGACCTCGCGAGGAAGCGCCGCAACAAGGTGCACATGGCCGCGAAGTGGAACGTCATGCGTTCGGGCGTACTCTGGCGCGACGTGACGGCCGCCGTGCACAAGGCGCATGCCTCCGACGTCGAGTATCACGAGATCCTCGCCGACAATTGCGCCATGCAGCTGATCCGCAACCCGAAGCAGTTCGACGTCGTCATCACCGACAACCTGTTCGGCGACATCCTTTCCGACGAAGCCGCGATGATGACCGGCTCGCTCGGCATGCTGCCGTCGGCATCCCTTGGCGAGGCCGATCCCAGAACCGGCAAGCGCAAGTCGCTCTACGAACCCGTCCATGGCTCGGCGCCCGACATCGCGGGCCAGGGCCTCGCCAACCCGATCGCGACGATCGCATCGTTCGCGATGGCGCTGCGTTATTCGTTCGATCTCGGCCGCGAGGCCGACATCATCGAGAAGGCCATCGCCAGCGTGCTCGAGGATGGGCTGCGGACGGGCGACATCATGCAGCCGGGCATGACCAAGGTCGGCACCGCGGAGATGGGCAGCGCCATCCTGAAGCACATCGAGGCGCTCGCAGCCTGACACTCGTAACGCGTCGCTGGCTCGCAACCGCGGGCCTTCGCGCCAATCAATGGGCCAAGCGTGGCGAGCAATCTCTCGAGCATCGGCTTTTCGTTCGACGACGAGGACGCGTTTCGCGAAACGCTCACCGATCTCGCGAACACAGCGCGCGATCGGCTGACCGGCGACACCGGCGAGTATGCGATCTGGCGTTCGCGCTCGGGCGCCGAGATCTGGTTTCACCTCGGCGCCGAGGATCATCCAGGAGCGAGCCCTGGCGAACGGGTGATCCTCGGGCTGACACCGTTCTACGAGGGCCAGAGCGCGATTCCGCTCTGCGTCACCGAGGCGATCCGCCGGCCGGACGACAATCCGCTCGAAGGCATGCTGCACGGTTGGGTCTCGCCCGATGCTGCAGTCATGTCTGCTGACCACAGGCCAGCGGGCGATGAAAATCTGGACGACATCGGGCTCGGCAGCTATCCGATCGTCTTCGATGCGGTCGACTTCGCGGCCCATGCCGAACGCGAGCTGCCGGCCGTCTGGACCTGCCGCATTGCCGCTTTCTGCCGCGAGATCGTCGTCCACACTCAAGGGGAGTTCTCGTCGCAGATCAGCCCCGGCCTGCCACTGGCAGCGCAGGCGCTCATCCCGATCGGCCTCATCTCCGACGAGGACGACGAGGACGACGAGGAAGACGCGGCGCCGCGTGGCGGGGTTGCGATGCCGACGGTCTTGCTCACGGGTATCGTCCGCGCCCACCGCCGCCTCGATAACGAGATCACCGGGCGCGCCTACTACTGGCTGTCGGTCGAGAGCCTCGAAGCGACGTTCGACGTGATCGCCGACCCGGACATCGTGACCGGAGAGATCACCGACGGCGCCACCGTCGAGGCTGTCGCCTGGCTGTTCGGACGCGTTCTCGATTGAAGCCCGCCGCCTAAACGGTGCTTTCCTCCGCGCATGACCCCGCCTGCCCCGTGACCGAGCCCCGCGCCGTCCAGGAAGGTGCCCGCGGATCGTGCCGCGCCTGCTCCTCGGTTCGCGCGATGAAATAGAACTCGTAGCAGTTGGCACCCACACGTTTCACGCGATAGCAGCCACCGGTCGGGTCGCGATCGTAGATCGTGCAAAACGCGCCGTTCTCAAGCGACCAGCGGCCCCCGACGACCCGCCCGCGCTCGCTGTAGGCGATGCGGCCGTCGCGGCCGTAGCTTTCCGAGAACGGGCGTCCGTTGCCATAACGGCCCTCGAGCGTGATGCCGGCAAAGGCACCGCGCATATCCGCCTCGCTCATCCATGGGCCATCGTCCACGATCGCTTGTGCCAACGCGCCCGTGCCCCCGGCGAATGACCCGATGACCAATATCGCGACCGCCAACGCTGCAACATTCGCCGGCGATCCCGTCCGCGCCTGCCACGCCGTGCGCATGCCCGTTCCTCCCTGCCGCGTTCCGCCCGCAATGCCACCCAGGCTAGTGTTGCCTCACTAACGCTTGGTCCCCGGTTGCTGCAAGGGGTACCAAGTATCGGAGACGGAACACTAGACTGCGCCGGATTTGGGCTGAAATAGAGCGCTCGACCGTCGTTTCAGCTGGCGCGTCACTGGCACGTCACTGGCACGTCACTGGCACGTCACTGGCACGTCACTGGCGCGTCACTGGCGGCCCTCCGATGCGTCATCCGCGGGTTGCAGGCGCCACACGCCGCCCGGCCATCCGCGCAAGCGTGCCGTCCCGATCGATGAACTGGTGCTTCAACGCACCCAGAATATGCAGAACAATGGCCGCGATCAGCAGCTTGCCACCGAGCCCGTGTACGATCTCGCCAATCTCGTCGATCAACTCCATCTTGCCGAACGGGCCCACGGTGAAGAGCCCGAAAACGTCGATGGCGCGGCCCGAGCCGAACGTCATCATCATGCCGGAAATGGGCATCGCCAACGTGCCGAGCAGCAGCACCACATGGGTCGCCTTCGCGACCCGGGCCTGCCAGGCGGGCATCGCCGAAAGAGGGCGCGGCATGCCTTCACCGAGCCGCCAGATGAGGCGCCCGATCGCCAGGACGAGGATGGCGACGCCGAGGCTCTTGTGCCACCAGATGAGCCACGATTTTGTCTCCCCGCGCGCCATGTCCTCCAAAATCAAGCCGAATGCCAGCATGCCGATCATGGCCACGGCCAGCACCCAGTGCAGGGAAATTGTCGTCGCGCCGAGGCTTGCGTTCCGGTCGTTCATCAATCGCTCTCCATTCTGGGCAAACCGGCCGTAAGCATATTTTGCTCCGCCGACAAACACATCAAACGACGCACGATGTCAGCTTCCGTCGCGCATGCCAGCATTGCGATTTAGCGATGGTGCTCGCCCATCCGCGCCCGCGCGCAGCCAACCCCCCTCCGGTGCCGCCGCGGGCCGCTCTATCGTGATTTCGTAGGGATCACCTTGAATCGCGGGCCAACCCCGCGTATGGGATCGCGCTTGATGCTCGAACCCGGCGCGGCGAATTCCCGCCCGCGCCTCCGAATGCAAGGATTTCAGACATGGGCTACAAGGTCGCAGTGGTCGGCGCCACCGGCAACGTGGGCCGCGAGATGCTCAACGTCCTCGCCGAACGCCGCTTTCCAGCCGACGAAGTCTTCGCCGTCGCCTCCCGCCGCTCGATCGGCACCGAGGTTTCCTACGGCGACAAGACACTCAAGTGCCGCGATCTCGACTCCTTCGACTTCCGTGGCGTCGACTTCTGCCTGATGTCGGCCGGCTCGGCCGTTTCCAAGGAATGGGCGCCGCGCATCGGCAAGCAGGGTTCGATCGTCATCGATAATTCCTCGTGCTGGCGTTATGACCAGGACGTGCCGCTTATCGTGCCCGAGGTGAACGCCGATGCCATCGCCGGCTACACCAAGAAGAACATCATCGCCAAT
>JAGRKS010000121.1 GCA_020442185.1 Hyphomicrobiaceae bacterium
TTGCTTTTGTCACCAACGCTTGGCAGGCCAGCGTGCAGCAAACGTGGACCAAGCGTTAGTGACGCAACACTAGAGAAGCCACGCCGCGGCGAGGCCGAGGAACGCGAAGAAGCCGACGACATCGGTCACCGTCGTCACGAACACGCCGGAGGCAGGCGCCGGATCGAGATCGAGCCAATCCATGATCAGCGGAATGAGGATGCCGGCGAGACCCGCCGCGATCATGTTGATGACCATGGCGGCTGCGATCACCCCGCCGAGCATCCCCGAACCGAACCAAACGTAGACCACCAGCGCCATGATGATCGACAGAATGACACCGTTGACGATACCGACGAGGAACTCGCGGGTGATGACGCGCGGCGCGTTGGTGCGACCGATCTTGTTGGTGGCGAGCGCGCGTACCGTCACGGTCATCGTCTGTGTGCCCGCATTGCCGCCCATCGAGGCGACGATCGGCATCAACACCGCGAGCGCGACCATCTGCTCGATCGTGGCGTCGAAAAGCTGGATGACGAAAGAGGCCAGGATCGCCGTCGCAAGATTGACGATCAGCCAGGGCACGCGCGAGCGCGCCGTCCAATAGACCGTGTCGGCAAGCGTCTCGTCGCCGACGCCCGCGAGCGCCTTCATATCCTCTTCCGCCTCGTCCTGGATGACGTCGACGACGTCGTCGACGGTAACGACGCCGACGAGCCGCTGATTGGCGTCGACGACGGGCGCGGACATGAGGTCGTGTCGGCGGAACTGGCGGGCGACATCCTCCTGGTCCTCGGTCGCGAGAACCTGGTGGCGCTCCTCGTTCATGATCGTTTCGACGCGGACATCACGCTTGGTGCGCAAAAGACGGCTGAGTTCGAGCGCGCCGAGCACACGGTAACCCGGGTCAACGACGAATATCTCGGAGAAAGTCTCCGGCAGGTCCTCGGCATCGCGCATGTGGTCGATGACCTGACCGACGGTCCAGAACGGGGCGACCGCCACGAAGTCCGACTGCATGATGCGGCCGGCGGTTTCTTCCGGATACTCGAGATTGCGCTCGAGCGCCGCACGGTCGCTCGTCGGAAGCTGGGCGAGAATTTCCTGCTTGTCGGCTTCCTCGAGGTTCTCGAGGAGATAGGCGGCATCGTCGGTATCGAGTTCCTGGACGGCTTCGGCCAGCAGCTTGTTCGGCAGCGCTTCCGAAAGCTGGTCGCGCACCGTCTCGTCGATTTCGGAAAAGACCTCGAAGTCGAAGCGCGGACCGAGCGTGACGATCAGCTTGACGCGATCGGAGGCGCTCAACAGTTCGATGAGGTCGGCGAGGTCGGGCGTGCTGAGCGACTCGGTCAGCGCGATGGCAGCGGCGCTGTCGCCACGTTCGAGCGCGTCCGCGACGACGGCGACGAGATCGTCGGCGGTCGTCGTCTCGTGCCGTTCCGTTGCCCCGGTGTCGTCGCCGCGTGACGGCTCCGCCATCCCGTCCTCCCACAATTGGTGGCGTCCTCGAACGTCACCCGTTTGTCACGACTCGAACAAAAATTGATCGGAGGATATCCAACCGTTGACATTCAACGGACGTGACGAACCCTCGGCTCGAGAAACTCGCGCCGCATGAGTTGCAACACGGCTTTCAGCGTGGCTAGTATCACTTTGGGGAAGGCATCGACAAGCTACCCGACGCAGCAACTTAGCGGACACACTTTCGCGCGCGAACCGACCCGTGTGTTCGTGGCCCCTGCGCTCCAGGGATCCGGGCATGTGTCAGCGCGCCGCAAGATGCGCAAGCGAGGGATCGGCTAACGTGTACGCTGTTCGGTTTTGACGAACGACGCGACGAGTGACGAGCCGGTGGCGGTTGGGCCGCCGGTCAGGCAAGTTCGATTGAAACGAGTTCAATTGAGACAAGTCCGAAGTCCGGCGTGGTGCCGGGACGTCCGGGTGGGCCAGGTTCCGGGAAAAGCGTGAAGCGGCGGATCTGGTTTCGGTTGCGCGGCATGGGTGGCGGCCCGTGATGAAATCGCACGCAGTGACAAAACCGGCCAATGTCAATTTTGCGTGCCGCAGCGAAGACAATTGGGGGAGCCAGTGTTCGACCGATCGACAACGCCGAAGACGTCTGGACCAGGGGCAGGTCGGGGGACGTCCGTTCTATGGGCATGGTGTCGGGCAGGCTGGGGGGCACGTCGGGGGGCAAGCCCGGGGCCAAGGCGGGTGTCGAGACAGGCACTATACTTGACGCTGGCGGCTTTCGCCCTCGCTACCGGCAGCGGGCTGATGATCTCATCGGCTCCGGCTCAAGAGCGAGGGGCTGCCTTCAAGGCCACGCGGGCCGATGCCCGCTGCTCGGGCAAGGGCGTGCTCGGGGTGTCGCGCATCGTCGAGGTCGATACCACCGACGGCCCGCGGCTCGGAAATCTGCAATACAAGGAAATTGACTTCCTCGAACCCGGCGAAGTCGTGCTGACCTTCGACGACGGGCCCGGCCGGCAAACGACGGAGCGGGTGCTCGAGGCGCTGGCAACCCATTGCGCGAGGGCGACGTTCTTCATGGTCGGGCGCATGGCCGTCGCCAACCCCGACCTCGTGCGCGACGTCGCCGCGCAGGGACACACGATTGCCTCGCACACTTGGTCGCACGCCAATCTGAAGGCGCTATCGACGGAGAAAGCGACGCGTGAGGTCGAACTCGGCCTTAGCGCGGTTTCAGCGGCCCTCGGCGCACCGGTCTCGCCGTTTTTCCGCTTCCCCTATCTCAACGATCCACGCCGCGTCATGGCCCATATGGAACAGCGCAATCTCGGCATGTTTTCGATCGACGTCGATTCTTACGACTACAAATCGCGCAGCACCTCCGTGATGCAGCGCAACATCCTCAAGGGGCTGGAAAAGAACGGCAAGGGCATCCTGCTTTTCCACGATATCCAGCATTCCACGGCAAACGGTCTCGCCGAGCTGCTGGACGAGTTGCATCGGCGGAAGTTCAAGATCGTGCATCTGGTGCCGAAGGCCGCCGCGAAAACACTGGCAAGCTACGATGAAATCGCTGGCAAGGAGCTGGCGCGTCGGCAGATCGCCACCGCCCGCCAGCCATTGAACGACCGGGCGATGGTCTGGCCGATGGCGACCGGTGGGCAAACCTCTGCCTCGGTTTCGCGGCCGGAGAGACAGGAGACGCTGCCCTGGCACGAGGACGCGGCGTCGCCAGCCAAGCGCAAGACTTCCGAGCGCGCGCGGCCGACCCAATCCGCCGAGAAGGAGCGCGATCGCCCGCCGCCGTCGTGGAAGAAGGTCGAGCCGACCTGGCAGGAGAAGATGTTCCAGCACTACCAGTGACGGTTCGATAACGGCAGTGACGGTTCGGCGACGGCGAGACACGCGCGGGAAGGCGACGGACCACGGAAGACATGGTGACAGGCCACGGACGGCCCGCACCAGTCGTTTGTTGGCGAACCTCAAGACCATGCCAGCGGGGCGAGCAGCCTGCACTTCCTATCGAGCGCGCTGGTTCGCACCGCAGTGCGGGCAGCCGCACGCGTCCGCTGAGCCACAAAGGCATGGCCCGAGGCGAGGTGACCGGCGCGGATTACTTGAGCGGATCAATGGGGCGGATAACCTCACCGGATAACTTGACGACGCAACCATCCCGGGTTGTACGTTCTTGGCCGCTGCAATCGTGGTTAACACCGCAGCCTCGCCTTCCGTCCGCTTCGAGGTGCCACCTGGGATTGCATGCCCCCAACCCTCGTTAACGAACAGACCGGCAAATTCGTGTACTCTTGCCCGCCTGGGGCATAGGCCGATCCGCAACGACATCCGGACCTCCTGGTGTGGCATCTGCGCGCCGCACCCCGACGATACCGAGGCGCAATGGGCGCCTGGGCCTTGCCGGGCCGACTGTTCTGTCCGATTTCATTGCGGAGGGCTGCACTGCTCGCATGCGCACGAGAACGCGCATCTCCGTCGACGCGCACATAAGTGGACCGCACCTGGATGCTGACGTTGAAACCGATCGTCACGAGACTAGCTGCCGCCGCCGCAATCATGCTGGCTGCCGGTTCGGCGCATGCCGCTGATTCTGGCGCCGCGACGAGTGCAAGCATCGGTGCCGCCAAGGCCACATCGTGCGACGCCAAGGACGGCGGTCTCGGCGTCGACCGCATCGTCGAAATCGATACGTCGACCGGACCACTTTACGGCGCACTGTCGCGCTACGAGCGGGAGAAAAGCTTCCTGGCGCCGAAGGAAGTCGTGCTGACCTTCGACGACGGACCCATGCCCTGGATCACGCGCTCCATCCTCGACACGCTCGATCGCTTCTGCACCAAGGCGACATTCTTCTCCGTCGGACGCATGGCGGTTGCATACCCCCAAATGGTGCGCGACGTGCTGGCACGCGGTCATACGCTCGGCGGACACACCTGGTCGCATCCGCTGAACCTCAAGCGCCTCAAGGGCGACAAGGCAATTGATCAGATCGAGCGCGGCTTTGCTGCCCTCGCACTGACCAGCGGCGGGCGGGTGTCGCCGTTCTTCCGGTTCCCCGGACTGAGCGACAACCCGACGATGCTAGAGGCGCTGCAGAAGCGAGGCATCGCGACATTCACGGTCGATGTCGTATCCGACGACAGCTTCATCGCCAGTCCCTCACGCCTCGCCAAGGTGACGGTCGACCGCGTTGTCGCCCGAAACGGCGGCATCGTCCTCTTTCACGACATCAAGGCGGCAACGGCCAAGGCACTGCCGGTCATTCTAACCGAGTTGCGGCAACGCGGGTTCAAGGTCGTTCACATGCGCTCGGAAGCGATGCTGAAGCCACTGCCCGAGCTGGTTGCCGAACTGCAGCCACTGATCGCCAAGAAGGATCCGCCGCGGGGCGGGGACGTCAAGCGCGCCGCGATGCTGCCGTTCTATGGTGCGGTCGGCCCCGAGCGGCTCCCGCCACAAGGCGGTCTGGCTGCGCAGGGTCCCGCCACCACGGAGGATCGCATCACGGTCGAGGTTTTGCGTCCCGAGGCACGCGATCGACTGGCCCCACGTAAGAAATCTGGGAGTTCGGGTGCCGCTGCGGTCACGGCAAATGCCGGTGATCTGGCGACGCCGCCACCGACCCGTCGGGAGCGCAAAGCGGCGAAGTCCTGGTCCACCAAAGTGAGCCGCGAGCGTCTCAACCGCACACTCGTCGACTGAACCGACAATGGTCGCTTGACCGGACACTCGTCACCGTAACGGCGTGGGTGCGCCAACGCACACCGCGTTCGCTCCGGTTGTATCGGCGAACCAATGAACGTTCCGAATTCCGGAACACTTGCCGGCCTCGCGCCGGCCTCACCGGCTCGGCAGAACGAGCTTCACCACACCGGACTTCTTGCGCAGCGCCTCCATTGCGCGCGCGGCTCCGCTGTCCCCATCGCCATTCGCCGCGGCTATCGCCACCTTGTAGAAACCGCCCTTCAGCGGACCATCGACGATACGGCCGCCAACGCCGTCGAGCAGGCTCGTGATCTCGGCGAGGGATGCGCCGTCTGCAAACGACACGAGCGCGACGGCGGCGGCGGACGTTTCGGGGCCTGCTGCCGTGCGATAACCGCCGCCATCGCCGGCCGGCTGGGTCGCGAACATGCTGCCGAGCACCGCCGCCTGGACCAGAACGACGGCGGCCGCGGCCATGGCCGCATAACGGACCGTCACCGGAGTCGGGTTCTCGAAGAAGCCGCGCACACGTGCCAGAAGCCCGTTTGCCTGCCGCCGCGCCGCGACGGAACGCGGCATCGGCTCGGCACGAATTGCTTCGAACAACCGGTCGGTCGCGCGCGCCGACGGCATGCCTTGCGCTTCGCTCACCTCGACGGCGGCCGAACGCTCGTCCCGCGCCACCGCGATGTGGCGGGCGAAATCAGGATTGCGCGCAACGAAGGCTTCGACCCGGCGCGCATCGGCGGCCGAGATCCGCCCGGTCACGTACCAGGGCACGAGCATCTCGATTTCTTCCCGCTCTGTCGGGGCATGGGCTTCATCAATCATGGCCAACCTCGATCGATACCAGCCGCGAGCAAAAGTTCGGATAGCTTCTTGCGCGCATAAAAGAGGCGTGTCTTGACGGTGTTCTCCGGGATCCCGACGATCTGGGCCACCTCGCCGACGGACATTTCCTGGTAGTAGACGAGATCGACGATTTCGCGATGATCCGTCGAGAGCGCGTCGAGGCATCGCTTGAGTGCGCTGGCCTTGTCGAGCTTCTGTGTGGTGACCTCGGGCGTATCGGCGTCGTCGGCGAGTTCGGCCGCCTTGTCCTCGTCCCAGCTCGCTTCACGCCGCTTTCTGAGGCGGCTGATGGCACGGTTTCGCGCAATCGATAGCAACCATGTGCCGACCTGGGATCGCCCTTCATAACGTGCGGCATTGCGCCAAACCTCCATGAACACCTCGTTCGACAGCTCCTCCGCCATCCCCTCGTCGCGCACCAGGCGCATGAGGAAGCGGAAAAGCCGAACCTGGTGGCGGCCGACCAGCGTCCGGAGAGCGAGTTGATCGCAATCAGCGATCCGCGCGATCAGGTCGGCATCGTCGGTTTGGGGCGTCATCCGATCGTCATCCGATCATCATGCTCAGGCCCCTTGCCACGACCATAAGTCGATGCTTGGAGCAAAACGGTTCAACAATGACCGGCGACATTATGGGAGCCTGAATGAAGCACATGTGAACCGTCATGATGGCCCTGGCCATGGGAAGGGTGGGAAGACCAAGGAACCAGATCGATCGTATACGTGTTCATCATGCAAAACAGCTGACGTCCCCGCAAGCCGGCCCGTGCATGCAGGGTGAAAACTGCTGTGTCGACAAGGCAATTGGGTGGCGCAACGCCGGCCCAGCGCCTGCAACACGCCGCGGCGTCTGCAGCCTATGTCCGGATACCCCTATCAGAGGGAAATTAGTCTAAGATATCAACGAAACCAGAAGCGCGACCCGTACCGCGGGTCCGAGGACCGATCGCTCAAAGATGCCGAAGCTCGCAGCGGGAGGCCAACTGATGCCGTATATCGAAGCGAGGCAAGGCTCAAATCTCGTCACAGCTCATGACCTCGAGCGAGAGGCAGCAAATTCAGGACGTCGCGCTCTTGCTGACCGTGCACCTGAGACGCATCTGATCTGAACGTCGCCGGGTCCAGGCCTTCGACACGAGCGATCCCAACAGTCAACCGCCAGAGTGCATATCCACTGGACGCCAAGACGCCACACGAGCCTCGACGTAGCCGAACAGACAGGAGACCAGCCGTGCAACTCGATTTCGACGTCAACGGCAAGAAGCATTCCCTCGACATCGACCCGCAAACGCCATTGCTGTGGGTCATCCGGGACGAATTGCGGCTTACAGGAACGAAATTCGGCTGCGGCATCGCCCAGTGCGGCGCCTGCACCGTGATGATCGACGGACAACCGACCCGCTCCTGCGTGACGCCGGCCGCGGCCGTCCAGGGCGTCAAAATCGAGACCATCGAGGCCATCGACAGTCCGGAGGCCCGCGCCGTCAAGGCCGCCTGGGTCGCGATCGACGTGCCGCAGTGCGGCTACTGCCAGTCAGGCCAGATCATCTCGGCCATCGCGCTGCTCTCGGAAAACCGGGCGCCGACCGACGACGATATCGACGGCGCCATGGCCGGGAACATCTGTCGATGCGCCACTTATGTTCGCATTCGCCAAGCCATCAAAGACGCTGCTGCGATGCTGAAGGAGTAGACCCATGGGCAACCGATTTTCGACATCGCCAGGATCGCACCGCCCAGAAGCGCAGTCGCAGGCTGGCCGTGCACCGGACGCCTTCGGGCCAGAACGTGCGCACGCAACGACCTCAACGACACTGACCGCACTCGACCGGCGCAGTCTGTTGCGCGGCCTTGCAGGCGCGGGCCTCGGGCTCGTCATCGGTGTGCAGCTGCCGCGCCGTGCGGCTGCTCAGTCCGGTGCCGCGACCGCCATGTCGGGTGGCGCGGGCGAGGCTGTGGGGACATTTGCTCCCAACGCCTTCATCCGCATCGCGCCCGATAGCACGGTCACCGTTCTCATCAAGCACATCGAGTTCGGCCAAGGTCCCTATACGGGGCTCGCGACACTCGTCGCCGAGGAACTCGACGCGGACTGGGAGCAGATGCGGGCCGAGGCCGCACCCGCCGACACCGAACTCTACAAGAACCTCGCATTCGGTGTGCAGGGAACCGGCGGCTCGACCGCGATGGCCAATTCCTACGAGCAGATGCGCAAGGCCGGTGCTACCGCCAGAGCGATGCTGGTCGCCGCGGCGTCGGCGGCTTGGGGCGTTCCCGCCGCCGAGATCGCAATCGAGAGTGGCAGCATCACGCACAAGGGCACGGGCAAAGCCGCCAAGTTCGGGGAGTTCGCCGATGCTGCGAGCCGGCTGGAGCCACCTGAGAACGTCACCCTCAAGGACCCCAAGGCATTCCGCCTGATCGGCACCGACCTGCCAAAGCTCGATACCTCAGCCAAAACGACCGGCGCAGCGATGTTCACAATCGATGTCGACAAACCGGGAATGTTGACGGTGCTGATCGCGCATCCGCCGGCATTCGGCGCGACCGTGAAGGCCGTCGACGACAAGGCGGCGCTCGCCGTGCCGGGCGTCGTCGCGGTCAAGACCTTGCCTCAGGGCGTCGCGGTCTATGCCGAAAAGTTCTGGGCGGCCAAGACGGCCCGCGACGTCCTCGACATCGCCTGGGACACGAGCAAGGCTGAAACGCGATCCACCAGCGAGATCTTGACGCTCTACACCGAAGCGGCGGCCAAGCCGGGACGCATCGTAAAGCAGCGTGGTGCCGAACTCGGTGCCGCGAACGATGGCAGCAAGACGATAGAAGCCGAGTACGTCTTTCCCTACCTCGCACATGCGCCGATGGAGCCGCTCGACTGCGTCATCGAAGCCGACGCTGACGGCTGCCAGGTCATGGCCGGATCGCAAATGCAGACGATCGACCAGGCGGCGATCGCCCAGGTGCTCGGCCTCAGGCCCGAGACCGTCTCGATTACCACCATGCTGGCGGGCGGCAGCTTCGGCCGGCGCGCGACACCCAATGCCGACATCGCGGTCGAGGCCGCGCACGCGGCGAAGGCGTTCGCCAGCAAGCGGCCTCTGAAGCTGCTTTGGACACGCGAAGATGACATTCGCGGCGGTCGGTATAGGCCGGCCTACGTCCATCGCCTCAAGGGACGCATCGATGCCGCCGGCAACATCGTCGGGTGGCAGCAGACGATCGTCGGCCAATCGATCATGGAAGGAACGCCGTTCGCCAGCATGATGAAGGACGGCATCGATCCAACGATGATCGAAGGTGCGGAAGATCTGCCCTATGTCATACCGAATTTCCAGGTGGACGTTCACAAGCTGGATGTCGGTATCCCGGTGCTCTGGTGGCGTTCCGTCGGGCATTCGGTCACCGGCTTCTCGACCGAGACGTTCATCGATGAACTGCTCGCGCTCGCCGGCAAGGACGCCGTCGAGGGCAGGCTTGCGATGCTCGGTGAAAACACGCGCCATGCCGGCGTGTTGCGCGAGGTCGCGCGCATGGCAGACTGGGGCGGCAAGGTGCCAGAGGGCCGCGCGCGCGGGGTCGCGGTCCACAAGTCGTTCAACAGCTATGTTGCGCAGATCGCGGAAGTCTCGGTCGGCAAGGACTCCGCCGGCAAGGAGAAGGCACCGCGTGTCCACAAGGTGTGGTGCGCGGTCGACTGCGGCATCGCCGTCAACCCCAACATCGTACGCGCGCAGATGGAAGGCGGCATCGGCTACGGGCTCGGCGCCGCGCTCTACAACGCCATCACGCTATCCGGCGGCAAGGTGCAGCAGGGGAATTTCGACACCTATCGCAGCCTGCGCATCAACGAGATGCCCGACGTCGAGGTTTCCATCATCAAGTCCGGCGAAGCGCCGACGGGCGTAGGGGAGCCCGGCGTCCCGCCGATCGCGCCGGCCGTCGCCAATGCCTGGGCCAAGCTGACAGGAACCCGCGTCCGCAAATTGCCGTTTGTCGATATACCGGCGTGACGGCCGAAGTGGCGGCTGCGACGGCCGCCGCCGTCACGAGGAGCAAACCCGCGGTTGTCCGCGGTGCCGGTTGTCAGCTGCGGCAGCACTAATGGCCAGGAGAAGCATTAT
The DNA here is from genome assembly GCA_020442185.1 of Hyphomicrobiaceae bacterium. Lineage (GTDB taxonomy): Bacteria > Pseudomonadota > Alphaproteobacteria > Rhizobiales > Hyphomicrobiaceae > JAEUMD01. Next base: position 10,145 of record JAGRKS010000121.1, read on the forward strand.
GGCGTTTCGACACCGCTCCACCACTCACCCGAACCAGGTTGGGCCGGGCCGTGCAAGCGCGGTGCCCGGCGCGACACATCACCGATCGGCCATCGGCCTCGCCGTCTCACTCGCCCTGGTCGCTTTCGCGTTCTCGCATCCGGCGATGTCCGATCAGCTCAAGGCGCCGGAGGATTTCGCAGGCTCAGGCGATCAGGTCGCCCGTTCGATCGACGTCTTCCGCGAAATAGGCCGCGTACTCCAACACCCGCGATGCGTGAATTGCCATCCGCGGGGCGACAGTCCGCTTCAAGGCGACGACATGCGCAAGCACGAGCCGCCTGTGCGTCGCGGCGAGGCCAACATCGGCGTCGTCGGCATGCGTTGCACGACGTGCCATCAGGCGAAGAACATCGATCATGCAAACCTGCCCGGCCATCCCAAATGGCATCTGGCGCCGGTCGAGATGGCGTGGGAAGGCAAAAGCCTCGGCGAAATCTGCCGGCAAATCAGCGATCCGGCCCGCAACGGCGGATTGTCGATGGATGCCCTCCTGAAGCACATGGCCGAGGACGACCTCGTCGGCTGGGGATGGAAGCCCGATGCCGGCCGGATGCCCGTGCCCGGTAGCCAGGAACAGTTCGGCAAACTGTTCGCATACTGGATCAAGACCGGCGCGCACTGCCCGGGCTGAACGAGCGTCTCGATCGGAAACACGCTGGCGAGGGGCGAAACTGCATCCCTCGCATGGTCGAATGCGCAACCGGCCTCGATGTGCGAATTGCGCCGTTCAGACCACAGGCGCTCCGTAGCCGTAGCTGTAGGGGACGGGTCCGGAGAATGCGATGACGTCGCCCTCGTCGAGCACCACAGCCTCGTTGACGACGCCGCCTTGATACAAGCCGGGCGTGATATCCCGGCCGTTCTTCAGCACGAGGAAAATTTCCGGCAGCGGCATCTTGAACATGGCGATGACATCGCCGACGGATGCGCCCGCGGGCAGTGCGATCTGCCGGGTCAACCCGTCGTGACCGCTGTACTTCGCGAGACTGTTGAAGAACCGCGCCTCGATCGTGATCGAGATGCCATCGGCGTTGTGGCCAAGCCCCGGCGTTGTCATGTCGTGCTCCAGGTATCGATTGCATGAGCCAAATTACGAGCGGTGCCATGCTCTGCCTTGACTTTCGTTCAGCGTCAGACTTTCGGATACGGCTGGGGTCGGGTAAGGTCCGGTTCCCGGCAACGTTGATGGGAGCGGAGTAATCCGATGCTGCAAGGCAGCGATCTGGCGACGGCGCGCGAGACAGTACTCTTTGCCAGCCTTCCGGCCGATCTCGCGAAGTCCATCCTCGATCGGGCGACGACGCGAAGTTACCGTCGCGGCGAGACGATCTTTCTGCAGGGCGATACCGCCCAGCATATTTATGTCGTGCTCGACGGATGGGTTAAGCTGTTCCGTATAACGCCTTCCGGTGCAGAGGCCGTGGTCGGCGTCTTCACGAAGGGCCGCAGTTTCGGCGAGGCGGTCGCATTCGACGCCGAGCCCTATCCAGTCTCCGCAGAAGCCGTGACCGACGGCCGCCTGCTGCAGGTTCGCGCCGGCATCTTGTCGACCATGATGGGCGAGCGCCCGGAAATCGCACTCGCCATCGTGTCCTCGACATTCAAGCATCTGCACGGCCTCGTCGCACAGGTCGAACAGCTCAAGGCGCACACCGGGGCGCAGCGCGTAGCGGAGTTCCTGCTCGAGCTATGCGATTGTGACAACGGCTCTTGCACGATCACGCTCCCCTACGACAAGACACTGATCGCGGGCCGCCTCGGAATGCAGCCGCAAAGCCTCTCGCGCGCCTTCAACCGGCTCGAAGAGCACGGCGTCGAGATACTTCAGAATCAAGCGCGCATCGCGGATATCGAGAAGCTCAGGGACTATATGTTGGAGGACCGCAGCGCGCCCTGGCGAAAAGGTGATTGAGGCGCCGATCCGCGCGGATCATGCGGTTCACGCGTCGTCACGTATCCCATCGCCGATGCGTCGCGCCAGCCACAGCGCCGGCAGTATGCCAACGACGGCGCCGAGCGCCGCGGCAGAGACGAGGCCCGCGAACCCGTACGGGGCCATCGCAGGAATGGCGATCGCGATGAATGCCGCGTTGATGGCGCATGCCGGTCCCATCAACGCATAGCAGAATGCGATGAGCCGGACGGGCGTGCGCTCACGAGCCGGTTTTGGCGATGATTTCGGCATGTCTCAACCTCCCCAGCCAATCAGGAAAATGCCGAACGCGAGCATTAAGAAGCCGGCGATCGCGCCGTTGATCGCCCGCATCCAGAAGCGCGATCCGGCAAGCCCCAGATAGGAAGCGAGGATGACGCGCGACTTGCCCCCGGCAAGCACCAGGACGCCAGCCGCGACGGCGATGCTCCACGCCCCTTGCGCTTCGGCGATCGTCAGAACGGTCGTCGCGGCGCTCAACACGACGAGCATCAACCAGGCCTCTATCAGAGCTCGTCTTTCCATGGCTCACCTCAAGAGGTAGATGATCGGGAACAGGAGCACCCAGACGAGATCGACCATGTGCCAGAAGGCTGCGGCCGTCACGATATTGCGCACGCTGTCGTAGACGGAAACGAGAGCGAAGATGACGATGCCTGCGATAACGTGCGCTGCGTGAAATCCGGTAATCAGATAGTAGAACGTGAAAAAGGGGCTCGTCTCGAGACCGATGCCCTGGCTCGCCTTGTCCCAGTACTCGAAGCCCTTGACGGCGAGGAACGCAACGCCGAGCAGGCAAGCCGCTGCAAGCCACCCGCGGGCGGCGGCGCGCGACCCGGCTTCTCGTGCCCCGACAGCAAGCGCGGCACACAAGCCGCTCGTCACGAGAACGATCGTGTTGAGCGCTCCCGCCGTACGATCAAGAAGCGCCTGATCGGCCGCAAACGCCGCAGGATCCATCGCCCGCACACCGAGCACGGCGAGCAGCGCGGCGCCGAACACGAGCAACTCGCTCGCGATCAACACCCACATCATGAGGTCGCCGGGCAACTCGCCGAGAACACCCCAATTCTCGTGATCCAATTCTCCGTCTGTCGGCTCGGCGGCCGCCTCTGCGCGCACGGGTTCGCTCATCCGGTTACGAGTTGGCGATAGATCTGCGGCAGGGCAGCGGTCAGCTTCGCCGGTTCCGGTATCACGACGAAGCCGCCCCGACCGAAGATGCGAGAGAACGGCGCCTGCGATTTCGTGTCGATGGTGACGCCGAAAACCGACTGGCCAGACCTGCGCGCCTCACGGACGGCCATATGACTGTCCTCGATGCCGTGCCGGCCTTCGTAGTGGTCGAGATCGTTCGGCTTGCCATCGGTGATGACGAGCAGAAGGCGGCGTTGCCGCGGCTCCCGGTGAAGTTCCCCCGAAACGTGCCGGATCGCGGCGCCGAGGCGGGTATAAAAGCCCGGCCGCAATCCGGCGATGCGTGCTTCAACGACGCCATTCATAGGCTCGGCGAAGGTCTTCAAGCGCTGCACGTAGACGCGATCGCGGCGGAGCGAGGAGAAGGCGTTGATGGCAGTATCGTCACCGCATGACGAAAGCCCCCATGCAAGTGCGATCAGCGCCTCGCGCGCGATATCGATGACCTGCCGGCCGGCGACATTGCTTTCTGTCGAGCGGGAGACATCGAGCAGGATCGAGACGGCGAGATCGCGATCCTGGCTGCGACTCGCACGATAGACGCGGTCACAATGCTCACCTGTCGCCGCCAGATCGACGAGGCCGTCGATCGCCGCCTCGATGTCGAGTTCCTCCCCGTCGATCTGCCGCGAGAGATGAATCCGCTTCGGACGGAGCGCTTCGAACTGTCGCCTGACGGATCGGATGCGCCGGCGCGTCTCGGCGCAGGAAAGGAACTGCGGCATCACGTCGGCGGGCTCGGCGTCGGTTGCCAGCACCCGGCAGTAGTCGGGCAGGTAGCGGCGCTGCCGGTGATCCCACTCGGCATAGAGGTGGCGGCCCGCGATGCGTTCGATCTCGACATCTTCCGGCGCCAGATCGAGATGCAGTTTGAGGCGCGTGCGCGCGCGCTGAGGCACTTTCGTCAGGCTCACCTCGTCGAGGTCGTCGGCAGCCTTCTTGGCGCCATCCTCGTCATCGTCGTCGACGCGACGGTTGAGGTTCAAGAACTCCGTCCAGGAGAAAATGGCCTCGAACTTGTGCAGAACGAGGCTGTCCTTGCGCGCCGCCTGGTCTGACGCCTTGCGGGCGGCGCGGAGGGCGCGATCGTCGGCATTCGCGCCGGGCGTCTCTGCTTGTTGCTCCGCCGCCTCGTCGCGATCGGCTGGAGACCGCGAGGCCGCTCGATGCAGCTCCGGCCACATCACCACAGGCTCGAACGGCCGATAGCCGCGGGGCGCCAGAAACGCCGAAAGGTCTGCCGCCGGCCGGCGTGCTGCCGTCGCGATCGCGATGGCGAGATCGCCCGACGGTGGTGGCCCGCCAAGCAGGTGAAGGATTGCAGCCTCGACGGCCGCCTCGGCCCAGGGCAATGCGCGCGCCCGTCGCATTTCGAGCATCTCCGAGAGCAGACCGGTGTGGATCGATCGGAGGCCGGGACAGGCGGCGAGCGTGGCGCGTGTCGTCGAGAGAACAGCCTGCAGATTGCGGATATCGGCCCGCAGCGGATCGCACTCGGGGAGCGGCGGCGCGGCATGCACAGTCGCGGCAGCGAGCCAGATGTAGAGTGCGGTGTTCTTGTCCGGCGAATCGAGAACGTCGAGAGCCGCCGGCAGTCGCAGGACCTCGCCGTCGAAGCGCGTCCTTGGCAGCGCTTCACTGGCGGTGCCGAGTTTGCGGCGCCACGACAGCCGATGGGGCGATGTCTCGGGCTTGGCAGCGCGGATCTCGACATCGCGAGCGCCGCCAAGTCCGCGGAACAGAACGCCGAGCCGACCGCGCACATCCTCGAGCGCCACGGCTGACGATGCGTGACTAGCCGGAGCGTCGAGCCTCGAGGCGAACGCGTGCCAGATCTTGCCGACACTTTCCTCCGGCTCCCACAGTTCGACATCGAAACCGGCCATGACGTCCTTCCCGAATTCAGCCGTAGACCGCCGCAACGAGATCGAGCAGCCCCTGCTTGACGTCGGCATCGTCCGAAAGCGGCTCGATCAGTGCAGTCTGGACGGCCCGATCGATCGGCATGCCGCCTGCAATTAAGGTGGCACAATAGACGAGGAGACGCGTCGACACGCCCTCCTCGAGATCCTGCCCCTTCAAGGCGCGCAGCTTGCCCGCAAGCCGAACCAGCGGTGCAACTCTCTCCTTCGATAGACCGCTCTCGACGGCGACGATCTCGATCTCGCGCGCAGGCGGAGGAAAATCGAACTCGATCGACAGGAAGCGCTGCCGCGTCGACGGCTTCAGCATTTTCAGCATGCTCTGGTAGCCGGGGTTGTAAGACGCGACGAGCATGAATTCGCCGGGCGCGACCAGCACCTCGCCGGTCCTCTCGACCGGCAGGATACGCCGGTCGTCGGTCAAGGGATGCAGGACGACAGTCACGTCCTTGCGCGCCTCGACCACCTC
>JAGRKS010000122.1 GCA_020442185.1 Hyphomicrobiaceae bacterium
GAGGCCTACTACCAGGAGACCGGCCGCGCCGGTCGCGATGGCGAGGCCGCCGACGCCTGGATGGCCTACGGCATGCAGGACATCATCCAGCTGCGCCAATGGATCGCCCAATCGGAAGGATCGGATGCCTTCAAGCAGATCCAGCGCCAGAAACTCGATGCGCTGATCGGGCTCGCGGAAATGGCTGGTTGCCGCCGCCAGGCCTTACTCGCCTATTTCGGCGAAAGGCTCACGGCCCCATGCGGCAATTGCGACAATTGCCTGACGCCGCCGGCGACCGTCGACGGAACGGTTCTCGCGCAAAAGGCGCTGTCGGCCGTCTATCGCACGGGGCAGCGCTACGGCGTCGGCTACGTTCTCGATATTCTCGCCGGCAAGACGAACGAACGCATCATCCGCAATTCGCACGACCGCCTCTCGGTGTTCGGCATCGGCGCGGATGCGGATGCAGCGACATGGCGCGCACTCTTCCGCCAACTCACCGCCGCGGGCCACCTCGCGGGAGACGAGGACGGGCACGGCACGCTGCTGCTGACGGAAAGTGCGCGGCCGATCTTGCGCGGGGAAAGGACGTTCCCCATGCGCATCGCACCACGCATCGAGAAAAAGGAGAAGTCGCGTCGCCCGGCGAAGGGCGCCGGCAATCGCTCGGCCAACGTCGCCGCCGGCGACGCAGCACTCTATGAAGCCCTGAGGGCGCTCCGCCTCGAACTCGCGGCGCGCGCCAAAGTGCCGCCCTATGTAATCTGTCACGATCGTACGCTGGTCGAGCTGGCGACCGTCAAACCGACCTCCGAAGCGGGGCTCCACGACATCACCGGTCTCGGCGCCGCCAAGATCGCGCGATACGGTTCGGAAATGCTGGCCGTGATCGGTGCCAGCGGTTCGGCTCCGCGCGATCAACGCCTCGACAACCGTCTGTCGAGCACCGTAAACCAGACACTCGCCTTGCATTTCGCTGGCCTCGATGCCGACGAGATCGCCCAGCGGCGCGGGATCGAGCGCTCGACCGTACTCGGCCATCTCGCCGATGCGATCGAAGCCGGATTGATCGATGCGAAAAGCGCGGTCGGACTGGATGCGGCGGAGATCGAGGAAATCGTGGACGCTTTCGAGCGGTGCGGTACCCTCGAGAGCGGCAAACTCGGGCCGGCACACGCCACGCTTGGCGGCCGCTTCGATTTCGGCACCTTGAAGTGCCTTCTGGCGGAACTCGCCTAATGGCCACCGCATTTCCAGGTGAGGCGCCGATTTTCGTGTGATTCTGTCTGGCGGTGCTCGCGCCATCTCTTTTCGATTGGACCTTCAGGCGATGGCCGTATTGACCCAAATCGCTGCTCTGCCGTACGTGATCGTGCGCGACGAGATCCTCGTCTGCCTGATAACGAGCCGCGGCACGCAGCGGTGGATCATTCCCAAGGGCTGGCCAAAGGCCAAGAGACCGGATTACAAGCTCGCCGCCGAAGAGGCTCGCGAAGAGGCCGGCCTGATCGGCGAGGTCGCCAAGCAGCCGATCGGCACCTACGAAGCGCGCAAGCGCCTCCACATGTTCGCAATCGTCCGCTGCAACGTGCTGGCATTTCCCCTACTGGTCGCCGCACAACGGCTGAACTGGCGCGAGAAATCACAGCGGCAGGTGCGGTGGCTGCCGGCCGCCGAAGCGGCCCAACTCGTCGGCGAGGCGGGGCTCGCAGCATTGATCGCCGATCTGCCCAAGCGGCTCGCAGTGGGCGGCGGTACTTCGGGTTGAGCCATCCGCTCATAATCCTTCGGCACGAAAGATTATTGGGTAGAGCCGCAAATCGTGGTTGTGCGAACAACAGCCACGCCGTATCGGAAACATGACACTTTTGTGACAATGGCGCCGCAGGCTGCCGGCTGTCGAAGGCTGCCCGATTGATGACCGATGAAAAGACGATGACGCCAACGGGCAAGACCCGGCCGCGCGGCGCCACAAAGCTCAAGAAGTCGTCACTCGACAAGGATCTGCGCAAGATCGGGCGGGTTGAGGACGCGACGCGCCAGATCTCGATGTCGCTCATCTCGCTCGGGGCCGGGCTGGTGTTCCTGGTGGCGGCCGGACTGATCGCCGCCGTCGAAATTTCCGGCGAGCCACGAAGCGCACTGATCGTCGTCGCGGCTATTCTCGGCGGCTACATGGCCCTCAATATCGGCGCCAACGACGTCGCCAACAATGTCGCGCCGGCTGTCGGCTCGCGTGCGATGACGCTGTTCGGCGCGCTGGTGATCGCGGCGATATTCGAGACGCTCGGCGCGCTGCTGGCGGGCGGCGACGTCGTCAAGACGATCGCGAGCGGCATCATCGATCCGGCAACCGTCTCGTCTCCCGACACCTTCGTTTGGGCGATGATGGCAGCGCTGTTTGCGTCCGCGCTCTGGATCAATGTCGCAACCTACGTCGGCGCTCCGGTTTCGACGACGCATTCCGTGGTCGGGGCCGTCATGGGGTCCGGGATCGCCGCCGTCGGCTTCAACGCCGTGCAGTGGTCGACGATGGCCTCGATCGCGGCCAGCTGGGTGATTTCACCGTTGCTCGGAGGCGTCATCGCGGCGGCGTTTCTCTCACTGATCAAATCCCAGATCATCTACCAGGACGACAAGATCGCGGCGGCGCGTCGCTGGGTTCCCGTGTTGCTGGCGGTGATGGTCTCGGCGTTCTCGGCCTACCTGATGATGAAGGGGCTGAAGCATGTCTGGAAGCCCGCGACGTCAACCGTCCTGCTCGCTTCAGGGCTCATCTTCGCCGTAGCGATCTTGGTGCTGAGGCCGCTGATCCGACGCCAGTCGGAAGGTCTCGAGAACCGCAACCAGTCCCTGCGCAAACTGTTCAAGCTGCCGCTGATCTTCGCCGCGGCTCTGCTCTCGTTCGCGCACGGCGCCAACGACGTCGCCAATGCTGTCGGCCCGCTGGCGGCGATCATCGGCGTCACCACGTCGGGATCGGTCGAGAGTACGGTGCACATTCCGCTTTGGGTGATGGTCATCGGCGCATTCGGCATCAGCCTCGGCTTGTTCTTCTATGGTCCCCGCCTCATTCGCATGGTCGGCGAGCAGATCACCAAGATGAACCCGATGCGGGCCTATTGCGTGGCATTGTCGGCGGCGATCACGGTCATCGTCGCCTCCGGTCTCGGCCTGCCCGTCAGCTCGACCCACATTGCTGTCGGCGCCGTTTTCGGTGTCGGCTTCTTTCGTGAGTACTACACGACGCACAGCCGGCGGCGCCGCGCCTACATCCGCACGAAGGATGGCGAAAAAATCGATATCAAGAGCCACCGGCCCGCCGACACCGAGGAGCTTCTCCGCCGCAAGCTGGTGCGGCGATCGCATTTCATGGTGATCATCGCCGCTTGGCTGATCACGGTTCCGGCTTCAGCCGCGCTCTCCGCTCTCGCCTACTTCGGGCTTCTGTTCATCCGCTGACGCGGCAAGTATGCGCATCGGCCCAGCGCTGTCATATGGCCCGCCCGAGGGATACGAGCGAGCCCGCGCCATCAGCCGATATCGTCCCACGCCGGACGTGGTCCGAATCGCGCCACGAGGAAATCGATGAGCAGCCGAACCTTGGCGGCGAGATAGCGGTTCGGCGCATAGAGCACGTAGATCCCCAACTCCGGCGGTGGATTGACCGGCAGCACCGGCACCAGACGTCCAGCCCGCACGTCGGGCCCGACGAGGAACGTCGGCAGATCGGTGATGCCGAGGCCGGCAATCGCGGCCGAACGCAGCACGTCGCCGTTGTTGGAGCAGAACGTGGAGCGGATCGGCACCGACACGACGTCACCGTTCCTCGTGAGCTGCCACCGCTGCAGCACCGTCGTATGCCCGAAGGAGAGGCAACGATGTGATTGCAGCTCTTCGGGTGTCCTTGGTGCGCCGTGTGCGTCGATATATGCGGGCGCGGCGACGAGCAGGCGGCGGGCGGGCGCGAGCTTGCGCGCAATGAGGCTCGAGTCCTGCAGATGCGCTATGCGGATCGTGACGTCGACGCCCTCCTCGAGCGGATCGATGAAGCGATCGTTGAGCGTCAACTCGACGGTGAGATCGGCATAATCCGCCATGAATTCCGCGATCACTTCACCAAGATACAACGCACCGAACGACATCGGGGCATTGACCTTCAGCACGCCCTTCGGTTCGTCGTGCAGGCGCGAGACCTGCAGTTCCGTCTCCTCGATCTGAGCCAGGATATCGACGCTGCGCTCGAAGTAGGCAAGACCCGCCGCTGTCGGACTGACACGCCTTGTCGTTCGGTCGAGAAGTCGGGCACCGAGGATGTGCTCGAGCTCCATGACGCCCTTGCTGACGGCGGATCGCGTCAGCCCGAGGTGGCGGGCGGCCTCCGCATAGCTGCCGTGGACGACCACCTTCGCAAAGGCCCGCATCGCGTCCAGTTTGTCCATGGCCTAATTGCATCCAAAATAGCTACATACTGGTGAGAAATGACTAGATTGGCACTAATGCGAAGTCAAACTAAGTCTTTCGGCAAGCGATCGGCGTTACCGGTCAATCCCGAAAGGAGGCATGCACATGGCCCTGACGATCAGACGCGCGGAAGAGCGCGGCAAAGCGGATTTCGGTTGGCTCGACAGCCGCCACACCTTCTCGTTCGGTCACTATCACGACCCTGGCCACATGGGCTTCGGTCCACTGCGTGTGATCAACGAGGATCACATCGCACCGGGCGGCGGGTTTCCAATGCATCCGCACAGCGACATGGAGATCATCACCTACGTTTTGGAAGGCGCGCTTGCGCACAGCGACAGCCTCGGCAACGGCTCGGTGATCAAACCAGGTGACGTGCAGCGGATGTCGGCGGGTACCGGTGTTCGCCATTCCGAATACAACGCCTCGGAAGCGGCAGCCGTCCATCTGCTGCAGATCTGGATCATTCCCGATCGAACCGGCCTCGCGCCGAGCTACGAGCAGAAGACGTTCAGCACCGACGAAAAGCGCGGCAAACTGCGTCTCATCGGCTCTCGGGATGCGCGGGATGGGTCGGTCAAGATCCAGCAGGACGTCGATCTCTATGCCTCGATCGTGACCTACGGCGATCGTGTCGCCCATGAGCTGAGTGCCGGTCGCGGCGGCTGGATCCAGGTGGCGCGCGGCGCCATCACGGTGAATGGTGAAAGGTTGTCGGCTGGCGATGCGGCAGCGGTCGTCAAGTCCGGACCAATCGACATTTCTGGCGATACGGATGCCGAGTTCTTGTTGTTCGACATGGGGCCGTAGTGGCGGGGCCCGTAGTGGCGGGGCCCGTAGTCCTTGCGACGACAGTCCAGGCCGGACGGCTCGGCCTCATCTCATCGCACTCTAGGCCAGGGCGAGGCGGGAACTCCCGCAACGGAGTAAACCGCCTCGCAACCCTTGAAACCCGGCAACGGCCGTCGGCTTGCGCTCAGGGTGCCTAAACCAACGACGTGACAGCAGAAGGAACCAGCAACACATGACACCGACCATTGACGCGAGCGCGGATTTATCCGCCCGGCGAGTCTCGTCGACCTCTCCGACCGCCGACGCGATCGCATGGACGATCGTGCGTGCCGCGACCGGCTTGATCTTGATGCCGCATGGCGCACAGAAGCTGTTCGGCATGTTCGGAGGTGGTGGGCTCAGCGGCACCGGCCAGTTCTTCGAGCAGAACCTCGGCCTTTATCCGGGCATCCTGTTTGCCGCGGCGGCCGGCATGACCGAATTCTTCGGCGGCCTCTTTCTGGCCCTCGGCTTCCTGACGCGGCTCTCCGCTCTCGCGGTCGTCGCGTTGATGGCCTATGCGGCCGTCGGCGTGCATCTCGCCAATGGCTTTTTCTGGACGGCGGGAGGATTCGAATACCCGCTGCTCTGGGGCCTCGTGGCGCTTGCACTCTTGATCCGCGGCGGCGGAAGCACATCAATCGACCACCAAATCGGCTGGCGCTATTGAATAGCTGAGCCGCAGCATCGGGGCGGCGCCCTCCTGGGCGCCGTCAATCTCTCCCGTGCTGCGGTTCACCTCGCACCAGCCGCCGATCAGCGTTCGACGATCGGAACGAACCCGCCGAAGATCATGCGCTGGCCGTCGAACGGCATCGGGTTGGTGTCCGGTTGCATGCTCGGGTGTTCCATCACTGCCTTCATGCCGCGATCACGCACGTCGCGGGATGGCCAAACGATCCACGAGAAGACGACCGTTTCGTCGTCCCTGCATTTGACGGCCATCGGGAACGACGTCACCTTTCCGTCCGGAACATCGTCGCCCCAACACTCCATGACCGAGAGCGCGCCGTTCTCCTTGAATACGGTCGCCGCGTCATCCGCATGCTTCCTGAAGACTTCACGTTTTTCGTTCGGCACCGCCAGGACAAAACCGTCAACATAGCTCATCGCCCACTCCATGGTTGGCTTCTTCAAACTTCCCGCTTCGTTCCAGCAGCGCACGTGCGCGCCCCTTGCAGAATAGAAGACGGGCGAGCCTGCGATTGCCCGACAGTTAGGACCGACAATTTGTGGCCTCCGCCTTGGCCCCGCGATGCCCAGCGCCTACGACACCTTGGTGCCGCCCCATCAATTCCGAGCGGAACGCGACAGCGCGGCACGTCCGGTCGACCACATACTTTGAGCGCGAGGCCGTTGCGGCAGACACGCAACATGCGGACGCCTGATCTGTCCACAGAACGCAGCCGACGGTGGAACATGGCGACAACTATTGACCTCTGCCTTTTTCCAGGCAACCGAATCACATCAAGTTGCCGTGACATCCGGGCGACGCCGCCCTGGGAAGAGGGATACATGGCAACCGAATTCACGAGCGACGATGCCGCCGCCCCCCCCGCCGTCGCCTATGTCCTCGCCGATCATCTCGATGCGGCATTGGCCGCCGCGGAAGACCTCGAGGCCGCCGGTGGCAATTGGTGCGCCAGACGGACCGCGGCTGCGGGCGATACGCTGGCCGAAAGGGCTGCGGAGCGCGCCGTTGTGGAAGACGTCAGGCGCCATGAAGCCATGTTGATAGGGCGCGTGCTCATGGCGCGACGGCGCGCAACCGAACTCGCCGCCGTCGCCGATCATTTCAGTGGCATTGCGCGTCTGTTCGTCGGTGGCACGGCCGTTCTCGTCGATGCCGTCGCCGAACTTGGTGATTCGACGCTCGCCGACTTCGCAACCGGCGATTGCCTGATCGCATTCTTGCGCAGCCGCGGCGTCATCGCCGACGACGCTGCCGGCCTGCCCGAATCGCGCGAGGTCACCTTCGATCAACGCTTCCTCGTTGCCGGCCGGATCTCGCTGGCGCCGCTGACTGATATGATCGTGGCGTTCCTGGATGTGCTCGAGGCCAACTACGATCTCTATCCGGACGGCATTGACGGTGATCTGCAAGACGCGGACGCAGCGGACGAAACAGGCGGCTGCCATGCCGCTGGCGATGTCGGCGCGGCGTGGGCCGCCGAGCCTGCTTCTCCGGCATCTTACGGGGCGTACGAAGTGAAAGAAGAAATCGGCGTCACTGACGCGGCAGAACCGGCCGCTGCGGCAAACGATCTGACATCGGACCCGACAGCAGCCGACATCATGGCACACACACCCGCGACCATGTCTTCCAGCGCGCATTCTTCTGGCGCGAGCGACAGCCTCGTCAGCCGTCTCGGCGCCGTCGCTCGAAGTGGCTCCGCCCCTCACGCGTGACGACGGCGGACCCCGCTGACGGAGGCTTGATGGCCGGCGGGAGCCAACGCTACCCCCCTCGATATACGCGCGGCTACGTTACTGGCTCCGCCTGCTCGCAGCCGCTTTGCCGGCCCGCGACATGCCCGCTCAATACATGCCACGCTCACGCAATGCATCCTCGAGCCCCCGGGCAACGCACGCAAGCCGCGCCGGCTCGCGCGAGCGCAAAACCAGCTGAACCTTCGGCGCGCCGTCCTGGAAATAGGGGTAGCTGCCCATCACAACATCGGGATTCGATGCCTGATGCGCGCCGAGCACTTCGGCGATATCGCCCTCGGGTCGGCCGATGTCGATCGTCACGGAATGCACGCGCGTGCCCGTTCGCAGGTACTGGGTGGAATCCGCCAGCATGGCTTGCATGATGCTCGGCACACCGGCCATGACGATGACGTTGCCGATCATGAAGCCTGGGGCCGCTGAAATCGCGTTCTTGATGAGCGTCGCTCCTTTCGGAACGCGCGCCATCCGCCGTCGCGCACTCGTCATCGGCACGCCACGGCGCTCGCAGTGCGCCGCGAGCAGCGTAAGTGCCACCGCATCCTCGCCGATCTCGACGCCGAAGGCCCGAGCCACGCAATCCGCCGTGATGTCGTCGTGGGTCGGACCGATACCGCCCGTCGTGAAAACGTAATCGTGACTGCGGCGAAGCGCATCGAGCGCGGCGATGATTGCTTCCCTCCGGTCGCCGACGATCCGCACTTCCAGGAGGTCGATACCGATGGCGGTCAGATGATCGGCGATGGTGCCGATATTCTTGTCCTTGGTGCGTCCGGAAAGGATCTCGTCTCCGATGACGAGGATCGCGGCGGTCACTGGCTCTTGCATCGACGTTGCATCTCTCCTGGATTTCCGCTGGCTATCGGCTCACGCCGGCTCAGCCCGGTTTACGCTTGATATCGCATCGCGAAGGTCGGGGGGACTTGCGTCACCGCAATCTAGCATCTGCGGCAATGGCTGTGCATCAGTGATCGCTGATTTGCGCGACCTACCGAACAAGCCGGCACGTACGCCAATACGTTGCGCCGCCACGCGGTGCCGTCCACAGCCCCGCTTGTGCGCGCGATTGCCGATCAGCCGTCCTCGCGGCTAGACTTCGGGCCATGCAATTCACAACGCCCCTGATCGAGGGCCGCCTGGTCCGTCGCTACAAGCGATTTCTCGTCGACGTCTTGCTCGACGATGGGCGCACGATCACCGCGACCTGTCCGAACACAGGCTCGATGCTCGGGCTCGCCGCTCCGGGGGCGAAGGTGTGGCTGTCGGAGAGCGACAACCCGAAGCGGAAGTACCGTCATACCTGGGAACTCGTCGAAAACGACCTTGGCGGCGGCGCAACGCTCGTCGGCATCAACACCGGCCACCCCAACAAGGTCGTCGCCGAGGCGATCAAGGCCGGCCGCATCGCACCTCTCAAGGGATATGCCAACATCAAGGGCGAGCAGAAGTACGGCCGCAACAGCCGTATCGATCTTCTGCTGTCCGACGACGCGCGCGGGCAGGCCTATGTGGAGATCAAGAACGTTCACCTGATGCGCAAGTCCGGTCGGGCCGAGTTTCCAGACAGCGTGACCGAGCGTGGCGTCAAGCATCTCCAGGAACTGGCCGACATGGTGCGCGAGGGCCATCGCGCCGTTATGCTATTCCTGGTGCAGCGCGCCGATGCCGCGTCGTTCAGCCTGGCTGGCGATATCGATAGCAACTATCTCGCGGCCTTTCGCCAGGCGACGGCGGCTGGCGTGGAGGCGCTGGCCTACCGCTGCCGGATTACGCCGGCCGAGATCGTCGTCGATCGAAAAATCCCGATGGAGCTGTCCTAGTGTTGCGTCGCGCCAGAGTTGGGGCGTGACGGGCCACTCGCCCGGCGGCTGATCGCGGCGTGTGCACGCGCATTTGATGTTCATTGAGGTGACAAATTCCGTGCCGCCGCCCACATTGGCGGCAAAGGTGGTCCGAGCGGGTGTTTTCAACCGGAGAACGCCGATTGGATGGACCTACCGAGACAGCTTTGGAGTGACTTGATCATGATGACCCGTCGCAGCTTCGGCATTAAGGGCATCGGCACGCTGATCGGCGCCGCGGTTGCCGTCAACAATGCCAAAGCCGAAACCGAGAAAGGCAGGTTCGAGGTGACGAAGACCCCGGAGGAGTGGCGCAAGATCCTGACGCCCGAGCAGTACCACGTGCTGCGCGAGCACGGGACGGAGCGGGCGCGATCGAGCCGTCTCGACAAGACCTATGATCCGGGCGTGTACAAATGCGCGGGCTGTGATCAGGATCTCTATTCGTCCGAGCACAAGTTCGACAGCGGCACGGGCTGGCCGAGCTTCTATCAGCCGATCTCACAATCGGCCGTCGGCACATCGACCGACAAGAGTTGGTTCATGGTCCGCACCGAGGTTCATTGCAGTCGATGCGGCGGCCACCTCGGCCACATCTTCGACGATGGACCGGCCCCAACCGGATTGCGTCACTGCATCAACGGCGTCGCGATGAAGTTCGTGCCGAAGACATCGAGCTGAGGCATCAACATGAACCGGTTCGAACCAAGGCGCACGTTCCGCCCAATCGCGGTCATCTTGATGTTGTCGGCGGCACTCGCACTGGCCGCGGTCGGCGCGGTACGCGCCGGCGCGGCTGGACCAACGGCTTCGCCCGCGGCGTCGGGCGAGGCTACCCCCGTCGCAACGGCGATCGCGACGTTCGCCACCGGGTGCTTCTGGTGCACGGAATCGGATTTCGACAAGGTGCCGGGCGTTCTGGCGACAACGAGTGGCTACATCGGCGGAAAGACCGCCAATCCGTCCTACGAGTCCGTCTCGACGGGCCGCACCGGACATATTGAAGCCCTGCAGGTGACCTACGACCCCTCCAAGGTCACCTACCAGAAGCTGTTGACCTGGTTCTGGCGCCATGTCGATCCGGTCGATGGCGGCGGGCAGTTCTGTGATCGTGGCGATCAATATCGGCCGGCAATTTTCGTGCACTCGGCCGAGCAGCGCAAGCTCGCCGAGACCAGCCGCGACGAGCTTGCAAAGAGCGGTCTGCTGGAGCGGCCTATCGCCGTCGCGATTATTGATGCCACGAAGTTTCATCCGGCCGAGGACTACCACCAGGACTACTATTTGAAGAGCCCGCTCCGATACAAAATCTACCGCCACGGCTGCGGCCGCGACCAGCGGATCGAGCAGATCTGGAGCAAGGCCCAAGGCTGACATGTTCGCCAACGGTTTGCCATTGATGCGCAAACCGTTGGATCGTGCCTGATGCGGCGACGCCGAATGCTGGCGGGACGTACGCGGGGACCGCTACGCCGCGACGGTACTGTGTTGCGCCAGCACATGATCCGCGAGCTTGCCCACCAGTTCGGAGAGATGATCGAACTCGGCGGTATATGTCCCAACTCCGGCAGTCGCCGATCTCAGCTCGACAATCAGGTTCTCCATTTCGGCTTCGGGAATGTGCGCCTGGACGACGTCCCAGCCCGGCCATCCGTCACGTCCGTCGAAACCAAGAATTTGGCCGCGTCGCTGCGAGATGATGCCATTGATCCGCGCGGTCGCCTCCGACGGAACGACGATGTTGACGGCCATGATCGGCTCGAGCAGCACCGGCTGGCATTTCGGCATCCCGTCGGACATCGCAACGCGCGCCGCCTGACGGAAGGCCATATCTGACGAATCGACCGTATGGAACGATCCGTCCTTGAGCGTCACCGCAACGTCGACGACGGGGAAGCCGAGTGGACCGTGCCGCAGATAGTCCTTCACACCGATTTCGACGGACGGAATGAACTGCCTAGGGATTGCACCGCCGGTAATCTTTTCGTTGAAAATGAACCCGCTGCCACGCGGCAACGGGTCGATGTCGACCAGCACGTCACCAAACTGCCCGTGTCCGCCCGACTGCTTCTTGTGGCGACCGCGCACCTCGGCGCTTTTGCGGATCGTCTCGCGGTAGGGAACCAAGCGGCGCTCGCGGACCACGGCCACGGCAAATTTCCGTTCGAGCCGCTCCGTCGCGACGCGCATGTGCATTTCGCCCTGGCCGAGGAGCAAGATCTGGTGGGTCTCTTCGGGATGCTCGACGATAAGTGAGGGGTCTTCCTCGATCAGCTTGGAGAGCGCCGCGGAGAGCTTCACTTCATCCTTGCGATCCTTGAGGCCGAGGCCGATCGCGAACACGGGTGCTGGCACCGGCGGCGACGCGACCTGACGAATAGCATTGTCGGCGGTTGTTATGGTTTCGCCCGTCGCGATCGTGTCGAGGCGGCCGAGGGCGACCGTATCGCCCGCTTGCGCCGGCTGGCCGCGCTTGCGTGGCTCTTCGCCGTGCATCGTGAAGATGCCCGAAGTCCGCTCTGCCCGCCCCGACGCGCCGGTCAGCATGTCGCCATCACTGATCGTGCCGGTCAACACCCGCGCCAGCGAGAGCTTGCCGCCATGGCTGGTGTGGATCGTCTTGAAGACGTAGGCCGAGGACGTCGTCGTTTCGAGCTTGAGGCGACGCGCTGTCTTCTCGACCGTCGGCACCTCGTGCCGCAATGCCTTGAGCAGTCGCGAAATGCCATTGGCGTGCGCAGCGGAGCCGATCAGCACCGGGCAAATCAGTCCGTCCGCGAGTTCCTTTGCGAGATCGTCGAACACGCGGTCCTGCGGTGGCTCGATATCGCTCAGCAATTGCTCCATCAGATCGTCGTCGTAATCGGCGATCTGTTCCAGCATATGGAACCGGGCTTCCTGCTCGCGTTCGCTCGCCTTCTCCGGCAGCGGCACGATCTCTGATACCGCATGCTCGCGGTAGACGTAGGCCCGCTCGGAGGCGAGATCGATGAAGCCGGTCGCGACCCCGTTCTCCCAGATGGGTATCTGGCGCAGCACGAGCGGCTTGCTCGATGCCGGTTGCAGCATCGGGATGATCTCGCGCACGGGGGTTGTCGAAGCATCGATCTTGTTGAGGAACAGGAAGTGCGGAATGCCGCGATCGTCGAGCTGCTTCAAGATCAGCTGTAGTGCCGGCACCCGCTTCATGTCCGGCTCACAGACGACGACGGCTGCATCGCATGCGGTGAGCGCCAATGCGGCCTCATGCTGGAACTCGAGCGATCCGGGGCAATCGACGAACGTGAAGGTGTCGCCAAGAAATTCGACTTCGAGAGCATTGAGGTTGACGCTCATGCCGTGGGCGCGTGCTTCAGGGCTCGCGTCGCCGAGGGAATTTCCGTCGGCCACGGTACCGGCGCGGCTTATGGCGCCACATCGCTCTGCGATTGCTTCCAGGAGTGTCGTCTTGCCCGACAGATAGGGTCCGACGATAGCGATTGCGCGGGCTTTGCGGCCCGCGCCGCCTTCAGCTCTTTGCTCACCTTTGCCGGCCATTTTCTATTTCCTCCAAGTTTTCAGCCCACTGTTCAGCCCCGCGACGAGGTCGGATGCCCGCGACCTCGGGAAAAATGTGCCAAGCGCGGATGGGGAAACGGGGCGCGTCCCCTGTTTTGGCGGCGGCGCATTCGCGCCGACGCCCGGCGGCGCCCCGACGCTCGGAGGAGCGCTGCTGGCACATGGTTGCGCCAGCAAGGCAGCGAAGCAAGGGGCGATTGCGCATTCCAATCAACGGCGGCCGCTCTTTTGGCGCGGCTGCGGAGGGGATAGAGCCACTGCCGTACGCACACGGATGCCGGCCTCGGGTGAACGCTGCCCCCCCTTTTGAGTCGGCTTGTCAAGAATTTAACGCGGCCGATAGAGCGCCTGCTGCACTCCGATTTTCGGGGGTCTTGCCACGCCTTCCGAAGACCATGAAGCGCACCTGCCTTTCTGCGGATTTTGCTGCGAAAATCACTGTGCACCGCACAAGATGCCGCCCGAACTATTTGTGCGGCACAGCAAAACGCTACTCAGCCCGAGTAGAACGGAAAAATAACTTGACCTGCTGCAAGCTTGCATCATCATGAAGGCAGTACTTGTTCGGGAACATTTTCCGATCGCCTGCGTTCTGATGGCCGGAAGGCAGGATGGTGAGGGCCAAGTGCTCTTAGTGGGAAAGGCGTTGGTCATGACGATGAGGTCCTTGATCTCGGCAGCACACGCAGCGGGCTATGCGATGGCGCCGTCGGAAGAGTATTTCCACGCAGCCGACGACAGCTGGACGGATCGCGCGGTTTCTCGCACGCCGGTCGCTCCCGAAGCCGTTTTCCACGCCCCCGTACCAATGAATCACCCCGTTCTGCGCAACCGGTCCCCCGAGACGTGGCTCAAGGGTCTGTTCGGCGCCATGCTTCCGCGACGCGCCGCAGCCTGATCAGGGGCGATGGGCTAAGTGACCTGGGCGCCAAGTGGCCTGGGCACTGCGCTAGGCCTGAGAAGCGTCGCCGTGAAGCGCCGACAGGTGCAACGCACCGGCAAATCGGCTGCAACACACCGGCAGATCGGCTGTAACGCACCGGCAAATCGGCACGCGGCGACAGGATGATCCACCAGCAACCCGGCCTTTGCGTTGAACAGACGCCGCGAACTTGAAAGCCCGAGGGCCTAGACACTCGGGTTGCACAAGTGCCTGCAAGTGTTGTCGAGGCGGGTCCAGTTCACGCGCCATCTCACACCCAATTCGTTCACGCTGCCTTGTGCCGGTTGACTGATCCGTCGACCGTCCGCCGTCGCGCATCACTCGGCATTCGACACTGCCGGCGTTCGCGGACGTCGCGCTAGTGTTCCGTCTCCGACACTTGGTCCCCTTGCAGCACCCGATCGACCAAGTGTCGGAGACATAGGGAACACTAGCAACTCAATGATTCTAGTGTTGCTTTTGTCACCAACGCTTGGCAGGCCAGCTTGCAGCAAACGG
>JAGRKS010000123.1 GCA_020442185.1 Hyphomicrobiaceae bacterium
CTTTATGGGTACGCAGCCTAGGACGGCTCCTCGCGCGAGGCCTCGCGCAACACTTCCGACACCAGTTGCCGCGTCACCCTGCGGCGCGTTGCCAGGGCGTGCCGGTCGAGCAATTCGACAACCTCGTTCGCCGCGGCCATCGATCGTTCGGACCGTTGCAGAATGAAGCTGATAACCTGCGGCTCGACCGTCAACTGGCGGTCGGCGAAGAGCTTTACGAGGACCGAACCGAGCAGTGCGTCGTCCGGCGGCGCAATGGCGACGAGGGGTAGGGCCCTGAGCCGCGACCGCAGATCCGGCAGTGCGATGTCGAGTTCTCCCGGTGCCTGCCGCGATGTGAGCAGAACGGCGCCCTTCGTCTCCCGCGCGAGGTTCAGCAGATGGAACAACACGCGGTCATCGCCGATGCCGCGATCGATATCTTCGACAAGCAGCGCATTGTGCGCCTCGTAGCCCGCGACACAGCCTTCCGAAAGGTCCGCCGCGGGAATACGCGTGGCCCCCGATCGGTGCTGCCAGACATGGGCCAGATGCGTCTTGCCCGATCCCTGCGGCCCGGCGACGACCGCCGCCCAATGCGGCCAATTCGGCCAGCTGTCGATCAGGCCCACTGCCTCGCGGTTCGACGAGGAGACGAGAAAGTCCTCCATGCCGAGCGCCGATCGCAGCGGCAGATCGAGCGCAAGTTGACGGGGCGCCGGCATCATGGTGCGCCGTCTCCGGCCGCACCTGCGACGCGCTGCGGATCAGCCTGGACAGGCACCGGCACGCCACCGTGATAGACCGGGCTGGCGAGATACACCTTGAGCGCAAATCGCACCAACACGCCGATTGCCGCCGCGACGGGAACCGCGACCAGGACGCCGACAAAGCCGAACAGATACGAGAAGACGAATAGCGAAAAGATCAGCCAAACCGGATGCAGGCCGATCTTCGAGCCGACGATTTTGGGGCCGAGAAAGCCGGCGTCGAGCCCCTGGCCCGCCAGAAAGATTGCGCCGACAATAGCCAGCGGCACGACATCGGGCCAGAACTGCACCGCCGCCAGGCTCAGTGCCGTGACGAGACCCAGCGCCCAGCCGACGAACGGAATGAACCCGAGAAGGCCCGTCGCCAACCCGACCAGCAGCCCGTAACGCAGCCCCAGCGCGCTCAGCGCAACAGCATAGAACACACCGAGGATGATGCAGACCGTACCCTGCCCGCGGATGAAAGCGGAAACCGCGTCGTTGACCTCGGCGGCGAGTGCGCGGATCGTCCCGGCGTGGGCACGCGGTAGCCAACCTTTGATCTTGGTCAGCATCGGGTGCCAGTCGACAAGCAGGTAGAACACGACCAGCGGCGTCACCAGCAGGAGCGAGAAGAAGTTGATGACCGCAAGGCTGCGGTCCCACAGCGATGTCGCAACCCACCCGGCAATATTGGCCCAGTTGCTGGAGAAGCTCTCGACCGCCCCATTGAGACCAGCTTCGAAGGCCGGGAACCGCGGGCCGAGGCGCTCGCGTGCCCATGCTTCGATAAGTCCGCGTAGGCGAGCCAGTTCATCGGGGAGCGCGGCTGCGAGCTGCTGCGCCTGGGTGACGAGCATCGGCACCAGGAACACGATGACGGCGGCAAATGCCAGAATGGCCACGATCAGGATCACAATCGACGCCCAGAGCCGCGGCAGCCCGAGCCGTTGCAACGCGTCCGCCAACGGATTGAGGAAATAGGCAATCACGATGCCGACCACGAACGGCAGCAGAATGTCGCGCAGCAGACCAATGGCGAGCACCAGCAATATCGCCGCCGCCATCCAGAACAAGACTTGTCGCTCCGCCCGCATATCCCCTCGCATCCCCAGGCAACCCATTGGCACCAGACGGCCATCCCTCGTCGGCCGAAGTGGCTGATCGGACCACACATTGCGGCCGGGCCCGATCGAAGTCCATTGTCCGCGGACTTTTCACCCGCAACTCACAGCATATCGCAACGGCGGCCTGTCGTGACGGTGGCCTATCGTGACGGCAACAGTGGCAGCTGTCGGCCCGCATCGACTGGCCGGCCGTACTCTCGAGCCTCCCGCCTCCGATCCGGCCTTGGCAAAGTGCGTGCTGACCGTGGGCATATCAATCAAACGTCAGATGATTCCGGTTTTTCCGCTTCATCGCTCGACATGTGTGTGATCCACGCGCGCAGGTATGCAGCCAGCGAAGCAATGATCAAGGCAGCGGTGATCCAGATGAGCACGTCCCTGACGCCATCGAGGCCGAGGTCGAAGCCGTCATCGGCCATGACGAGCGCCGCCAGCACGATCTGCGCGACCGTATTCGTCTTGGAGACCAGCAGCGGATGTATGACCACCGGATTGCCGAGCACCCAGGCCAGAACCACGCCCATGACGATCAGGACGTCGCGGGTGACGACCGCAATCACCAGCCATGACGGAAGTTCGCCCGCGACACCAAGGGCGATGTAGATGCAGACCAGCAGCAACTTGTCCGCCAAGGGATCGAGATAGGCCCCGAGTTCCGTCGTCCAGCCGAACCGCTTGGCGAGATAGCCGTCGACGCCGTCCGAGATGCCGGCGACGACGAAAAAAATGAACGCCGCCTTCATTTCGCCGGTCAGCAGCAACCAGAAGACGATCGGGACGAGGATAACCCTGCCGAGCGTGATAAGATTGGGGATGCTCAAATGCTGTCAGTCCAAGTTTAGAGGCCGGTGTTGTGGGGCGCGCGGCTCAAGCGACGTCACTTGCCAAAGACGTAAGCACTCTTAGCCGCAGCAGTGGACAGGGCGCAATGATGGCGCGGACCGGTAGCTCCGAAGGGCAGGCTGCCCCTCGTCAGGCGGATCGTCGCAACCCTCCCCACCGCCCCCCGCGAAAAGCCCGGTCTGGCCGCCTCAGAAACTCGAGCGCAAGAACCAGTTCCCGCCGATGCTGTTTAAGGTAAGGCCTTGTGAAGCAAGAACATTTGCGAGAGGCGAGCCGCCGCCGGGAAAGTTCAGCGCGATGTCTGCGCCGCGCGCCGAGACGGCATCGATGCGCAGCCCGGCAACGCCTGGGGTCTCCTCGAGCCGGCCGCGGATCGCATTCCACTCGCTGAAGCTACGAAACTCGACCTGCATGCGCACCTCCTCGCCCGGCGCCGCCATCGCCTCGACGCCGCCGTAGGTGCGCGCCTTGATCGATTTCCAGCGCCCCTCGACGATGCCGAGCGAGATGACCGCCGCCAGCTCCATCGCATAGCCGACATCGCCATCGAACAACCGGTAGCTGCGCTTGAGGTTGAACGTACCGACGGCGTCGCGGCCGGCGAGCGTAACGTGCAGGCGGCCAGCCGGTCGGTCGACATCGGCGATCGCCGCGACGATGTTCTCTCCGTTGTATTCGCTCGCCAGCACCCTGACGGCGGTATCGTCGCCGCCGACCAGCATGTTGAGCGTGTCATTATGGATGATGGGTTTGATCGCCTCGAGCCGCAGTGGCGTCAACGTGTTGGCGAGGTCCAGATCCCGCCAGATGCCGAGCCAGGAATCCGCATTGCCACCGCCACGCTCGAGCTGGCCGGCGTCACGCACCGCGGCGATCAACACAACCTCGGGGGCCTGTTCGTCGATATAGGGCACGCCCTGGCCACGCAGCAGCGTGCGGACGGCATCCGCGCGGAAAGAAAAATCAAGACTTGCAATGTATTCGGTGCGCGAGTTGCGCTCGGAACGAACGGAGAAGCCGTCGGACAGACCCGCGGTCGGCGTGTCCTTGAGCGATTTGAGCCGTCCGTAGGCTGTTACCGGCACCAACCGCTTCAGCAGCGACCTGAACGCTGCGGACTGACCGTCGGCAATTGCGCGTTCCTTGGCCGCGACGGCATTGGCGGCTGCGGCCTGTACGGGAAACCGCGCCACGGTGAACGGCTTATCGCTGCCTTTTTCGGCCGTGGCCGTGGCTGGGACCAAGCCGACACCGATCATCGCGGCCAATGCGGCAAGCCCCGCCGAATAGCCACGGCGCGGGAACGGACGGGCGGCGAACGGCACCAGGCCGGCGGGTCCGTTTTCGGATCTCATCATCATGTGGCTGTTTCCGTCCCCACCGCCGATGCCTATGCGAGCACCCGACCGCCTCTGTTGCGGCCCGTCGGGCGACCTGCTACCACGCCGACCAGACACTCATAATCGGGCACAAATCCGAACGCGATTGTCTCGGAGACGATGCCACCTTCGCCGCGGAAACGGCCTCGCCCCCCGGCGTTTTTCCCGGCACTGGCCCGGCACTCGATAGTGTGCTGGCCTGCCACCCGCATCAGACCCGTTGACGACACCGAAATCCACAGCAAGAGATCAGATGGCCGAGACTGACGCCGACAAAGGCACCCGCATCACCTACCGCGACGCAGGCGTCGATATCGACGCGGGCAACGCCCTTGTGACCGCGATCAAGCCGCTGGTCAAGGCCACGCGCCGGGCAGGCGCCGATAGCGAACTCGGCGGCTTCGGCGGCCTGTTCGACCTCAAGGCCGCGGGATTTCGGGACCCGATCCTGGTCGCCGCGAACGACGGCGTCGGTACCAAGCTGAAGATTGCGATCGATACCGGCCGCCACGCGACCATCGGCATCGATCTCGTCGCGATGTGCGTCAATGACCTCGTGGTGCAGGGCGCGGAGCCGCTGTTCTTTCTCGACTACTTCTCCTGCGGCAAGCTCGATGTCGACGTCGCGACGGCCGTCGTCGGTGGCATCGCCGACGGTTGCCGGCAAGCCGGCTGCGCACTGATCGGCGGGGAGACCGCTGAGATGCCCGGCCTCTATGGCGCCGGCGATTACGATCTCGCAGGCTTTGCCGTCGGCGCCGCTGAACGCGGTTCGCTGCTCCCGCGCTCCGACATCCGCGTCGGTGACATCCTCATCGCACTCGCCTCTTCGGGCGTTCACTCGAACGGCTATTCGCTGGTGCGCCGGCTCGTCTCGGCGAGCGGGCATACCTGGCACGACGAGGTGCCATTCGCGGCAACCGTCGACGGCAACGAAGGCCAGCGCGCGACCTTCGCGGACCTGCTCTTGACGCCGACACGCATCTACGTGAAGCCACTTCTCGCCGCCATCCGCGCCACCGGCGGCACCTGCGGGGGCGCCATAAAGGCGCTTTCGCACATAACAGGCGGCGGCCTCTCCGAGAACATTCCCCGCGTTCTGCCGGATAATGTCGCGGCTCGCATCGACCTCTCGCAGCTGTCGCCGCTGCCCCCCGTTTTCGGCTGGCTCGCTGACACCGGCAATCTCGATGACGCGGAACTTCTGCGGACGTTCAATTGCGGCGTCGGAATGGTGGTCGTCGCTGACGCCGCACGCGGCAGTGAAGTGATCGACGCGCTCCGTGATGCCGGCGAGACACCACGCGTGATCGGCGAGGTGGTCCCGCCGACGGGCACGAAATCGGAAGCGAAGGGGAAGGGCGAAGCCGAAGCCGTCTCCTACACGGGCAGACTGGCGCGGTAAGCTACCGTTCCATCACGATCCGGATCGAAACCGCGGCCAGGCGAGATCCGCCGCGCCGACGACACGCGGCTCGGCCGGCCACGCAATCCCGAACGCGGGATCGTCGTAGCGGAAGCCGCGCGCCCGTCCGGGCACGTGGGCGCGGCCCATCAGATAGAGCACGTCGGTCTCGGGAAGATGCGTCAGGAAGCCGTGCGCACAGCCTTCCGGCACGTAGAGGGCGGATCCGCTCACCGCATCGAGTTCGAAAGCCTGCCACTGCATGAAGGTCGGGCTGTCGCGCCTGAGATCGGCGACGACATCGAACGCCGCGCCGCGCACGACCCGCACGATCTTGGCTTCGGAAAACGGCGCATCCTGCCAGTGCATGCCGCGCAACGTACCGGCGGCCTCGTTGCGCGAGAGATTGATCTGGGAAGCGTCGAACGCGATGCCTTGAGCCGCGAGTTCGTCCCGGCAGAAGGCGCGCGCGAAAAAGCCCCTCTCATCGCGAACGGGTTCCAGCGCGATCAGCGCAACGCCCGCGATCCTGGTCGGCTCGAGCCTCACGGCGCGGAAATCTCGAGTGTCGGGATTGCGGTCACGAAGCGGCCACCCCAATCGGCGATGCCGGCGTTCTTGGCCTTGACCTCTTCGGCGATGTTCCACGGCAGGATCACCAGATAGTCCGGCCTGACGGACGTGATGTCGCCGGGCGCGCGGATCGGCAGTCGGCTCCCCGGCAGGAATCGCCCCTGCTTCTCGGCGCTGCGGTCGAAGACGCAGACGATGTCATCGGTGCCGACTCCGCAGTAGTTGAGGAACGTGTTGCCCTTGGCCGCCGCGCCATAGGCCGCGACCGTCTTGCCGGAAGCGCGGGCCTCGGCCAGGAAGGCGAGAAACTGACGCCGCACCTCTTCCACCCTCGGGGCGAACGCCTGATAGCCATCGATACGGTCGAGCATCGCTCCGTGCTCGTCCGCGCGGACGCTTCGCAGGGCCTCGGATTCTTTATGTCCGCTATCGCGATGAGCGACGAAGAGGCGCAGCGAGCCCCCATGTGTTGCAAGCCGTTCGGCATCGAACGCCCTGAGGCCGGCTTCTGCCAGAACCTTCTCGACGGCAACCAGCGAGAGATACGAGAAGTGCTCGTGATAGATGGTGTCGAACTGCACGTCGCGCACCAGATTGAGCACGTGCGGGAACTCGAACGTCGCGACCGCCTCCGGCTTCAAGAGAACTTTGAAGCCGGTAACGAAGTCGAGGATGCCAGGCACATGCGCGAGTACGTTGTTCGCTGCCATCAGGTCGGCCGCG
Organism: Hyphomicrobiaceae bacterium; assembly: GCA_020442185.1. Classification (GTDB taxonomy): domain Bacteria; phylum Pseudomonadota; class Alphaproteobacteria; order Rhizobiales; family Hyphomicrobiaceae; genus JAEUMD01. The sequence goes on from JAGRKS010000123.1 coordinate 6,779, forward strand.
ACACCTTGCGCCCGAAGCCGCCGCGCCGTCTCCTCGCCGAAGAACGCGACGTCGGTCGGCACACCCTTGGCGACGGCCTTCGCCGCCACATTGGCCGCCGGTTCGATACCGAGCACCGGCACGCCGGCCGCAACGAAATGCTGGAGGAGATAGCCGTCGTTGGACGCGATCTCGACGACCAGAGAATTGGCGCCGAGAGCAAAACGCTTGCGCATAGCTTCGGCGTAGCTGCGCGCGTGCGCAACCCAGGAGTCCGAATAGGACGAGAAGTAGGCGTAGTCAGAAAAGATCTCGTCGGGCGGCACCGAATCGTCGACCTGCACCAGCAGGCAGCTCGGACAGACGCGCGCATGCAGGTCGAACACCGGTTCGGGTGGCGCATCCGCACCGACATCAGCCAGATAGCTGTTCGCGAGCGGCGTCTTGCCGAGATCGACGAACGTATGCGTCAGCGGCGTTGCGCAGAAGCGGCAGTTGGGTGCGTGTCCGGTCGTCATCATATCCGCTCGTCGTTCTCGTAAGCCTTGATTTGCCGTACCGTCGCGGCATAGGCGTCGCCACCGGCATGCACGGCCCGATACCAATCCGCGGTCCACGCGACGAGAGGATCGCCCGAAAGCTTGTCACGCCAATGCAGCGTCTCGCGCGCGAGCGTGGAATCGACCGCGAGCAGCTTCATCTCCTTCGAGACGGCTGGCGGATCATGCCGCCAATCCGGCGCGCGCCCCAGTGCGGCAAGCGTCGCCTCCGCCAGCGTCGCAACCGTCACGTCGCGACCGGGCAGCGGCCCGAAGTTCAAGGCCCGTGGCGTCGACCCGTCACGGGCCAGCGCCTCGGCATAGCAAAGATAGCCCGCGATGCAGTCGAGCACATGCTGCCAAGGCCGCGTGGCCTCGGGCATGCGCAGCACCGGCTGATGACCCGCCAGTGCCGCGCGCACGATGTCGGGGATAATACGGTCCTCGGCATAGTCACCACCGCCGACGACGTTGCCGCCGCGCGCGGTCGCAACGCGCGCACCGGCGTCCTCGAGATAGGTTTGCGCATAACTCCGTGCCACCAGCTCGGTTGCAGCCTTGGAAGCCGAATAAGGGTCCTTGCCGCCAAGCGGCGCATCCTCTCGAAACGCGCTGCCGCAGTCGCTGTTGGCATAGACCTTGTCGGACGTGACGACGAGCACGACGTTCGCGCTCCCCGTCTGGCGCACGGCGTCGAGCAGATGCGCCGTACCCATCACGTTCGAGGATAGCGTGTCGATCGGGTCCGCAATCGCGCGGCGGACAATCGGTTGTGCCGCAAGGTGCAGGACGATCTCCGGGGCGGCATCCGCGACGACACGCGCCACCCTGTCGCGATCACGCAGGTCACCAATCACTGACCTCATCCGCCCGGAAAGTCCCGCCATGTCGTAGAGTGCCGGTGCACTGTCGGGGGCGCGCGCGAAGCCGGTCACGTCGGCGCCAAGCTCGGCAAGCCACATAGCAGCCCACGCGCCCTTGAAACCGGTGTGCCCGGTCAGCAGAACGCGCCGTCCGCTCCAGAACGCCTGTGCCGGCCGCGCGCACATCATGGCCACACTTTCCATGGCGCCTTGTCCGCTGCCCACATGGCTTCGAGTTGCGTCTTGTCGCGCAGCGTATCCATGGGTTGCCAGAAGCCGGTGTGCCGGAACGCGCGCAACTCGCCGTCCCGCGCCAGGCCCTCGAGCGGCTTGCTCTCCCACGACATGTCGTCGCCGTCGATACGCTCGACGACGGTCGGGTCGAGCACGAAGAAGCCGCCATTGACGAAGGCGTTATCGCCCGGCGGCTTTTCGGTGAACTGTGCAACGCTGTCGCCATTCATCTCGAGCGCGCCATAGCGGCCCGGGGGGATGACGGCCGTCAGCGTCGCCTTGCGGCCATGCGACTTGTGGAACGCGACCAGCTTGGTGATGTCGACGGACGCCACGCCATCGCCGTAGGTGAAGCAGAACGGCTCGCCGGCGTCGAGATAGCGCGCGACACGCTTCAGGCGGCCGCCGGTCATCGTCTGCTCGCCGGTATCGACCAGCGTAACGCGCCACGGCTCAGCGGTCGTCTGGTGATAGGAGGCGCGGTTGGTGCGCACATCGAACGTGACATCCGAGCCATGCAGGAAGTAGTTCGCGAAGTACTCCTTGATCATGTAGCCCTTGTATCCAAGGCATATGATGAAGTCGTCGATGCCATGATGGCTGTAGATCTTCATGATATGCCAGAGGATCGGCCGGCCACCGATCTCGATCATCGGCTTCGGACGGAGGTAGGACTCCTCCGAGATCCGCGTGCCCATCCCGCCCGCGAGAATGACAGCTTTCATGTTCGCCCCACGCCGCCAAGACGCTACGAGAGAAATAGACGGCGCGCGAAAGCCGAACGCCGTCCGTGGCACGAGCGACGGCCGGAACGCCGGTCCGCGATCTCGCCCTTATGCGATGCAACGCTTGCATGCCGGAGGGAGGTGGCCGCAAACGGCCACCCCGGCTCGCGGAAAGAACTCTGCCCCCGTCAAGCGCTCAGAGGCGTCCCAGTCCCGACCAGCGGTTGAAGGCGTTGGGCGGACGGCGAACCTGAAGCAGCTTCCACACCGAGATGCCGAAGCGCTGCTGGAAGTTGCGCACCAGAACGAAATCCTTCGAGCGCGTGAGGTCGTCGAACACACGCTTGCAGTCATAGACGGCTGCCGTGTCGTGCAGAACCATGAGGGCGCCCGGCATCATCAGGTCCTTGGCCAGGAAGATGTCCTGACGCAGTCCGCGGTAGCTGTGATCGCCGTCGATGAATGCGAAATCAACCTTGCCGAAATAGGGCTTCAGGCGCTCGCGAACGGACGGAGAATGCGAATCGTCGATGATCTCGCATACGATGTCGGTGTTCACCATCGGGCGGATGCGCTGCCAGTGCGGGAATTTCTCGTGCTGGCCGATATCGACGATGATCGTCTTTTCCGCGCGCCAGTAGTCACGCAGGAACTTCGTCTGGCCGCCGGACGCGATGCCAATCTCGAGCGAGAGCTTCGCGGGCTTGACCTGGTTGATCATGAAGTGGACGAACGAGGCGTACTCCTCCGGGTCCTGCTGGAGGTAGAGGCCGTCGGAACGCTCCGGGAAGCCGAAGTAGTGCTCGTTGGACGAGCCGGCGGAGCGAATGGCATTGATGACCTGATCGTACGTCGGCATCGAAAGGGCGCTGGACATTAGGACTCCGTAAATACTCTTATCGTGAAACCCGGCCCAACCGACGGCCGAAACTGAAACGGAACCATACGGGATAAGTCCTAACGAATGGTCCAAGGCACAGTTAGTATTTGCTTACTCGCGCGTGCCATTCGGGGCGGCCGCGCACCCCACCGGAACCAACGCCCGCGCTGTCGTTGCGACACGGTCGCAGCGCAGCGCGAGACGATCAAAGCCCGTTGCCGAGCCGAAGCGGCCGACGGCCATCGCCCCACACCGCCAACGGATTGAATAGTCGATCGTGAACCGCGAGATGCCTCATCCGACAGTACTCGTCACAGGAGCGAGCGGCCTCGTCGGCCGTCACATCGCAGGTGCGCTTGCCGCATCGGGGGCAAACGTCGTCGCCGTCGCGCGCCATGCGCCGGCAAGCGATACGCCGGCCGCCGCCGGCACATCGCTGTCGCGGCCGCCGAAATGGCTTGCGGCGGATCTTCTCGATAGCGATCGTCACGCGGAACTTCTGGCGCGCGCGGACGCGGACATTCTCCTGCTCGGCGCCTGGGTGACGGCCCACGGCGACTTCTGGTCCTCGCCTCTGAATGTGGATTGGCAGCAAGCGACAACCGACCTCGTCCGCGCCGCGGCGGCTGCCGGGGTCCGTCGCATCGTCGGCATCGGCACATGCGTCGAATACGGTGCGACCGCGCCCGCGCATCTCCGCGAAGACATGGCGATCAATGCGCCGCATACGGCCTACGGTCGAGCCAAGAACGCGACGCACCAGGCATTGGCCCGCATCGCCTCAGCTGCCGGCCTGTCGTTCGCATGGGCCCGGCTGTTTCATGTCTCGGGCGCAGGCGAGCCCAGCGCCAAGCTCTTGTCGCACATCGTCGCCGAGCGGCTGCATCGTCGCCAGCCGCTGATCCGCGAGCCCGACCGCCATCTCGATCTCATCGACAGCCGCGACGCGGGGGCCGCGCTTGCCATGCTCACCCTCGGCAATGCGGAGGGCGCGGTCAACATCGCGAGCGGTAGGGCCTGCCGCGTCGGCGATCTCGATCGACTGGCGGCCAGCGTTCTCGCCCGCCGATACCGCGACGACACCAGCGAAGTTTCAGGCGAGGAGCGCGTTACGCTGCCGGAGCAGCATCCACCTTTTTCCGGACTGATCGCCGATGTCTCGCGCATGACGGGCGAGATTGGCTACACGCCGCGACATGAACCGGCGGACACAATCCGTGCCATCGCGACGGCCATGGCCGACGCGTGACTGCCGCGTCAGATCAGGGCCTTTTGGATCAGAGCCAGTCTGATCAGGGCCAGTCGGATCAGGGATTGCCCGGCCAGCGGCCTTCCTTCCAGGCCCGGCGTTCCGCGAGCCATGCCGGCCACCGTGATGGCTTGACACCGCGTGCGGTACCCCACGCCAACCGCGCGAGCTTGCGCCGCCTGAAATACGAGCTTAATGCGAAGTCCGCCGTGCGGTTGTCGGCGACCAGCAACTCCTGCTGCTGATCGACACGATAGACCGGCACCTTCGGCCATTCCGGGGGCAACACCAGCTTGCCGGCGCGCGTCAGGATGCCGAGGCCACCGCCCGCGCGCTCGATGCGCCGCGAGATGCCGTCCGTCCCGGCCTCGAAGCGGTTGCACGCGCGCTTCTCGAGCGTTGGCGGCTCCAGGGACAGCCAATAGGCTCGTTCCAGCATCATGGCATTGCTGCGGATGTGTCGGTTCGGAAACGGAGTCGTGCGGTCGAGCGCTTCGTAGGCGGCCGATGCTCCGACCATGGCCGGCTTCGGCAACGCCGCGATAGCCGCTTCGTAGGCACTGAGCCAGTTGCCACCAAGCAGCCGCGAATAGGAGTTGAAGAACAGAACGTAGCGGGTCGCGACATCCGCCGCGCCCGAGAAGTAGGCGTGGATGTCGTAGCCGTCGTCCGGCAATTCGAGCATGCGGACGTCGATGAGGCCGCCCGGATCGCTGCCACGATAGTCTTCGATCGCTGCCTCGGCGCCGTCGGCGATGCCGCCCTTGGCAAGCACCACGAGGTTGTAGGGCGCACCAGCCGGATAGCGCGCGAGCGACTCGAGGAACGCCTGGAGCCAGCCGAGCGGATTGACGCGGCGGTGAAGATAGAAAACGGTTGTCTGCGGTATCATGTCGGAGCGTCTCGTCCTCGTGTCGTGCACCCCTGTCGAAGTCGAAGGGCGGAGGGCTCTGCGTGCGTTGCACGGTTGCCGGATCCGCTTCGTCATAGCCGAATTTGGTTACGATCCGGGTTACGCGCCGGGTCCTGGGCGGCGGTTCGTGTGACGGCAGATCTGGCCGCACCGAGCCGGGAGCCGAGCCCGGCCCCCAGTCGTCGGCGAGGGGCATCTTGCGGTGACGAGACACAACGATCCGCGCCCCCTCGCCGTCGCGCCGGGGGCGTGATAAGCAGCGCCCATGACAAAGAAGAAGCGCGTCGCAATCCTGATCTCCGGCCGCGGGTCGAACATGGCCTCGCTGATCGAAGCCGCACGCGCTCCCGACTACCCGGCCGAGATCGTCCTCGTCGCTTCGAACCGGCCGGAAGCCGCCGGCCTCGATCGGGCGCGCGCCGCGGGCATCCCGGCGGTCGCGATCGACCACAAGGCTTATGCCACGCGCATGGCCTTCGAGGCCAAATTGCACACGACGCTGCTCGATGCCGGTATCGATCTGATTTGCAGCGCCGGCTTCATGCGCATGCTGACCGGCGGCTTCGTCGATCGCTGGCGCAACCGCCAACTCAACATTCACCCCTCGCTGCTGCCCTCGTTCCCGGGGCTCGATACGCACGCCCGCGCGCTATCGGAAGGGGTGAAGATCCACGGTTGCACAGTGCATTTCGTGCGCCTTGAAATGGATACTGGCCCGATCATCGCCCAGGCCGCCGTGCCGGTGGTGGCGGGCGAAACGGCAGACAGCCTCGCTGCCCGGGTGCTGGAGGCCGAGCACGTGCTCTATCCCCATGCCCTGCGCCTCGTCGCCTCCGGTGCCGTTGCGGTCGAGAACGATGAGATCGTGACCAAGGCAGCCGACCTTGCCGCCGCGCAGCAGCGCCCTCCGCGACCGCTGGTCTGGCCGCCCGTCCGCATCGAAGCCCGCATCTGACAGACGCGGGGGCTCGGCGTGACGGACGGCTTCGGATGCACCCGGGAAAGCAAGACCGGACCAAGTCATTTCAACCTCGACTGGCTGCACCTATCCAGCGCCTAGAGAACGGGTGCGCTTGGCGCCCCGGATACAAATGATGCAATTTGGCCACATGTTCCCGCAAAGAGGCGGCGGCAACGGCCAATTGTTGCATATCAATGCGTCCGGCCTCCAACATCGCCGCATAGACGGAGTGCGAACGTTGGGATCCTGCGGAGTTAACTCTCCTCGCGTCTCCAACTCGCCACTACGAGATCGGCTCGCTACAGAGTTTCGTGCGTTGTGCGATACGTCCGACGTGTGCGCGCCAAAGTGAAGCGGGATGGGCTACCTACGTGGACACCCTCCCGATCCGGGTGTACCTGAGCCACCGCGGCACCCTCCACCATCGCGGTGGACGTTCGACGAGGTGCCGCCATCGCCATCCGAGAAAGCCGCCGGCAAGTGCGGTGTTGGCGAGTTGGCGAGTTGGCGCGGGGAGCGAAACGAAACGTTTGTTTGGGTCAATCGACGTCGATTCCCAGCCCAGCGCGGTCATGGACCGTCGCTCGCTCGTGTCTTGGAGACTATTGTCGAATGAATGCGATCCTCACTCAAGCTCAGCAGCTTGGCGATGAACAGAGCATCTGGTTCAAGCTCACGCCGTTCCTGAAGCTCAACGCGAGCAACCCGATCGCGTTCATGATGCAAATGGCTGAGCGCTATGGCCCGGTGCTACCGATCAATCTGGGCAGCGAGCGGGTCGTCGTCATTACCGAGCCGGAATATTTCAAGCACGTTCTGGTCACCAAGGCGGACGACTACATCAAGTATTTCGACGGGCTGAAGCCGATCTTCGGCAAGTCCATGATCACCAACGACGGCGCGCTATGGCAAAAGATCCGCATGCCGCAGCAGCCGGCGTTCCACCCCGACGCCTTCACCGACTATGTTCCCTACTTCGTCGCAGCCATCCAGGCCAAGATGAAGCAGTGGGAGGACTACGCACGCACCGGCGAGACGGTCGAAATGGTCGAGCAGACCTGGACGCTTGCCGCCGACATGATCTGCAAGGCGCTGTTCGACCGCGACATGCCGTTCAATCCGCACGTCGTCTTCAAGTACGTCAAGACCTACACCGATGTACAGGAACACAAGGGCATTCGCCAGCGCAAGCAGTCCGGCGAGACCTTCGAGCTGACCGAGCTCGACGCAGCGAAGGCCATGGAGGCGTGGGCGTCCGTGCCACCGGCCGTGATCACAGCCGACCCGCGCGAAGAGCGTGAAAAGACGCTGTTGAAGCTGATCGAGAACTGCGTTGCCGACCCGAACATCCCGGAGTTCGACACGCAGCAGGCGATCGACGAAATCAAGCAATACCTCTGGGCCGGCACCGAGACGACGGCGTTGACGCTTGCCTGGGCGCTCCACCTGCTGTCGCTGCATCCCGAGGCTTCCGAGCGCGTGATCGCGGAGAGCGAAGCCATCCTGGGCGACCGTGAGCCGACGGCCGCTGACTATACGGCGCTCGCCTATACGCGATCGGTGATCCAGGAGACGATGCGACTCTATCCGCCGGTCTGGGGCCTGATCCGCGTCGCCGCCAAGGACGACGTCATTGGCGGCAAGGACATCCGCGCCGGCGACCGGATCGTCATCTTCGGCTACAGCGCCCATCACAATGCGCGGTTCTGGGACGAGCCCGAGGCATTCCGCCCGGAGCGCTGGATGGACAAGTCCGCCAAGCGTCAGGTCAAGTACTCCTACATCCCCTTCGGCGCGGGCAAGCGCTCGTGCATCGGCGGCGCGATGAGCCAGGTCGAGAACACACTCGCGCTCGCCATGCTGCTTCGCCGCTTCCGTCCGGAATACGTTGGAGCCGTTCCGGCCCCGATCAATGCCACCGTGACGCTGACGCCGAAGGGTGGCCTGCATTTCCGGATCAAGCAGCTCGACTGAGGTCGAACCCACAACCAGCGCCGGCGCGGCCCTCACCCCGGGGTATCGCCGGTAGCGAAACCTGCCGCCGCCGCCGCCGTCGCCTTCTGGTGGCTTGGCATCGACGGCGGCCACGGACGAAAAACGGGCAGCGCCCCGCGAGACGCTACCCGTCCAGTTTGACCGGGTGGCAGCGTGGCACCAACCACCCGATGCCGCTCTTTACGGTGCGCCACAGACTTGGATCAGCGCCGCGGGACCGCAATCTGCGCGCCAATCTCCATATCTCGCAGCCCCTCATTCGGAGCCGATTGATCGGGTGGGCGTATCGCCGGCCGACATCACGCCGACCTGAACCATCTTCCGTGGAGCGTTGGAAGTAACTCGGCGGAATTCGCCGCCTCGGAGGTGCAGACGGCTGTCGGCACTGGGCACCGTTGCTCCCCATCAAGTCAGTTTCCAGTCGAGCGTTATTTCGGCGTTCAACAGTTTGGACACCGGACAGCCCGTTTTGGCGGCTTCGGCGATTGCCGCGAACCTCTCACGATCGATACCGGGCACCTTTGCGTCGAGTTTCAGGTCGGATCGCGTGATTGCAAAGCCGTCGCCCTGCTGCGCGAGCGTCACGGTCGCCTTGGTCTCGAGGCTTTTCGGCTCGAACCCGGCCTTTTCCAATTCGACCGCCAGCGCCATCGAGAAGCATCCGGCATGTGCCGCTGCGATGATCTCTTCGGGGTTGGTGCCTGTCTCGCCCTCGAACCGCTTGCGGAACGAAATCACCGCTCCATCGAGAATGCCGCTCTTGGTCTTGAACCGGCCCTCGCCCGACTTGCCTGTTCCGGTCCAAAGTGTCGATGCCGTGTTCGTCGTCTGCATGGTTGATCTCCGTCTCTTGACTGCGCAGTCGACGGGGAAACTGAACGTAGTGGCGAAGTGTTCCAACGAGGGTTGCAAGAGGCGAAAGATGCGGAAACGGGCCCGCAAGGGGCCCGTCTCGAACGATGTCGGCCGCGCCAAGTTGCGCGAAAGCCGGCGTCCGTGGTTCTGGCCGCGAACTTCAGCCGACGATCTCGCTCAGCGCGAAATTCATCGCGATCTCGCGTTCGGCCGACGCCGGGCTGTCGGAACCGTGCGTCGAGTTCTCGCCCTTCGACACCGCAAACCGCTTGCGCACCGTGCCGGCCGCGGCTTCCGCGGGGTCGGTCGCGCCCATCACTTCGCGGTACTTCGCAATTGCATTCTCGCCCTCGAGCACCTGCAGCACGATCGGCGCGGAAGTCATGAATTCGACGAGTTCGCCGTAGAACGGGCGCGCCTTATGTTCCTCGTAGAACTTCTCGGCCTGCGCCTTGGTCCAAAGAACCCGCTTCTGAGCGACGATCCTGAGGCCCGCCTCCTCGATGACGGCATTGATCGCGCCGGTCAGATTGCGGCGGGTCGCGTCGGGCTTGATGATGGAAAACGTACGCTCGATGGCCATGGAATCTCTCTGTCGTTGTCGCGTCGATTGCGCTCGATTGAGCAGCCCGGCTTATACCCGCCACCAGATACCCCTTCAAGCAATCGTAGAGCCAACGACAGCTTCGGCCCACTTGTCGCCAAGCAAATGCCCTGTTCTTGGGGTCAACACGACATTGGATATGCTGGCGCCGCGTCGATGCAGCATCAAATTCGGTGCGAGGCGACCGACGACCATGCGGATGCCAAATGATTGACGGGCCGCGGTGTTCGGCCCAAAAGATCGTGGCGACGAGCTTGGCAATCGCTCGCGAAGGTCGCAAATCATTGGATGCGCGCCAGGAACCAAGCGGGACGGACACAGCCTAGATGACGGGCAACGATACGGAAATCCAGTGGTACATCGCACGTGACGGCCATCAGCATGGACCGATCACCGATGCGGAAATGAAGCTCTTTGTGCAGAGCGGCCATCTGAAGGCGACCGACTTGCTCTGGCAACCGGCGTTCACCGAATGGCGACCGGCACCTTTGGTGTTTCCGCCACGCCCTGCGGCAGCCGCTACCGCCCCGCGCGCAGGTCTTCAGCCGCAAGGCCCATCATCGGCGCAGCCTGCGGACAGGCCCGCCAGCACGACGCCTGCCGCCGCTGGCGGCCGGCCGGGTAGTAACAACCCGGCACAGTCGGGCGCACGAGCGCCCCGTCCTGGATCGATGGCGCCCGCCACGGATCCAAATGCTAGCGCTGTCGCACCTTCGAGGCCGACGGCGAACGCCGGGCATGGCCAGCCGTCGGCGTCGGGCATGACGGCATCCCATGCGACGGCGCGGCCGGCAGACGCCGCTGGAACAGGCGGCAGAGCAGCAAGCCGAGCGACTAACGCTCCTGCCAACACCTCGCCAGAAGCGCGATCCACCCCGCCGGCACGCAAATCGCCGATGCGGATCGCCGCCGCCGGTGCCGTGGTTGCAGCATTCGGCGTTGCCGGATGGTACGCCGCGACCCATAAGGACCAGCTGACCGCCATGTTCGGTGGATCGAAGACGGCTGACGGGGCCGTTCCTCTGGTGCGGGCCGATCCGAAGGTGCGCATCAAGCCCACCGAGACCGCAGCGCTCGAGAAGCCCGATAGCGCCGGCGCCAAGCCCGAGACGCAACCCGCCGTGCAGCCCATCGCCGTCCCCGACGATGGCGCCAAGGAGGCCGCCGCCCTCGACCAGCGCTATCAGTCGCGCCCGCTCTGGTCCTACATGAAGCGCACGTTCCCCGAGTGGTATCGCGATACGATTGCCCAGTCCGGCCGCATGATCGCCGACAAGAAGCCGCCACTCGACGCCACGCGGCACATGGTCGAATCCCTGGTCGCGTTGCGCCGCAAGCATGCGGAACAGGCCTTGAGCGCTGGCGCGCCCCGTCTCGTCGCCATCGCCTCGGCTTTCCTCGACAACCTGCAATCCCTCTCCGATCGCGGCGCGACGACCTGCTACAGCTTCATCAGCCAGGGGGAGGCCAGCCCGCCGATCGTCGAAATTCTGCATGCCGATACCGGCAACGCGCCGATCGAGCAGCAGGCCATCGCAATCTTCGAAGCGATGGCGGACGGCAAGGCGTCTCCGGTCCAGCACGACAAGCCGAAAAAAGAGGATTACGACCTGCTCGCTTCTCAGCTTAACAAACTGGGCTGGGGGCAGGCCGACCTGCAGATGTTTGCTGACCCGAACGCACTTTCGCGGGCCGAACCCGCCAAGGTCTGCCAGATGGTGCGAGACTGGTTCAAGGCGCACATCACGATCAGCGACCAGACGGTGCAGGAGCGGCTGCTGTTCGAAACGCTCAGACCCGTCGTCGCCGGTTGATATCGACAGCGATGCTGGCCGCGGCGATCAAGGTCCTCGTGACAAGCGTGCTGGTGGTCGCCATCGCGGAGACGGCGAAACGCAGCTCGGTCTTCGCCGCGCTCATCGCGTCGATACCTCTCACATCCGTACTGGCGATGATCTGGCTGTGGCTCGATACCCATGACAGCGAGCGGATCGCCGGTTTCGCGACCGGCGTTTTCTGGCTGGTTCTACCGTCGCTGGTCCTGTTCATCGCGCTGCCCGTGCTGCTCCGGTCCGGCTGGCAGTTCTGGCCGAGCCTGGCGTTGGCCAGCGCACTGACGGTTTTGGCCTATTTCATCATGCTGCGTGTGCTCGGATACTTCGGCATATCGACGTGAGCGAGGTGCGCGTCGCAAGCTGCCGGCTAGAGACGCAGGCGCCGCTGTCATGTATGGGGATGGTCGCGACCGCAACCCGCGCCGGCTCCGCGGCCCGCCTGGCTCATCAATCGATAAAATCCACCCATGCTGCACATCAACGACCTCGTCTACCGCATCGAAGGAAAGCCGATCCTCGACGGCGCCACGGTCGCCATACCGGCGGGTCACAAGGTCGGTCTGGTCGGTCGCAATGGTGCCGGCAAGACGACGCTGCTGCGACTGCTGACCGGAGAGATCGCACCCGACAGCGGCTCCATCGGCATGCCGCGCCTCGCCTCGCTCGGCTACGTTGCGCAGGAGGCGCCGGGCGGCGACCTCAGCCTTATCGACTGGGTTCTTGCGGCCGACACTGAGCGCGCCGGCTTGCTCGATGAAGCGGAAACCGCAACCGATCCGGGGCGCATCGCCGAAATCCAAATCCGCCTGCAGGATATGCGCGCCCACGCGGCTCCGGCGCGGGCTGCACAGATCCTCGCCGGTCTCGGCTTCGACGAGCAAGCCCAGGCCCGCCCCTGCCGCGCCTATTCCGGTGGCTGGCGCATGCGCGTGGCGTTAGCGGCGGTGCTCTTCCTGGAGCCGGAAATCCTCCTGCTCGACGAGCCCACCAACTATCTCGATCTCGAAGGCACGATGTGGCTCGAGACGTACCTCAAGACCTATCCGCATACCGTGCTGATCGTCAGCCATGATCGCGACCTGCTCAATACCGTCGTGACGCAGATCATGCATCTCGATCGAGGGCGCCTGACGCTCTACACCGGCGGCTATGACGCCTTCGAGGAAGCCCGCCGCGAGCGTCAGCGGCTCGAACTCAAACTCAAGAAGAAGCAGGATGACGAACGCCGCCGCATCCAGGCATTCATCGACCGCTTCAAGGCGAAGGCAACCAAGGCGCGGCAGGCACAAAGCCGGGTGAAGGCGCTCGCCAAGATGCAGCCGATCGCGGCACAGATGGACGATCGGGTGGCGCCCTTCCTGATGCCCAGTCCCGAGAAGTTGATTGCGAGCCCGATCCTGAGGCTCGAAAGCGCTGCGGCGGGCTATGCGCCGGACCCGCCGATCCTGCGAAACCTCAGCCTCAGGATCGACCAGGACGACCGGATCGCGCTACTCGGCCAGAACGGCAACGGCAAATCGACCTTCGCCAAACTTCTGGCGGGACGGCTCGAGGCCATGACCGGCAAAGTCCATGGCGCGCAGAAGGTCAGCGTTGGCTATTTCGCTCAGCATCAGCTCGACGATCTCGAGCCGAGTCAGACCCCGTTCGACTACATCACGCGACTGATGCCCGAGGCAACTGAAGCCCAGCGCCGAACGCGTCTCGGTTCGTTCGGCTTCTCGGCGGACAAGGCCGACACAAAATGCGAGAACCTCTCAGGCGGCGAGAAGGCGCGGCTGCTCCTGGCCGTTACCGCGTTCAACGCACCACATCTCCTGATCCTCGACGAACCGACGAACCACCTCGACATCGACAGCCGCGAGGCGCTGATCCACGCACTGAACGAGTACGAAGGGGCAGTCATTCTGATCTCGCACGATCGCCATCTGGTCGAGGCGACGGCGGACCGGCTGTGGCTGGTCAAGGACGGAACCGTCAAGTCCTACGACGGCGACATCGAAAGCTATCGGGCGGAACTCATCGCTGACCGGGTGCAGCGCAACCGAAGCGAAGACAGGCGCGGAGAAGCCGGTTCGACCAGCACGACATCGCGATCCGAACAGCGCCGCGCGTCCGCCGAACGGCGTGCAGAACTCGCCCCGCTGAAGAAAGCGATGGATGCAGCTGAAAAGCGCGCCCATGCAATCGCCTCGGACATCGCCAAGCTCGATGCCCTTTTGGCCGATACCGCGATCTACATCGATGAGCCGGAGCGGGCACAACGCGCCGCCATGGAGCGCGGCGTTTTGGCCAAGCGTCTCGCTGCCGCGGAGGATGAATGGCTCGCCGCCGTCGAAGCCTATGAAAACGCGACCGCCGCCGTCGACTCGACGGCGTGATGCCACTTGGACACGAGGTCGCGCTACATCGATCACTGCAGCGGCGTGACCGTAAAACACTTTTGCTGCAACGCCAGGAAGTCTGCGTCGTGTCCCGCTGTTAAATGACGTCCCGGAAGGGGAGGTGGCCACGGTGCAGCGGGCACCGTCGACATGTAGAGGGCATGTTGCTCGGGTTCACCTGCTCCTTCCGGACTCATTCGATCGCGCACTTGGACGTTCGCGGTCCCATATGTTGCAAGAAGCTCCGGCATCGTCCGGAGCTTCTTGTTTTTCGCAGCATATCCAAACGCTTCACGCGCGGCATGCGACCTCCACATTATCGCAAATTCGAGCCGCCGCGGTTTTTGTCGGTTGCCGTTCGTGCGGTGCCTTGGCACTGTCTCGACCGAACGCCTCGAGCGTACCAGACGAGACCAGGGAAGCCTCCAAATGAAGCTCTTCACATCGCCGACCACCCCATACGGCCGCAAAGTCCGGATCGTCGCGACGATCAAGGGCGTGGACCGCGACATCGCCTTTCTGGAAGCCGACACGAACCCGCCGGGTAATGCCGAACTCATGAAGCACAATCCGCTCGGAAAAATCCCGGTTCTCGTTCTCGACGACGGAACAAGAGTGTTCGACAGCCGTGTCATCTGCGAACACCTCGACACGCTCGGTGGCCCTGGCGCTCCGCGGATGTTTCCCGAGCCCTGGCCCGAACGCATGGCGGTTCTGACGCTCGGCGCCCTTGCCGATGGCATCGCCGAAGCCGGCATTCTCATCTTCTATGAAAGCCGCTTCCGGCCCGTGGAACAGCACAATGGCGGCTGGCTGGCGCGACAGCAGACCCGGATCGATTCCGCGCTCGATTTTCTCGACGCCGACCCGCCGGCATGGAAAACGCATCCCGATTACGGGCACATCGCGCTCGCCGCGGCACTCGGCCATCTCGACCTGCGACATGGCGGGCGCTGGCGCAAGGATAGGCCGCGCCTGACCAACTGGCTCGACCACTTCGGCAATGAAGTTCCCTCATACGCTGAAACCACGCCGCCAGCCTGAACGGGGGCCCAAACTTCGCGAAGCTGCACTACGGGAAGCCGGAAATCGGGACACCATCTAAGCCGTCATCTCACCGCGCTGAGCCGGAAGAACCTCGGCCGTGCGCCCGATCGCTGCGTTCGGCGCGCAGTGCGTCCGCCATCCGCTGCAGCATCCAGACATCGGAGAACAACACCTCGGAAACGTGTCCTGCCCGAACTACGACGGGCGGATCAGCCACCTCTGCGGTCACAGGCACCTCGGCCGCCGGCGGCAACCACACCGGCTCGGAGCCGCCGGCACGGCCGGCGCTTTGCGTTCGGCCGGCTCCGCCACCCGTTCCGTCACAAGCGGGCGAGCCGCCGCGCGCTGCCTCGCCCTGCAGATCGCGTTGTTCGCCGATAGCCGGCATCGCCGATGCCAACTTCTGCTTCATGTCGAGGATGCGAACCGTCTGCATCGCGGTCAACCGAAGTGCGACCCGAACGTCGTCGCCTTCGACGTTGAAACCCTCGACGAACCCGAAGATCGTCATCATGGCCAAGCTGCGACGAACTTCCTCGCGCAGAAGGTTGTGGTTGTTTTCCAGCGCGCGGATGCCAACGGTATGCGGTTCGCGGTTGATGATGTAGGCGGCGAGCACGGCGCCGAGCTTCATCGTTTCGCGAGACGCCCATGGCGCATGGACAATGTCGTCGCGCCACACCTCCGCCACGAGCGGCAGGTCCTCGCGCACGAACGGGCCGAGAGAAGCAAAGCGCACGCGCCGTTGATCGATCATGATCCCACCTCGATGGCCGAAGCCGCGCCAGCGCGCCGCTCAGCGTCTCTCGACGGGGCAGCCGGCATCGTGCGCCGTCATGGCGCAGAGGCGAGAGTATCCCGCGACGAGGTAAATTGCCGATGAACCGCTTGTCCCATCCCGGAGCACTGCAATCAGGCGCCGCGCATCGTCCAGTGTCCGCCGTCGATGCGGCGCAGCCGGTCGAGTGGACCGATATAAAGGTAGGCCCACGCCTCGCGTGCCTCGCCTTGAGCGTCGCTATCGTGCCCGATCGCGACCGGGATCACGGCCCGCCGGTACTCGTCGCCGTGGCCCCCTTCTAAATCCGGTCCGGCATCGCCAGCGGCATGCATAGCGGCTCCGCAGCCGTCGTGGACCCGCGTCACCCCCTCGTAGGCATCCAGCCACGCGAACGTCTGGTGCGGCGCTAGAAGCTCGACCACCTCGCCGGAAACGCGATCTTGAACCGATGTCACCGGCGAGCCCGGCGTCGACGGTACGAGCCCCGGATAGCCCCCGAGGTCGTAGAGGCGCCCCTTAGTCGTCGCGGCACCGATGCGGCGCGATTCCCTCGCAAGGCGCGCCCGTTCATGGCGGCCCAACGCGTCCTTTGCCTCCGCGAGAAGCGTTCCGTAGACAAACAACAATCGCGTCTTTGCCATGATGTCGTGTAGATCTCTGCAGTCAGGATATGCGGGGAGCAGCCATGTCTATCGTGAACGAACTTATCGTGTCCATCGTCGGTGGCGTTGCGACCGCGCTGTTGCTGTCCATGATGGCGGGGGGCGGCAGGGGCGGCCAATCGCAGGAGGTGGCGCGGGACGCACGCCCCGGCAATCGGCGCAGCATATTGGGAGACCTGATCCATATTCTGTTCGCGGTCGGCGCCGGCATTGCCATCGCCATGATCGGTGGCCGCATGCTCATCCAGGCTGGCATTCTCGAAAAGGGCGTTGGCGGACGTCTCGTGCTTCTGGTCGTCGGCACCGCACTCGCCTGGATCGTCATGTTGCCGCTGCGGCGAAGTTGATCCGCCTCGTTGTCGGAATTCGATTGCTCACAGCGTCTTCACGACACGATCACCGAGCTTTGGATCGCGTGTGAAGCCCGTTCTGGGCCATGTTGGCTTTGAGGACGGGCGCAGCTGGTTCAGCCAGACCGCAATGAAGCCGTCGAGGAGCATCCGATGTCGAACACCAGCAACCGCTTCATTCAGACAGCCGCCGTCATATCGGCGCTGGTCATCACAGCCGCGTTGGCGATGACATTGCCGGACGCGCGGGCCGAGAAGCGGACGGCGACTGTGTTCACCGGTATCGTCGAAGGTACCGCGCTCGCGGGATATGACGCCGTCGCATATTTCTCCGAAGGCAAGCCAGTTGCTGGCAGTCCGGACTTCACGCTGCACCACGCGGGCGCCACTTGGCGGTTCGCAAGCGCCGCGAACCGCGATTCATTCGCGGCGAGCCCTGACAAATTTGCCCCGCAATACGGCGGGCATTGCGCCTGGGCCGTCGGCCAGGGCTACACCGCCAAGGGCGATCCGAAAGCGTGGCGCATCGTCGATGGCAAGTTGTATCTGAACTACGATCAGAAGGTTCAGCGGACGTGGGAGGCAGATATTCCCGGCAACATCGGCAAAGCCGACCGCAACTGGCCCAAAATTTCTACGAACTGAGTGGAACCAACCCGACCGAGCGCGAGTTGTCGTTCGAGGAATGCAGATTAAACCCCCGGTGCACGCCGCACCCCCCCGTGCCCCAAGGCGTGCACCTCGAAGCGGCCGGATCTCGCAACTTTCCCCCCGAAGTTGCTCAGGGGGTCCGGCCGACCCCTCTCCATCTCCTTCATTCGACTTCCCCCCATCGCTCAGCCTGATCTGGCACGCCAGAGCGAGCCACTGCGAAGAGCGCGGCCGCATCTACGCGACAAGCCGATTTTGGCGCGTTGCCGTCACTGGGACGACCCACAGACCAAGCGGTTCAGAGTAGCGATTTCAGCAGCATTTACCGCCATCGCCGGGTTGGCTCACCACCGCCACCTTCTCGACGCGCGCGCCGGGCACTTCGAGCGGCATCTGCGTGCCGCAACCCGGAAAAATGCCGTAGTGGGTCGAGAAATCGCCAATCCCATCGAAGAACGCGGCGAAGCGGCTTTCCATCAGCATCCGGTAGGTGTTGCCGCATACCGGAAAGACCTTGCCCTTCTCGATGCGATGGTGCGTGTCCAGTACGAACACGTCTTCATGGCCCGGGATGCCGCCCTTGTAGATTACGGCCTGGCCGTAGTCCTCGCAGCGGGGCTCCAAAGCCTCGATGTTGAACAGCCGGTAAGTCGCGGAATAGAACCGCGCCGCGCCGCACTTGGCGGCGAGAACGGGATCGTCGACCGTCAGCGGCCGAGCAGTGACGAGGCGCGCGTCGCCAAACCCAGCAGCACGCGAAACCTCCAGGAAGTCGCCCCAGTAGAGCGCGCCTCCGAGACATTCACCGAGCAGCACCGGGTCCTGCTTGACGCTGTCCGGCAGGCGCCGGTCGGCATAGACATCGGAGAAATAAATTTCGCCACCCGGCTTCAGCAACGAACGGGCGCCAGCGAGCACGGCCGCCTTGTCGGGCGACAGGTTGATGACGCAATTGGAAACGATCACGTCGAACGATGCCGGCTCGAGGCCGAGCTTGTCGAGTTCCTCGATATAGCCCTCCAGGAACTGCACGTTCGAACAGCAGTAGCCGAACTTGTTCTTGTGCCAATCGACGTGCGCGCGCGCGACATCGAGCTGTTCAGCCGTCATGTCGACACCGACGACCCGCCCCTTGGCGCCGACCATCTGAGCCAGCACATAGACGTCCTGGCCGGCCCCGCAGCCGAGATCGAGCACACGTGCGCCTTCGAGGTGCTCGGGCGCCACGAACCCGCAGCCGTAGTATTTGGCCCGCACCTCGTCGTGAACATTGGAAAGCGCATCGCTCAGCCCAGGCGGAAGTGCGCCCGGCGTGCAGCAGGCGCTGGTCTTCAAGTCGTCGCTCGTTGCGAGAACCTTGCCGTAGTATTCGCGGACGAGGCTTTTCGTCTTGGCATGCTCGTTCATCGTGTCGCTGTCCTTCGCCTTCCGATCGCGACCGCCACGTTGCCTGCAACCGCAAGCCCGTTCAAGCAACGAGCGCGTGAGGGCCAACGGCAATCTACCGACAGGCCCGCCCGGGCGTAGCGAATGCGGGCCTGAACTCACAGGAATTGTCGAGGCTACCGCCGCTTCCAGCCGTCGCACCAGGACGCCTGGATCGCGGTGTCGCAACGGCTCAGTTCCCGATCGCGCGACTTCCAGTCGTTTCCGCGCCACGTCATCAGCGCCCGGTGCTTACACTGGATCAGTTCCTCCATCTTGCCGAGGTTGGCTGCGTATTGCCAGCGTCCCGAGTTGGGGCTCGTCAGAAACGAGATCAACCACTTGCGGGTCTCGTTGGCGGCTATTCCGCAAGCACTGCCCTGGCCTTCGCACTGGTATTTGCTCCATACCTTGGCGAGTTCGCCGACACGCTGGCGAAACACGGCCTTCTGCGCCTCGCTGAGCGGAGCGCCGCAACTGGCGCCGGCAACCTGGGATCTCAGCTGCTGAATCTCGGCCATCAGTCGGCGGTTGCTCTCGGCGATGGTCTTGTTCTTGAACTTGAGTTCGGTCAGTACGCGGGCTTCGTTGACGAGATCGGCCTCGAGTTCCGTGAAATTGCGGATCGCGACGCCCGACGGCGCGACCTCGACCCGCGTCGGATCGTTGAGGATGCGTTCGCGCTCCTGCTTGAGATCCGCCAGCTGCTTCTCGATGTAAGGGTTCCTGTGTGCCGTCGGGTTCCAAGGATGACCCATGCGGTCGACCTGTGCCTGGACCGGAGCAATCTGGCGGTCGATGTCGGCGATGCGATTGCGCCACGGGATCACGACCTCGCGCATGTAGCTTTCGATCTCCTGGATCGTCAGCGTATTGCGCTCGATTTCGAAGTTGTTCTGCTGGATCTGCACTTCGCGCTGGCCGATGGCATCGGTTTGCGCGCGGACGTCGGCGGGGACTACCAGGATGGCGAGCATAGCGGCGACATAGGCGCCGATGCGGCGAACAACCACCAGCCGGGCCTTGGCGAAGTCAACAACAATATGCAGCATGAAATGACCTCATCGAATAGCACTGCGTCTCTCGGGAGAGACGCCCTTGCTATCGATGTGGGGAGACTTTCGGCCAACGATAGAAGTCGCAGTCTGCGCCGTTCGCCGCAGACCGATTGATCTGCCTCAAACGGCGGCGCGCGCCCGCGTCCCGCCGGGTGCCGCGGCTAACCGGCGATCTTCGAGAAATCGGCGACGGCGAGCGTCGTCGCGCGGATCTCGTTCAACAGCTTCAAGCGGTTCTCGCGCAACTCGGGCTTGTCCGCATTGACGATCACGACGTCGAAGAAGTCGTCGACACTATCGCGCAACTCCGCGAGCGCACGCATCGCGCCCTCGAAGTTCTCGACGTTGATGGCCGCCTGCGTGTCGAATTTCACCTTGGCGATGGCGGCGGCGAGATCGCGCTCGGCGGGCTCGACGAGCAGCGGCCCCGACACATCGCCATCATAGCGCTTCTTATCCTTCTTCTCCTCGATGGCGAGAATGTTCGCCGCGCGCTTGACGCCGGCCAGCAGATTGACGCCGTCGTCCGAACCGAGGAAGGCCGTGAGTGCTTCGACACGCTTGACGATGAGCGCGAGGTCGTCCTGGCCCGGCAGCGCGAACACGGCGTCGATCAGGTCGTGGCGCTTGCCCTGGTCGCGCAGGTAGACCTTGAGCCGGTCGGCGAAGAAGGCGAGGAGATCCGTGGAAACGGACGTGTTCGTTCCGAGGCCATTTGGAAGCAGCCTCTCACCGATGCCGATCTTCTTGAGCAGCGAAATCCTGAGATCGTTCTCGATGCAGATTCGGATGACGCCGAGCGCCGCACGCCGCAGCTGATAGGGATCTCCCGAACCGGTCGGCTTCTCGCCGATGGCCCAGAAGCCGACGAGTGTGTCGAGCTTGTCGGCGAGTGCGACCGCGATCGCAACGCTGTCGCCGTCCTCCTCCTTCGGCACCGTATCGGTCGGCCCCTTCGGCTTGTAATGCAGCTCGATGGCGCGCGCGATCTCGGGCCTCGCGCCGGCCTTCTCGGCATAATAGCGGCCCATCAATCCTTGCAGCTCGGGAAATTCTCCGACCATGCCCGAGACGAGATCCGCTTTGCAAAGCTGCGCCGCGCGACGCGCCGCATCCGGATCGGCATCGACGGCGCCGGCAATCTGGTGCGCAAGTTCCGCGATGCGCTCGACGCGCTCCTTCTGCGTGCCGAGCTTCTCGTGGAACGTGATGCCGTCGAGCGCCGCCGCCATCTCGTCGAGCGGCCGTTTCAAATCCTGGTCCCAGAAGAACTTGGCATCGGAGAGCCGCGCCGCGATCACCTTCTCGTTGCCCGCGACGATCTCCTTGCCGCCATCCGTCGCGATCAGGTTCGATACCAGCAGAAACTTGTTGGCGAGACGGCCTGTCTTCGGATCGCGCAGCGAGAAGCACTTCTGGTGCTGCTTCATCGATGTCGTCAGGCACTCCGCCGGAACGTCGAGGAACGCCTCGTCGAAGGTACCCATGTAGACCGTCGGCCACTCGGTCAGGCCGGCGTTCTCGGCGACGAGACCATCGTCCGCGATCCACGCGAGTTTGGCCTTTGCGGCGATCTCGGCCGCCTGTTCGGCGATGGCCGCCGCCCGCTCGGACGCCGGCAGCAGCACCTTCGCGCTCATCAGTTTGGTGCCATAGTCCTCGAAGCTGCGCGCCTTGATCGTGTCGCGTCCGTGGAAGCGATGGCCGACCGTCGCGTCGCCGCTCGCGAGGCCCGCGACCTCGAACGGAACGACCTTGCCGCCGAGGATGCACAGAATGGAGTGCAGCGGCCTGACCCACTGGAATGGCGCGCTCCCCCAGCGCATCGATTTCGGCCAAGGGAACTTGGCCATCACGTCCGGGATCGTCTCGGCGATGATGTCGGCGGCCGCGCGCCCCGGCTTGTCGATCCGCACGACGTAGTAATCACCCTTCTTGTCGTCCTTGACGATCTCCGCCTCGTCGATCGACGCGAGCCCCGCCGACTTCAGGAAACCGTCGAGCGCCTTTTCCGGTGCACCGACGCGCGGCCCCTTGCGCTCCTCCGAGATGGCGGGCGACTTCGCCGGCACCTTCTGGATCGCCAGCGTCAGCCGGCGCGGGGTCGCAAAGCTCAGCGCATCTCCGACATCGAGCCCGCGCGCCTTCAATCCCTCGACGACCAGGCGCTTGAGGTCATCGGCGGCGCGCGCCTGCATGCGGGCCGGGATCTCTTCGGAGAAAAGCTCGAGCAGAAGTTCGGACATGTCGAAATCAATTCTGAGGTTGGGGAGCTGAGACGGAATTGGACGTGGCGCCGAGAACCGCTTGCGCGATGTCATCGGTTGCGCCCGTTGCCGCGAGATAGCCGAGCGCCACGACGATGAGCGCGAGTGCGAAGTAGAACACCGGACGATGGCGGCGCCACAACGCCGCCCATGCGACGAGCAGCAATGGCAGACCGAGGATGACGATACCCAGAATCTTCGGCGTCATTTCACAGCAACTCCAAGCAGGACGAAGGCCGCTGGCTGACGCGGCCGTGGAAGCGAGATTCTAGCGCACTATTGCGAACCGCGTCACGATTTCATTGCAATCAGCCGGTGGTAGCGCGCGCGGTGACCGAGACGCGTTGGCCTGACATGCCTCGAACGCAACTCCATCGGCAGATCGGCGGTCAGTTGAAGACCAGCGCGAGGATGGCGATCAGGATTGCTGCCGCGATGAACAGCGCCAGAACGAAGCCGGCAGTCGCGACGCCGAGGTAGGCGAGCAGGGCGACCAGCGCCGTTGCCGAGAGCCAGCCGAAGAGCAGCGGGTTCATGGATCTCGGCCAGACGCGGCGAACGAGGAAGCCGAACAGTATGGCGCCGGCGGCGATCAAGGTCGCGAGACCGAGCTGACGGGAATCGGTCAACACCGACCAGAACCCGGCATCGAGGACAACGGCGAGGGAAAGCATCTGCATCGCTCGGGCCGATCACGTGAGCCAATCGGTGCCCCACGCCCCGATCCCGGCCGCTTTGAACATGACGGCGACGCCGCGTCAAGCAACAGGTCGAGCCCTCCTCCCCTGCTCACAGCCGCTCGAACGGTCATCCGAGCGGACCCATGAAAATGAAGAAAGCGCCGGCCGCGACCAGCGCGAAGCCGACCACGTGATTGAGTGTCAGCGCCTCCCCGAGATAGGTGACGGAAAACGCCGCGAAGACGATGAGCGTGATGATCTCCTGCATGGTTTTGAGCTCGGCCGCGCTCCACACTGCATGACCGATGCGGTTGGCTGGGACGGCGAGGCAGTACTCGAAAAAGGCGATGCCCCAGCTTGCCACCACGACGAGCCACAACGCCTTGTCGGGGAATTTCAGGTGCCCGTACCAGGCGAATGTCATGAAGACGTTCGAGGCAAACAAAAGCAGGATCGGCGCAAGGGTGGACGCGAGGGTGGGCCACGACGTTGCAAAGGCCATGAGCGGCTCCAGGGGTTGGAAATGCCGACGCGACAATGATCGGATGCCGATGGGTGGACTAAGGGCCGCGGCTCGGCATTGACGGCACGCCTCGACGCCGCCCGACGCCGCCCGACGCCATATCGGACCACCGCTGACCGCGGCGAAAATTCCGGAGCATTGTCCAGAACCGCCGTCGTGTGTCATGAGGTCGGAACTTTACCGGCTCTTCGGCTCATCTGCCGTCGGTGCCGGCGACGTGCACGCCGTATCGCATGTTTTGCGAGTTGCGATGCAATCGAACAGGATATCGCGACCCTGCTCGGTCTCCAGGATGTCGCGCGCCGGCCGTCGGCACTCGATATAGTTCGCCTCGCAAGTCGCGAGACAATCCTCCTGCTGGCCTGCGGACGCGCTTCCGGCGAACGCCGCCGACACCAGCAACGCCAACGACACTCCAACCGGCAAGCTCGATGCCTTGATGATACGCGACATGCCGTAGCTCCTGACTATATGGCGCCTTCGGCGACGGGCTGTCCCACGCCGATCGTTCTCGATGCTCGACCATCGGCTTCACGCCGCGGCGCGCCCTCCGTCCGTCGCGAGCCATGCGCCGCAGCACGCTTTCGAGAGGTCGCGCACGCGCAGGATGTAGCTCTGACGCTCGGTGACCGAGATGACGCCGCGTGCGTCCAGCAGGTTGAAGATGTGCGACGCCTTGATCGCCTGATCGTAGGCGGGCAATGCGAGCAGATGGCGGTCGCCTTCACCCTTGGCGCCCTCGCCTTTCGACCCCGCATCGAGCAGCGCCTTGCACTCCTTCTCGGCATCGCGGAAGTGGGCGAGCAACATGTCGGTGTCGGCGTGCTCGAAGTTGTAGCGGGAATACTCCTGTTCGGCCTGCAGGAAGACGTCGCCGTAGGTCAACTTTCGTTCGTCGGTGCGGCCGTTGAAGTTCAAGTCGAAGACGCGGTCGACCCCCTGCACGTACATGGCGAGGCGCTCGAGGCCATAGGTGATCTCGCCGGCGACGGGGGCGCAATCGTAGCCGCCGACCTGCTGGAAATAGGTGAACTGCGTCACCTCCATGCCATTGCACCACACCTCCCAGCCGAGACCCCAGGCGCCCAGCGTCGGGCT
>JAGRKS010000124.1 GCA_020442185.1 Hyphomicrobiaceae bacterium
GGAGTGCGGATCGTCGCTGGCGGCGTTTGCGGAGGTGGAGCGCAAGAAACGCCAACGACAGCTGCATGACCGGCGCCATCCGGCCGGCTCCCCGTAAGGGGAGTCGGATGGCGCAAGAAGAAGTGCCCATCCGGCCGGCTCCCCGTAAGGGGAGTCGGATGGCGCAAAGTAAATGAGCCGGCAGGCTCAGGCGGGTGATGATGGAGAGCCGTCGTGGAGCCACATCGGCGCCCCACTCACGACACGAAAAACCTCTAACCCAGCATGAGGGTGGTGCGAGGCCGAGTGTCGGGTAGAGGTTTGTTTATCGACAGCGTTCTCGATTTTGCTCGCGCCTGCCAATGGCGTGGGTGCGCACTGCACCGCAAGGCGATGTGCGACAGCGAGAGACAGGTAAGTCGATGGCGTTTCGTGGTGAGACTGTGCGTGGCGGAACCAGGAGTTCGCGCGCCGCAATGCAGACCGGCGGGCAGCGCGACGTGTCCATGAGTGACGGTGATTGGCTCGAGGATGAGCAGCCGCAACGCGACTGGAAGAAGTTCGCGCTCGTCGTCGGCCTCGGTCTGTTGTCCTGGGTCGCGACCTACATCGGCATGCTCGAGCTGATCCAGGCCAACATGGGCGACCTCCCGCTCATGCACAAGGCGGTGATCGGCTTCTCGGTCGCGATGCTGATGACCATGATCGTCTGGTTGCTCGACCAGATGTTCGCGCCGATTCCCTTGATGACCAAACTCACCTACGTCGCCGGCTACGTATTCCTCACGCTCATTTCCGTCGGGTTCGGCTTCGGCTTCTATTGGAAGGTTTTGGAGAGCCGCTCGGAATCCGCCCGCTCGGCCGAATCCGCCATCGGCCAGGTGCAGTCCTCGCTGCACGCGGCTTCGACACGCATGTCCCAGCTTTCGAAGACGCTGGAACAGCTCAACCAGATGTCGATCGAAAAGGCCGAACTCGAGCGCACCAAAGGCACCTCGTGCCCCAACAGCCGCCCGGGCGACGGACCGCGCCGCAAACTGCGCGACGACGATGCCCAGCGCTTCGGTTTCGCCGCGCAATTCGTCGGAAGCCGCGTTGCGTCCGTCAACGCCGACCTGACGGCACTCGACGGTGACCTCGCGAAGATCACCAGCGACGACGCCGGCATCGTCGACGAGAAGACGGGAACCCGCAACGAATTCATGCGTGCGCTCGGTCGCAAACTCGACTTGACGGTAACCGGCTTCAACGCTTTCCGCACGGACCCGCAGCTGAAGCAGGTCCGCCAGGATCTGGCCGAGCGCGCCGACAAGACGATCTTTCCCGATAGCCGAGGGCAGACGTTCACGTGCCCCGATCCGCAGCTTCAGCAGGCGCTCAAGGGCGTCGTGCGCGCCATCGACCAGTTGCCCGATCTCGAAAAGCCGAAGATCGCCGCCGTCGAAGGATCGGAAGCGACCATCGAGGCGTTTCGACGTCTGGCCGCGACGCTCTACGGTCTCGCCTCGTTCAAGATGCCGCCCTCCGCGGACGAGTTGCGCGAACTGCAGAAGAAGGCCGTGCAATCCGTCGAGGCATCACCCGCCGTGCAAAAGGCGCTGGCCGGAGAGCCGGTCGCGGGACTTTCCAAACGCGACTACGTTCCGCTGTCGATCGCGTTGTTCGTCGATCTCTGCCTGCTGCTCGTGTCGATGAGCCGTCCAATGAACCGTCTCGGCGGGCTCGTACCGAAGATGCGGGCTGCCGAGCGCGGGCCGGTCATCCAGATTTTGTCGCGCTTCAACGAAATCCACCGCGATGACGAGATCCGCCAGAACTTCGAGGTATTCCGTCACGTCGTCTTCGACTTCCACGGCGCCTATTACGTCGCGGTGCCGCTCGATGCGCCCTACAAGCCGAGCGGCCAGTACGTGAAGGGCTACTCGACCGAGGATATCGAGGATCTGCAGCTCGAGGCTCATCTGCTCGCGAACCTGTTCACCAGCTTCGAGCAGGAGCGCATCTTCTCGCGGGTCTATTCTCCCCTGCTGACGACACGCGCCGTGAAGCGCAAGTTGCTGCGCCAAGGCAGCAAGTTCGCGCACGCCGATGCGTTCCGCGTCTATCGCTTTCGCGACGGGGCCTGGTCGGAGATCATCCTCGGTGCAGTCATGGGCGCCGCGCGTCGCGTCGAGGCCGAGAAACGCAAGCGCCGTCTCGAGGACCAGATTTTTGCCTCAAGCGAACCGACGCTCAATGCCGCGAACGACCATACGCAGCCGGCTCAGGTCGATGCCGCGACCGTCGAAGCCGACGGTCTCGTCGCGGGCGCGCGCCACCAGCAGGCCGCAGCCGGCGGTAGTGGATCGCGCGGCTTCTTCGCCGACCGGGTGACACGCGATCTGTCGCGCGCGGCCGCGCCGATGGCGGGTGTCGGCCACGTCGCGACGGCTGCCCATCCCGCCGCGACCGACGCGGCCGTCGATCCCGAAGTCGCCGCCGGATACGGTCCCTACAAGGCCGGCCGCATGCAGGAGATTGCGGAGGAACGCTATCGTGCGACGCTGCCGACGTTGCGCGGAGCGGATGACATTCTCGACCGGCCCCGGCGCCGCAACCGCGCCCGTCGTGACGAAACGTCGGACGACGTGTCAGCGGTGAAGCCGGCCGGAGAGGTCGTGCTGTTTGCAATTCCCGGCAGTGATGGTGCCGATGCCGCGCGCAAAGAGCACGATCCGGTGGTCGGAACGCCACGAGAGGCAGCGGCTGCCCCTTCGCCGGTCAGCGACCCCGGCGGCTATGACGTTTCGCGCAACGCATTCAGCGCCGAGACCGTCGCAAGGCCGGACGTCCCGCCGAGCGCCCGGGCTGGCTCAGCCCCTTCTGCCCAGCTGCCGCCGGAGCTTCCGCGCATGACGGAGACCTACCCTCATCACGCCGGCGAGTCCGCAGGCTCGCGCATCGGTGTCGTCTTCCGCCGCGAGACCGCCGAGTTCACGCTCCCGGCGAGCGAAGCCATGCCCGGAGCGTTGCTGCAGGCTCGCACGCTCTTGCATGGGGCTGAAGCCGATGTCGCTCGCAACTCCGACAACGCGGAAATTGATGTGCCGGCAACGACCCCGCGTGAAGCCGAGCCGACGGGCGCGGCCCTGCCGCCGCCTCAGATCGCCCAACCCACCGCCCCATCGCCCCGGTTCGAACTGGAGCCCGAGATAACGTCAGAAGACGACGACACCGACGGAACTGGCTATGCCGAAGCACCGCTGTTCGCGGAGCCCGAAATCGACATTCATATCGATGCCATCTCGAAGCGCTTCAGTCCGATAACAGATAAAACCTGAATGGCATCGGGACACGACGCAATACCGCCCTCGCCGCGAAAATCGTCTCTTTTCGACACCTCGCTCAACGCTTGTTTAACCCTATCGACCGCAAGATCAGATCGACAAGCAGCCCTGCAGGCCTCCCACTTTCTGAGACGGGCCTGTGCATGAAAGGACCTGGAAATGCGCTTCGATGCTCCACCGGCAATGCGTGTCATCAAGAAGGAGCACAAGGAGACCCAACTCAAAGCATTTGTCGGCGACCAGGTTGCGGCACAGCTCGAAGCGGCAGGCGAGAACGCCTGCGCTCGCGTGTTCCTGCTCGTCGTCCGCTCCAACGAAAGCCCCGTGATCCGCGCGCTCGCAAGCCTCGCCCCTGAGCTTGCCGGTGCGAATATCAGCCTCAAAGTCGTGGTGACGCCTGCGGGCGGCGATACGACTGGCACCTGGCCCGACGAGCTCTCGGGATTGCTCGACTGCCGCGTCATTCTCGATCCGCGGCTGCTTGACGCCCACGAGCAGCTTTGGCTCGATCCGACGACGGCATGGATTGGTGATTGCATGCGGCGCGAGCCGGCGAAGCGCGACGCCTACGAATGCTATGCCGCCGACAGCCGGGAAACCGCCCGTTTCGTTCGCACCGCATTCATGCGCATTTGGGAAATGGCAAAGCCGATCGACAACCCGCCGCGCAGCAACGGCGAAGTTTCTGCCGGCGAGCAGATCGACCCCCATCTCGCGGCATCGGCAGCAACCGACACCCCGCCGCTCGCATCGACCCGCCATTGACGCGAAACGATCGGCGATACCGTAACAGGCATCGCCTCGAGCCGGCGACACCGATATCCCGAATGAACAACGGCCCGTGCATCCGCACGGGCCGTTCTTGTTTCGTCGCGATGCGTGAGCGGGATCACCGCAAGGCCGTGTCCGAGCCAGTCCCGCAGCGCGGCAATCAGCCCTCCCGGAAGAAGGCGTCGACACGCATGCCGGGCAGGAGTGGCGTTTGCCCGTCGAGATCTACCGTGACTTCCAGCACATCGACATCCGTCGGACGTCGCGGACCGCGCGAACCGAGCTTCGGTGCAGCCAATGACGGCGAGATGGCCGAAACCCGGCCCTGGAACTGCTGACCCGGGAAGGCCGTCGTCTTGACGAATGCCTTCTGGCCGATCTTGATCTTCGAGATATCGGACTCGCTGACCTCGGCCTTGACCTGCAGCGACGACAGGTCACCGATCACGATCAACGCAAGCTCGGGGCTCGGCGCCACGATCTCGCCGACCTTGGCATGAACTTCCAGCACCGTTCCGGCTTTAGGCGCGCGAATGCGCGTCTTGTCGAGTAAGGCATCGGCGATCGCCACATCGGAGCGCGCCGCGCTCAAGCCGGATTCGGCGCGGCTCGGCTCCGGCAGATTCGACTTGGCCTGTGCCTTGGCGACCGACACGCGTTCACGCTTCAGGCGAGCGCGGGCATCCGTCATGCGGCGACGGGCATCGTCGACGTCGCGGCTGCTCGCTTCACCCGAACGGCGCGACCGCAACATCTCGTCGAGCTCGATACGGGCACCTGTCACGGCCCGCTCGGCATCGTAAACGTCGTCTTCCGCCTTGCGAACGTCGGCACGCGATGAAGAGAGGTTCGCCGCATCACGCTCGCGCATGCGGGCGCCTGCTTCCGTTTCGGCCGCTGCGAGCTTGGCGCGATATTCCGCGTCGTCGAGGCGGATGAGGAGTTCGCCGTCCTCGACCTTGTCGTTGACCGCAACGAGCACGTCGGCGACACGGCCGATCTGCGGCGCGCCAATGCGGATCGCGCCGGCGTTCGGCTCCACACGGCCAGGCGCCGCCGCAACCCATGTCGTCTTGCTGGTCGCGGCGACAGCCGTGCCGCCACCGTTGTCCACCGCCGAGGCCGACTTGGTTTCGGATTTTTCGCCGCTGCCGAAGAGTTTCGAACCGCTGATGAGATAGCCGCCCAACCCGGCGATCGTCAGGGCCATCAATGCAAAAACGATCTTCGTGGTCGAGCTCGGACCGTCGGCGACCGGCTGCGAATTGCCGGCGTCGTTAGGCTGCTTCGACATGCGAATTTCTCCCCTCTGTGCCATCTTCGGCGCGGCGCTGATCGACGATGCGCCCGTCCTCTATTCGAATGATGCGGTCTGCGTATGCGAGCGTGCGATGGTCGTGCGTGACGGCCAGAACGGCACGCGTCGGGTCCTTTGCGACTTCGGACAGCAGCGCCATGACGGCCTTGCCGTTCTCGCTGTCGAGGGCCGCTGTCGGCTCGTCGGCGAGAATGACGGCCGGCGTACCGGCCAATGCCCTGGCGATGGCGACGCGCTGCTTTTCGCCTCCCGAGAGTTTCTTCGGATAGGCATGCAGCCGATGGCCGAGGCCGACGGCTCTGAGCGCCGCTTCCGCCTGCGCCGATGCATTCGTGTAGGCGCCGCCGCGCACATCGAGAGCCAGCACGACATTCTCGAGCGCTGTCAGCGTCGGAAACAGATTGTAGGACTGGAAAACGAAGCCAACCTGCTTGCGTCTGAGATCGGCGAGGCCCTCCGCATCGCGACCCTTCGTCGTCATGCCGTTGATGACGAGTTCGCCCGCTGTCGGCGACAGGATGCATCCGAGGATCGACAGCAATGTCGTCTTGCCGCTACCCGATGGTCCCATCAGCAGCGTCAGCTCACCGGGGCGAAGTTGCATGTCCACCCCCTTCAGCACCTTGATTTCGATCTCCCCACTGCCGAACACCTTGGTTATGCCGCGGCACTCGAGGATCGGCTTGACGGGCTTCAAGGGCTTGCTCTTGCGATCTGCCATTTCGGTCTCCTGGTCGGCAATGCGCCGGGGCGTTCGTTCAGGGCACTATGGTCGGCCGCGCCGATCGACGCTGTCCCAACGGGTACATGCTCACGATGACACGGGCTCGATTATTCGCTCATGAAACCGGCTCAGCTGGCATCCATCTCGATCTCGTCTCGCACCAGGCATGTCATGGCCAGGCATGTTATGGGATGCCAGCGGTTGCCGCCATCCATTGGATTTTGTGACCTCGAGGCGTGGTCAATGCGGCCACGGCCGAAGTCTATCGGCTGAACACGCCCGCCGGGTCGATGCGGATGACCTTGAAGATCGCCGATATCGCCGCGATGATGCACATGCCGATGGTGATTGCGAACAGCGTTGCCGCAAGCTCGGGTGTCATCACGACATTCAGTGTCGTACCCTCCGCGGCCCAGTTGACGATGAGCGCAAGTATCATGCCGATCGTGTAGCCGATGACCGCGCTCATCAGCGCCTGCAACAGAATGACCTGGATGATGTAGCTCGACGACGCGCCGAGCGCGCGCAGCGTCGCGAACTCGTTGAGGTGATCCTTTGTGCTGGCATAGAGGGTCTGGGCGACGATCACGACGCCGACGATCAGGCCGAGCATGGCACCCGCGATCAACGCCGCGCCGGCCCCCGTCTGGAACAGCCAGTAGTCGAGGCTCCGCTGGCGGAAATCGTTGCGCAGCAGGACCTCCTGATCGGGCAGGCGGCTCGCGAGATCGCGGCGAACGTCCTCCGGATCGACGTCCGGCTCGACACGCACGAGCGTGTAGGATGCCTGATCGCCCGAGGCACCGAGCATCGAGAGCGCCGTATCGCGACGGGTGAAGACGTAAGGCAGCGTGGTGAACGAGCGGATGCCCCGCGTCACGGCCGCAACACGAACCTTGCTGGCGTTGATCTCGGCCGTATCGTCGATGGCCGTGATCCCGAGATCCTTGAAATAGCTGCGGTCGACAGCAACCGTCGAGGGGGCGAGCAGTTCGTCGAGGGATCCCTCGACGATGTTCCAGGGCGCGAGGCCGCCTTCGGTCCAGTTCGATCCGACCAGCAGAATAGTCGTCGCGCCACCCTTGGGCTTGCGCCACGACGAGAAGCCGACGACGAGGTTTTCGACGCTCTCGACGCCAGGGGTGGAGAGGGCCGCGAACTTCTCGCGTCCGCCGAGCAGCGAGGGATCGTCGAAGCTCTTGGTGCCGAGCGGCACGACCCAGACGTCGCCCTTGGTCTGATCCAGCACGCGGGCAATCGTGCGCTCGGAGCCGAGATAGAGGCCGAACTGCACGGCAACGAGAACCACCGAGAACACAATGCCGGTGAGCGTCACCGCGAGGCTCAGGCGATCGTGGATCAGATTGCGGAACGCCAGCTTCGGCGCCATGCGGATGCGGCGTGGCGGGCCGGCGGCATTGGCCGCGGAGGTGAGGTCCCGCATCGCGGAGTTGCCGGCTTCGGTCGCGGTCATCGGCATGTCTGTCTCTCTCAGCTTTGGGCTTCAAGCACGACTGCGGCTCCGACACTGACACTTCCGGAACCAAAGGCGCCGGACAGGCGAGCGCGGTTAGGCAAATCTCACGCAGTCAGATTTCTAGTCGTGTTCCGTACCGAAGATCAATCACGCATGAGCCGCCATGGTCAAAGTTGGAACCATGGCGGCTCAGGTCGTGCAAGACGGAACTCAGGCGTTAACTTAGCCGGCGGAATGTTCGCTCGCGGCCACTGCGGTCTTACTGGACGCAAGGAACCGTGATCGTCAGGCCGGCGCTCGGCACGAACTTCTTGCAGTCGAGCTTGCTGTCGACCCGCGTGGCTACCGGAGCGGGAGCGGGAGCCGCGGCAGCGACCTTCTCGGTTTCCTTCGCGACATTTTCAGTCTTGGCCGGCGTGACGATGACCTGCGGCTTGCCAACCGCGACGTCCGCCTCGCGTTCGACCTCGACGCGCTGAGGCAGCGGCACCGCGTTCGGGGCGATCGCCTGGGGCTCGACACGCGCCACCTCTTCCTTGCTGTCGCGACGATCGCGAGCAAGGCGGCGGGCAGCGGCCTTCTGGGCGGCGATCCGCTCACGACGCTCGGCGGCGGCAGCAGCGGCGAGACGCTCACGGCGCTCAGCAGCGGCAGCGGCGTGAGCACGTTGGCGGCGCTCGGCGGCGGCAGCAGCTTTTGCGGCCTGGATGCGCGCACGACGCTCGGCAGCGGCACGCTTGTTCGCGTGATAGCGCGAAGAATTGCTGTGGCTGTAGGACTGCGAGCCGACGGACCGGCCGCTCGGACGTGCGGTGAAGGAGCCGAGCGGGAAACCGAAGTTCAGGCGAACACCGCCACCGGCTTCGGCGACGGGAGCGACCGCGGAGTTGGCAATAACGAACGTCGCGGCAGCGGCGATCAGGGTGAGGGTCTTCTTCATGGCTTCTCTCCAGGTCTCTCGGGTGCGCCTCGGCGCTGTATTCGCTTTTGTCGCGCGAAACTTCGATCGCGTTCGACTTGACGCCAAATTGCCTTGGAAACCGATTTGCCGCTGTTCCGGCCGATACAGATCGACGCGATTTCCACTGGCCACCCGAGAAATTGTCTAGACCATTGAAAATAAACGTTATAACAAAGCCGTTCTGGACTTGCCGCAGCGACACGGGACGAATGGGAACAGGCCACGGCCGAGTACCGACCATTATACACCATATGCCGCACCTCCGCAGCATCCGACTTGTCGGAAACGACGCGTGGCCCGTCGCGCCATCGTTGACCGACGATGCGGCGCGGTTGGCGTCAACGATGGTGCTATGAACGCCACACGAGCCTGGGTTTGCCAGCAAAGCACGATTGCTGACGTTACGTGGTGGTAGTTTGCGCCCCGTTGCGACGCCGGCACGGCCCAAACGACGGAAGGAGCCTCAGGGGCTCCTTCCAAACACCAGATCATGTTCGATCTCCGCGCCCGTTCTGCGGTGGGAGGGGCGCGGGCGGCGGCAGCGGGCGGCGGGCCTAGCCTCAGGCCGCCGACGGGCGAAGCGTCGTTGCCGCAACTGAGCGCTCCTTGGCGGTCAGCTGCTCGGCGAGGCGGGCGATGAAGCCCAGGGTGCGCTCGACGACGACGTGGCGCTGCCGGTCGACGGTGACGATATGATAGCTGTCATCGAGCGTCACCATGTCGACCATGCCCTTGAGATTCCTCTGCAAATACCAAGCGTTGTCGAGATCCGCATAATCATCTTCACGCGGATGAATGATCAGAGCCGGCTGGGCGATCCGCTTGATACGCTTCTTGAGCGCGGTGACCAGGCGGCGATGCTCGAGCACGGCGCCACCGGGCGTGGCCGGGAGGCCTGCAACCGAGCTGTCACCGGAGAACAGCGCGTTACGGATGAATTCGCGGATCCGGTTGTCCTTGATGCCATGCGGCTCGATGTCCGGGAAGCTGATGAAGTTCGCGATCCAGGTGTGGCGCACCAGCTTGAACAGGCGAGCGTGCCAGGGGATCAGCCAGCCATTGAGCCACAGCGTCGGCGACAGCGAAACCGTGCCCTGCACCATGTCGGGATGCTCGGCTGCGAGCATGAGGCCGAGGACCGCGCCCGTCGAAAGTCCACCGCAGATGACGATATCGCATTCCTTGCGCAGCTCGATCAGCGCGTCTTCGGCGCTCTTCATCCAGTGCTGCCAGGTCGTCGCCTTGATGTCCTCGACCGTGCCGCCGTGACCGGCAAGCATCGGGCAGTGCACCGTGTAACCGGCCCGCGCCAGACCGTGCGCGACGAAGCGCATTTCCGTCGGCGTACCGCAGAGACCATGGATCAGAAGCACGCCAACGCGGCCACCCTTGATGCGGTAGGTCGTGTCATTGGTGATGGTCATGGCTCTCGGCTCCGGTTCGGTGTTGGTAACTGTCCCGAACGTAGGCCCCGCCCAGCGATGCCGCTGTTCCAGCCGAAACAGAGCCGAAACAATTTGTGCCGCCGCCGGATCGCGGATGAACCAATTCGAACTCTGCGTCATTGTCGGGCTAGCCCGCCGGTGCCATATGTCGCCCGAGGCAGAGCGTCCCCTCGCAGCAAGAGTTAGTGAAAAGCCTTGATCGACCCACACCGCCTCGCATCATCGAGCGCAAAAGTCGCCGATGACAGGAACGCCGCGTCACTCGACGCTTTGAGCGCTGCGCATGCATGGCTCAAAGCCGAGCCGAGAGTTGCCCTGGCCTTCGTCGTCGAGACATGGGGCTCATCGCCAGTCGCTGTGGGCGGGCGCATGGTGGTTGCAGCTGGCGAACGCTTCGCCGGGTCCGTCTCCGGGGGCTGCGTCGAAAACGAGGTGATCGTCAACGCCACCGAGGTGATCGAGACCGGCCGCCCCCGCCGCGTCCGCTTCGGCGTCAGCAACGAAACTGCGTGGGCCCAAGGACTTCCCTGCGGCGGCGACATATCGATCCTGATCGTGCCGCTCGACCGCGACATGGCACTGCCCGTACTCGATCGCATCGCCGAGGCTAGAGCGACGCGTGCATTGCTCGACCTCATCGTCGATGAGAACACAGGCGCGATATCGACACGCCCGGGCGATGCGGGATCACAAATCCGCCGTGTGGTATCGACACTCGCCGGCAATTCCAGCGCGGTCGTCCTGCACTTGAGGCCGCCGCCCCTCGTCATCGTCGTCGGCGCGACGCACATTGCCCAGCACCTCGTGCCGATGCTTGGCCTGGTTGGCTTTGAGACAATCCTCGTCGATCCTCGCTCCGCCTACCTTGCAGCCGAGCGTTTCGGCGCACCGGTCGCGACGATCAACGCGTGGCCGCGCGAGGCGCTGCAAGCCATAGGCCTCGACAGTCAGACCGCCGTCGTCGCCATCTCCCATGTCGCCGACATCGACGACGAGGCGCTCGGCACCGCGATCGCGGCCGATTGCTTCTACGTCGGCGCGCTCGGCTCGACACGCAATCATGCGCGACGCGTTGAGCGGCTCGCCGCGACGGGTGCCGATGAAGCGCGCCTCGCCCGCATCAAGGCGCCGATCGGCCTCGACATCGGCGCAAGCGGCCCGGCCGAGATCGCCGCATCGATCGTGGCGGAAATCATTCTCGCATTGCGTGGCGCGAAACGCGCGACTGCCACGGCAGCGGCAGCGGACGGCTCCGCGGGATCATGAAACTCGCGGCCATCATACTTGCCGCCGGCCGGTCGCGACGTTTCGAGCCGGGCGACAAGCTGCTCGCGCCGGTCGATGGCCGCGCCATGCTGACGCGCACGGTCGAGCGTGTAGCGGCGGCACGCGTTGCTGATCTCCTCGTCGTTCTGCCGGTAGGCGACGTCGCGCGCCGCTCCGCACTCCGAGATGCCGCCTGCGCGCCACCGGTGATCGTTCGAGCCCCCCGACGGCAGGAGGATATGCTGTCTTTCGGTGAAGGTCAGGGCGCGTCGATCGCGGCCGGCATCGGGGCGCTGCCCGGCGCCTGCGACGGCATTTTGATCGTGCCGGCCGATATGCCGGCGCTTACGACGTCATTCATCGACGGGCTGATCGCGGCATTCGTAGCTGATGACGGCTGCAGGATCGTCTTTCCGGTCAGGGGCGACGTGCAATATCCCCCAGCGATCTTCCCGGCCGACCTCGCGCCGGAACTCGCCACCCTCGACGGCGATGCCGGCGGCAAGCGCGTCATTGCCAGCCACCCGGATCGCGTCGCACCGTTCGTCGTCAGCGCCGACGACCGTGCGCTTCTCGACGATATCGATACAGTCGCCGACCTGATGCGCTTTGAGGCATCGCGCCGGCAGCGTTGATCGTTCCGCTCAGATGAAACGGCCGCCCGCGAGCTTGATGCCGCCGAGGACAATCGCACAGGCCGCGATCAACAACAGCGCCGCAACGAGATTCGGCCGTGTCATCTGCCGGGCCGCGAGCGCGTCTTCGTAGTCGCCTGCGGGCTTGCGGCCGCTGATCATGGCTTGCACCAGCGGCTCCTTCTTCACCAGGACATGATAGAGATTGGCGAGAACATGGATCGCGACCAGCACCAGCACCACGTAATAGAACGCACTTGCGTGCCAGCGCGATAGCATCTTCTGCGTCGGCTCGCTGACCAGCCGGTAGAGCGGACCAGCGGTAAGATCATTGTGCTCGACAGTGAAGAGCCCCATTCCGGCCTGGGCAGCGACCGCTGCCAGCAACGCCACGACCATCCATGCACCGAGCGGGTTGTGGCCCAGATAGAGGCTGGCCCGGCCAGCGATCATGTCGTTCGCATACCGGATGGACCTGCCAGGACCGCGAACGAACATCACGAAGCGCGCCCGGTCCGGCCCCGCAATACCCCACAGCACGCGCCACACGATGAGCACGAGTACGGCGATGCCGTTCCAGCGATGCCACTTGAGCAGGCTGTCGCCCATCGCCTCGGCATATGTGTAGCTGATCCATTGGAACGCGATCATGACGACAAGCGCCCAATGGAACAGGCGCGTCGGCAGATGCCAGACGAGCGGTCGAGCCAGCTCGGGCGATCGGGTTGCTTCGGTCGTCGGCTCCAAGCAGGCCTCTTGCGTCATGGCTTGTGGGGAAAACGCAGTATCCCTCGATATGCGGGCGCCGATCAACGATCACGAGGACGTGGCGAGAAGACCTGGGCTATCGCTCATGGCCATCGCACGCCGCAGTCGCACAAGGAGCGCAATCGCACGAATCCGAACGGAGAACCAGCCATCGGCCGGAACTCCGCTCGAATTTCGCATCAAACATCCGCGAGGTCTACTGATCGGCCCCTCGCGGTGGAATCGCCTCGGAACGCGTTCATGTCGCTATTGGACCGCGAAACTGTTCGGCTGAGCCTGGTCAGGCGTGCGGCCAGCCGGACCCTTGTTGGGGTTGCCGCCGGTCGCCTCGGCCGTCGGCCTGTTGGGTGACGGATTCACGACAGGCAATCCATCGGAAACGGGCGCCTTGGGTCCACCCTTCGCTTCAGTTGTCTTCTCGACGCCCGGCGCACCCGCACCGCTCCAGTCCTTGACGTTATCCATCGCCGGACTGTCGGGCGTCGTCGCGGCGCGCGGCGTCAACTGCTGCGTCGTCTGCGCCGAAGCGATGGTCGCACCGGTAGCGATGGCGAGCGCACACGCGGCGGCGGTGATTGCTTTATTGATCATCTCGAACTTCTCCTTTTTCACGGAGCCGGATTTTCCATCCTGGCTTCGTGAAAAACGGCATCAAACCGTCGAAGTTCCTCACTCCTGGCGGATCAAATTGCGTTGATGCGTGAAACCAGCGCGCGACAATCCAACGGAGCGCAACGCAAGAGGATCATCGCCGGCGCCGAGCCTTCTCGCGAAAGGCGCTGCGCAGGCCGACGACGAGGCTGGCGCACATCACGAGCACGACGAGGGTAAACGGCAGACCGGTTGACACAGCGGCCGCGCGCAACGCCTGCAGACCACCGCCAACCAGAAGCGCGACCGCAACGAGGCCCTCGAAGATCGCCCAGAAGACCCGTTGCGCCACGGGGGCCTCGAGCTTGCCGCCTGCGGTGATCGTGTCGACGACGAGGGAACCAGAATCCGACGAGGTAACGAAGAACAGGATGACGAGCACGACACCGACGAACGAAGCAATGCCGCCATATGGGAGCGGCGCGAGCATCCTGTAGAGCGAGAGCTCAGGGGTGTCGGCCCGCATCGTCTCGGCCACGCCCTGATAGCCGTCGGTGAGGAACTGATGGATGGCTGTGCCGCCGAGTGCGGTCATCCAGACGATGCTGACGGCAAGCGGCACGAAGCATGCCGCAATGATGAATTCCCTCACCGTCCGCCCGCGCGACACACGCGCGATGAACATGCCGACAAACGGTGACCAGGATATCCACCAAGCCCAATAGAATGTCGTCCAGCCATGCAGGAAGGCCGCGTCGGGACGGTCGCTCCAGCTGCTGAGCGACGGCAGATAGCGAAGATAGTCGTATGCGGCCTCTGGTATGCCGGCGAGTATCGACCATGTCGGACCAGCTGCGACGACATAGACGAGGAGGAGCGCGACAAGCACCATGTTGAGCTGACTGAGGCGTTTGATGCCGGCATCGAGCCCGGCGACGACCGAGGCCACCGCAACCGATGTGATCGCCGCGATCAATGCGATCTTGGTTCCTGTCGTGATCGGCATGCCAACGAGGTCGTGCAGGCCTGCCGCCGCCTGCGAGGCGCCGAACCCGAGTGACGTCGCAAGGCCGAACAGGGTTGCCAGGACCGCGAGGGTATCGATCGCATGACCAGGCCAGCCGTGCACGCGCCGGCCGAGCAGAGGATAGAACGCCGAGCGGATCGAAAGCGGGAGGTTGTTGTTGTAGGCGAACAAGCCGAGCGAGAGACCGACGACGGCGTAGATCGCCCAGGGGTGCAGTCCCCAATGGAAGATCGTCGCGGCCATGGCCGCGCGACGCGCGGTCTCGACGTCGGCGGCATCGATGCCGAGCGGTGGCTCCATGAGGTGGTAGAGCGGCTCGAGCACACCGAAGAACATCAGGCCGATGCCCATGCCGGCCGCGAACAGCATGGCGAACCAGCCGAGATACGTATAGTCGGGCGCGGCATCCTCGCCGCCGAGCCGAATGCGGCCCCAAGGCGAGACCGCGAGAAGACCGCAGAGCACGACGGCGACATTGCCCGTCAGCATGAAAAGCCAGTCGAACTGGCTCGTCAACCAGGGCCGGAGGACGGTGAATAGCGCCTTCGCCTCGCTTTGGAACACCAGCGTCAGAGCGACAAAGACGACAACCAGCAAGGCCGAGACGATGAATACGGGGTTGTGGATGTCGAGACCGAAAACCTCGATGTTGTCCTGCCCGACTTCATAGGGCGTCTCATCCGGTTCATCGCTCCGGGCCTTCGTGTCCGTCGCGCGTACGCTCATCCTCTGGGCCTTCCGTGCCACGGCGCGCGTTGTGGCACCCTCATGGCTTGTCGAAGCGGAATATGCCCCACGCGAGGTGTCCGCGATCGGCACCGTCGACCCAGTTGCGCAGCCCCTGGAGCATGCGATCGACATAGGCCTTGCTCGCCTTCGTCTCGATCTCGCCGCGACGGCGCACCAGTTCGGCGCCGATGCGGTCGTAATGAGTCCTCAGATGCTGCGTCAGTTCCTCGAACGACGATGTCGCGAAACCGAGCTTTTCGAGTTCGCGGCGATAGAAGGCGGGTGACGCAAGGCTTGCAAGGTGAATGCGATCGAGTATCGGCTGCAGCACACCGTCGGGACACCCATCGGCCTGCATCGGGTCAGTGAACACGAAGCGTCCTCCGGGCTTCAGGACACGGGCGACCTCCTCCAGCACGCGGCGGCGATTGCCGCTATGCAGGATCGCATCTTGCGACCACACGACATCGAACGAGCAATTTTCGAACGGCAGCTTTTCGAAATTGCCGTGCACGACCCGCACCAGTCCGTCGAGCTTGGCGGCCCGGTTGCGCTGCTGATTGTAGGCATTCTGCACGTCGGACAGATTGAGGCACGCCACGTGCAAGCCGCGCGTGCGTGCAAGGTGACGCGCCGCGCCGCCATATCCCGAGCCGATGTCGAGTACGCGCGCATCCGCGCCGATACCATCGAGGTGCCGCGCCATGGCCTCGACAGTCTTGAGGCTCGCGGCCGCGATATCGAGGTCCGGCGGCTCGTAAAACCCGATGTGGATGTCTTCGCCACCCCAGATCTCGCGATAGAACGTATCGGCGTCCTCGCTGTCGTAGTAGGCCTCGGCGAGATCGACGGCGCTCTCCGGTTTACGTTGCGGCATAATAGGTCTTCTCCGCGACATGAATGAGGAAATCGGGATCGTGTTCCTCGAAGGTCTCGAGGAAATCGCCGTAGGTCTTGATGCGCTGGAAACCGACTTCCTTCATCAAGCGCCGGGCCTCGGCGCGACGCAGCGGGAACATGTTCAGGTTGAACGTCGATCCATCGGGGAAGCTGTAGCGGAAGCGCGCAAGGCCGTCATCGATGTGCTCGGGCTCCGCCACAACGTCGGTTCCGCAGTAGTAGAACTTGTGCTTGCTGTCGAAGCCGATATCTAGGATCGCGTCATAGTTCCGCTGATCGAGAATGAGAATGCCGTCGTGTTTCAGCGCCGAATAGAATTCCGCGAGCGCTTTGCGGCG
The DNA here is from genome assembly GCA_020442185.1 of Hyphomicrobiaceae bacterium. Classification (GTDB taxonomy): domain Bacteria; phylum Pseudomonadota; class Alphaproteobacteria; order Rhizobiales; family Hyphomicrobiaceae; genus JAEUMD01. The sequence continues at coordinate 16,256 of JAGRKS010000124.1, forward strand.
GTCGCGCTCGTCGAACAAATGAGTGAATGAATTGCCGAGGCAGATGATCGCGTCGAATTTGCCGTGAATGTCGCGATTGAGCCAGCGCCAGTCGGCATGGACGGTCTTGAGAATGAAGCTGTGCCGACGCGCGTTCTCGAACGCCTTCGAAAGCATTTCGGCATTGCCATCGGCGCTGGTCACGTCGAAGCCGGCCTTCACCAACTGTACCGAATGGAAGCCGGTTCCGGTCGCGACATCGAGCACCTTGTGCTTGCCGCGCGCGCGCAACATGTCGATGAAGAACTGCCCCTCGCTCTCGGCCCGCGCGTCCCAGTCGATGAGGCTGTCCCACTTCTCGACGAAGGCCTGCACGTATTCCTTCTGGTAGTTGTCTGTGTCGCGGGTCTTGATCGGGTTCGCCCCGAATTCCTGCTCCGCGCACTCTCGGACTGGTCTTTGGGGCAACGATCTCAAATTCGTCATCGGATACCTTCTGTCCGTTGGCGCAATCCAGTCGAACCAACAGCGGTGTCCGTCCGGATTCCGGGAACTGTTCGATTTATGCGGATGCGGGGCCGTGCAGCCGCGCACGACAAGCGAGCACGAGCGGGGCGGAAATCGCCCGGGTCGCAGTCATCCGAATACCCCGTTGGGATTTAGCGAAGTTATTCCCTTGAAGCGCGCGTGTCGACCCAAAATCTACCCCGAGTCAATTTGAGTCGAACTGCAGACTTAATAACTTGCGCCACGCCATGTAAGCTGTAGCTTTACGATTATTATTACTGATGTTTGATGAGATTTGCTCATATCATACGGCTGGTTTAGGGACTGTTATTCAGAATAATTGAGATTTATATTCCACAGGAAGGCGCATTGTCTTGCAGCACGGTTCACGTCACGCATCCCGCGCGCCGTCCTGCAGATGAAACGGGTGAGCCTCGACTACTGGGAGGGCGACGGTCAGCACCGATGTCTGGCGACCGGCTGGGGGGCGCGTCGCAGCACCTGCGCAATGGCGACCGCTCGTGCCGCTCACGTCACGCGCTTGTCGCATACCTCACCAACCGTCGGGCGTTCCGCCGAGACGCCAATTCGACCTAGAACCCCGCATCGATCGGCATAGCCTTTCGACCGGGCGGGCCGGCCACGGCGGAGCGAATTACGATGCGGCGTTTCCAGGATCTACGGGGGGGGGGAAATGGCGGAGAGGGAGGGATTCGAACCCTCGATACCCTTGCGAGTATGCCGCATTTCGAGTGCGGTGCTTTC
>JAGRKS010000125.1 GCA_020442185.1 Hyphomicrobiaceae bacterium
AGGTTCGTTGGATCGTTGGCAAGGCCGATGATGTCGTTGTAGGCGGAGCCGAGGATCGTATCGAAGCCGCCACCGCCGCGGAAGACGTCAGAGCCTTCGGCCCCGCCGACGATGGTGAAAGTGTCGTCGCCGTCGCCACCGTCGATGACGTCGTTTCCAGCCCCGCCGCGGATGATGTCGGCACTCGCCGAGCCGGTGATGGTGTCGTTTCCGGCTTGAGCGTCGATCAACTCGACGCCGGAGACGGCGATGGCCGAGAGATCGAGCGCATCGTCGCCGCTGGTCAGCCGGATGGTGTCGTTGCCGCTGCCGCCCGCGATGGCCTCGATCCCGGCGAGGTTCGTTGGATCGTTGGCGAGGCCGAAAGTGTCGTTATACGGGCTGCCCTGAACGACATCGAGACCGTCACCGCCGTGATAGACGTCGAAGCCTTGATTGTTCCCGAGAACCGCGAAGATGTCGTTACCGCTAGTTCCCGCAAGAACTTCGTCGGCGGATGACCCAGTGATGGTGGTTCCGACCGCTTGGACATCGATCGTGGCGGTTGCCGTCGCGGTGCCGCCATTGCCGTCGCTCACCACGTACTCGAAAGACGCCAAGCCGACAAAGCCCGCCGAGGGCGTGAAGGCGATTGTGCCGAACAGGCCGAGGCTGACCGTGCCGCCGACGGCCGCGCCGACCGAGACGATCGTCAAGCTGTCGCCGTTTCCGTCGCTGTCGTTTGCGAGTAGAAGCGGCGTCGAAATGACGAGCGGCACGCCGGCCAGCGTCGCGAAGCCGCCATCGTCGGCGGCGACCGGCGCCACGTTACCGGAAGCCGCGACCTCGAGATTGAAGGTGACGTCCGTCGGCACGAAGCCGTCGAAGGCGCGCACCATGATGTCGAGCGATTGCTGCGTGCCTGCGGGTGGCGTACCGGAGAGCGTTTGCGTCACCCAGTCATAGGACAGCCACTCCGGCAGCGGTGATCCGTCGGCGAGCGTGATCGTCACCGATACGAGATCGAAATCGACATCGACGAACAGGTTGGCCGGCAGTGTGTAGGACCACGCCGTTCCGGCGCTCGCCTGCTGGTCCTCAATCGTCGCGGTGGCGGTCGGCGCCGTGTTGGGCACGATCGTCATTTCGACCGTCGCCGTCGAGGTTCCGCCGTTGCCGTCGCTCACTTCGTAGGTGAACGAGATCTGGCCTTCGAAGCCCGGTGGCGGCGCAAGGACAACGTCGCCGTTGGCATCGATGCTGGCGGTTCCTGCGCTGACGTTGGAAACCGAGATGATCGTCAAGGCATCGCCGTCGTGGTCGCGATCGTTGGCGAGCAGGAGTTCGGCCGGAACGATGTAGTCCGTGCCGCCGTAGATGAGGCCGGGATCGTCGTGGGCGTCTGGCGCGGCGTTGTCGAGGAGCGGGGCGCTGGCCGCGAGCGCATCGATTTCCTGACGCGTCCACGTGGTGCCGTCGGAGAAGAAGATGCGGTCGATGCCATGCGTCGGGTCGTCGTAGAAGCCTGTGATGACGATGGTGCCGCCGCCCGCAAAGGCGAGAACGAGATCGTTCGGTGAGGACTGCAGTCGATAGGCCGTGACCTCGTTGGGCAAGATATCGCCGAAGAGATACAGCGTGTCGATCTCGGTGGCCGACGTGCCGTTGTCGATAATCTCGTCACGGCCTTCGCCGCGGTGATAGAAATAGTTGTCGTTGCCGGAACCGCCGATCAGCAGATCATCGCCGAGGCCGCCGACGAGACTGTCGGCGCCATCGAGTCCCGAAAGCTGATCGTCGCCATCGCTGCCGGTCATGCGGTTGCCGAGCTCGTTGCCGACGCCCAGCCGTGCGTCACCGGCGAGGGTCAGGTCCTCGACTTCGTCCGGCAGCGTGTAGTCGATGAGCGAGATGACGTCGTCACGGCCGCCAAGGACGGTCTCGACCACGAAGTCGCCGGCGTTGTCGACGACGTATGTGTCGTCGCCGCCAGCGCCCTCCATGTGATCGGCGCCGCTGCCGCCATTGAGAACGTCGTTGCTGTTGCCGCTGCCGACGATCGTGTCGTCACCGTCGCCAGCATCGACCGCGACAGGTTCGTCGTAGGATATGAGATCCGGTGCTGGCGTGCCGGTGGATGGGGTGCGCGGTGTGGGCGGGCTCTGGTCGAGCGCGTTGGGGTCGCTTGTCGGCCCGATCGGCCGTTCCTCGAGAGCGGGCTCGAATCCGGCATTGAGGGCGCCGACGGCTGAATCCCAGTTCGGTTGGAAGGCATAGAAATCCGGCCCGATCTGCAGATCGACGGATTCGCCAGGATCCAGGAACTGCAGGCCGAGATCGCCCTCCTGGAAGTCGACCACGCGGACGATGGTGTGCGATTCGCCCGAGCTGAGCACCGACGTGTAGGTTTCGGTGTTTCCGAGGTCGTCGATGACGAATGTCTCAACCGCCGTCTCGCCGCTGTAGAAATGGATCAGCAGATCATTGCCAACGAGCTCGAACTCGATGAGACCGATGAACTGAATAACGCCGTCGGATTCATCGTTGCCGAACGTCGCCTGTTGCCATGTGCGGTGCTCGTAGTAGAGCAGTTCGCCATCCTGCAGCTGCGTCATCGTGCCGATGGCGCCGAGGACCGGCATCAGCTCGGAGCCATCGAATCCAGCGCCGCTGCCGTTGAAATAATTGTAGGGGACGACAAGGCTGTCGCCTGAATCGGCATTCTCGATGATGAACTCGATTGTGGCGCCGCTCGATTCGGAAAGACCGGCAAGAACGAACGTGTCGCTGCCATCGCCGCCATCGGCATATGTGATGCCGAGACCGCTGACGATCGTGTCACTGCCTTCCCCGCCGTAGATCTCGATGTCGTAACCCTCGGGCGACGTACCGGCGAACGCCGAGATCAGACGGGCATCGATGAGATCGTCGCCGATGCCGCCTTCGATGCCACGCAACTCGCTGTTTGTATAAATGCGATCGTTGCCGCTCGAGCCGTGGATCCATTCAACGGATTCGACCCACCAGCCGCCAGGGCCTCCGGCGCCTGTCGATTGGATGAAGTGCGCTGTATCGGTTCCCGCATTTACGGTGATGCCATCGGTCGTTTCCTCGAAGCTCAGTTCATCGCCGCGCGGGTCACCGGAATCGCCACCGAGGTCCATCGTCAAGGGTATCTCGACCAACTCCAGACCCGGCCCCGTGGTGATGTTGTCCGTGCCGTCGCCATTCCAGATCAGGCGTTCGATCGAGAACATCCAGACCGCGTGGCCGCCGTGGTAGGCGACGTAGTCCGGCGTGACGTGCTCGGGGCTGTTGGCGGAAACGAGAATGATATGGACGTTTCCTGCGCCGCTGAAATCGATCGTGTCGATGCCGTCGTCCGCATAGCGGAGAGAGCGGTCGCCGCCGTGAATGAAATCAACGCCTCGCGACCAGAGGAACATGTCGTTGTCGCCGCCGCCGTAAAGCCGGTCGATGCGCGATGTGTTGTGGATTCCCTGCAGGGTATCCTCACCGTAGCCGGAGAAGACCGAATTGATGCGTTCGTCGAGGCTGAATATGTCGTTGTCGTAGGTTCCGAGCAGCGTTTCCGATCCAGGTGACAGCCGCAATCCGCGCGGAGCGTTCGTCGCGAAGTCGATGCCCGCGAGATGCATCAACGAGGCGATGAAACTCGTCGAGTTGAGCGGCGGGTTCACCGACGCAGACAGGCCGTAGGCCGTATAGCGGAATTGCGTATCCTGGATGTCGAGGGCATGAGACGCCATCGACGCCCACGTCGTTTCCGGAACCGGTACATTGAGGATGTGGCTGCCGCGCGTTTCCGGCGTGCCGATCTCCGCCACGAGCTCATCGCCACCGACGGCGCCGTTGGCGATTCGCAGCGTCATGTTGCCGGTGGCGCCAAGCACGGCGAGCACCGGGCCCGACAGGGTGACGGAACGAACGCCCTCCATCACAAACCACTCGTCTTGCGGAACCGGGACGCCGGTCAAGCTATCGGGCTCGAACGCGAGATTGAGGTGATCGAAACCGAAGTAGCCGAGAAAAAAAGGACCGACTGGCGCTCGTTCGACGCGAATGTTTGGCATGAAATGCTCCGGTGGTTTGCAAGTCGTGGCGGGGGTGGAATTGAAGGCGGGCGGGGTATCGTGAGGGGACCGAAGCTCGCCAAAGCCTGAGATCGCTCAGAGGTGCTGGGATCTCGGAATTGGCCGGGAGTGCGGACCAGGAATGGATCAAGCCGCGCGACGGTGGGAGGGGCGAGCGATGTCGGAGCGAAGCGGCTCAATGTGCGAGCCGAATAGCGCAAGACGACAATCAAAGGTAGTTGTTCGCGTTGATTGTCGCGTCAGTGCGCGGCAATCAATCCTAGTACGGAAAAACAGTATAGCGCCGATCGTTTTCGGCACAGGGAAAGGCGCCGGGAGCGGACGAGTGGATATCCGCCGAAAGACGCAAAACATACATAAAAAACATAACGAGACGCCGCATCCATGCTCAGTCCCCAGCATGTAAGGCACAACATGGACCAAGCCTAGACATTCCGTCGGCGGACCTCCATTCATTTTCCGGAATGGGCCTTTTGCCAATTCGTATAAACTGACGTGTTGCCGGAGGGACGGCGGCGGACCCTGTCAATTTTAGGTTGTTGCCTCGGTCGCCCGGAACGCAAGCTCTTGCCGGTCGCGGGCGACAGGCGAAGCGTCAGGGTTCTACGTCAAATCAGGCATCACTGGCAGTAGGCGGAATTCCGCCGTTTCGCGAGGTCGAAATGAAAATGATCATGATGCGCCTTGTTGGCCTCGGGCCCGAGGACCGTCGTGAAGATGCCGCAGGCGCCTTTGTGCAGGGTGCGCAGAAACGCCAGCTCGTTGTTGCCAGGACCAGTTCCGGACGCTGAGGTGTCGGCCGCAAGCGGTGCGGCGGTGCTGACGAGGCGCGGAGCATCTGGTGCCGTGGAAGCGCCTGACGTCAGCGTCCGAGCCTTCAGGGTTTGGCGTAAGGTCGCGGAGTCGCGTTGCTTGGCCGGATCAGATTTCGGCGCGTCGCTTGCTGGAGCAACTTCGATACGACTGCCCCAGTAGGTCTTCACGTCGATGCGCCGCCCGTCGGCCAACTCGAAGGCCGCGATATCGATTGCGTTGGCGAAGGCGTGTTCGGAGATCTTGGCGGCCGGGTCGTTGTAGCGGTTGCGGCAGATGTAGGCCGAAGCGTTGCCAAGGCGAACAATGCGTGACTTGAAGTGCGTGTTCGCGGCGGGTTGGGCAATCGTTTCAAGCCAATTGTAAAGTCGTGACACCATTCGGCAATTCAGCAGTGCTGCGGGCTTCAGCACGACGCCGTCGCCACTGCCGATCTGGGAGAGCCTGATGGGCACCGGGGTGCCGCATTGCCCGACCCGCAACGGTGGCTCGAGGAGCGCTTCTGCCTCGACGGAAGCGAGCAGGCTGTCACACTCCGCGGATTGGGTGGCGATTTCCTCGGCGGACCATTCCTCCGGCGGCTTGTCCTGGCTAGGCACGGCAGCGCTCTTCTTGTGGCTCTCGCCGAGGCGTGTGGCGGGCTCTTTCCGGCGATCGCTAAGCGCGGCGGCATCAGGAGTACGGGCGGGCGGCGTTCCCGCGCCGGGGTCTGGATCGTCGCGTCGCGTTGCGGGCACTGTCGCTGCGGCCGCTCCGCCGTTGCGCGATGCTGCGCGCCTCGCCGCGGAACGGCGCATGTCCTCTGTCGCCGCCTTACGTGAAGGACTGGCGCGGTGAGGATGCGGGGTTGGGAGGGGCGCTGCGAATTCGCCGGCAGAAGCGCGGACGCTGACAGCCGGGGCAATCGCGATCCATAGTGTCAAGCACATCAACCACCCGGTGCTGTGCATGCCCGGGGCAAGTCTCCCAATTTCGGGAAATTGCCAGAACCGCGGTTGAACCATCGTCCAGGCCTCTCGAACAGTCTTGCTCCACGCGCGCGATAGCGGCGATTGAAGACCGCGTTCGCTACCCCATACTCGGTATGAATTTTGTGGATGCGATGGCGGCAGCGGTGTTTCGTCCGCCCGCTGGTGTTGCGTCACTAACGCTTGGTCCCCGGTTGCTGCAAGGGGAACCAAGTGTCGGCGGCGGAACACGAGAGATCCGCACAGGCGTCGGGGCCGACGTCATCGGAGCGGCATTGAAATTCGGGAAACGTCTTGAATGTTTCACGTTCGCGGGACGAAGCAGGACAGCCACCGCCAGTAGGCCTACTCAAAGATCCACAGGCTTCGGAATAGCCGCGCCCTGCGGCAGGATGAGAACGACTTCGTTGGCGCCGAGGCATGCGCCGCGGTGGCGAATGCGAGCGAGATTGAGGGACGGCGCGGCGAACCGCAGGACACCCGCGTGGCGATGCTGTCGACTACCGTCGGCCTCGCGGCGAACGAGCAGGTAAGATGTGCCGGCCGGTAGCTCCGGGCACGCGAGGAGAGAGACGGTAAGCTGCCGGCGATCGATCTCCTCGCTTCCGGCTTCTGATCTCTGCCCCGCCCCTTGCGCGGGATCCGACAATCGCCAGTAGAGCCCGAGGCCGTTGACGCCGACGTTGTGCGTGCCCGAGCGATCGCCGCCGCTCGCAGTGCAAGCGTCGTGAACGAACTCATCTGGTCGGCCAAGAGACATATCGTCTACGCAACTCTACTCTATCGATGACAAGTACTTCGCGGATTCGAATGCCTCAGCGACGTCGGATGTGCCGGAAATCCGTGTCGATGGAAGTCGATACCGGGATCTGCCGTGCGCCGCTGTGAAGCTCTTCGTCTATCACTCGCCGCGGGCGACGATAATCGATGAGCGAAGGAACAATCGTACCGTGCGCTGTCAACGAAGAAATGTGGCATTCGGTCCGCTTCAGGCGCTGGACATATTGTCGCAACTATTTCCCGGCGCGGTCAACACTTTTGGCGCATCGAAGATAATGAATGCATCGATGCGGGCGTAGGGTGTTGCCGAACAACCGTACGCTCCTCAACTATCGCCAAAGCGGCGCTGAAATCGGCCCTGGTTTACCCATTCAAATGGGTGGCGTGATGTGCGGCCGGCACGGTGAACTGCACCCAGTGGGAATCCGCCGCCTGCCGTTGCCGCGCCGCCGATCGATGCATCGTGACGCTGAATTCGGTCGCCTATCCTGCCTGCTGCGGTTAAGAACAGGAGGTAGTGGCCGGCTAGCGGGCGCATGTTGGAAATCGCCACAACCGCCGCCGCAAGGCCCCGTAGCTCAGCAGGATAGAGCATCAGATTCCTAATCTGAGGGTCACAGGTTCGAATCCTGTCGGGGTCACCAAATTTCTTCAAACGAAATCAGAATGCCGCCGAGGAAACAATTGCTTCCGATGGGCTCATTCCGGCTCGCGGACCCGTTGCGGATTCTGACCGACCCACACCGCCAATTGATGCTCGATCATGAGTGAAGTCCATCCTGGGTATTGGCCTCGTTGGCCGGGGCTCTGAAATCGGCTGGCGTCAACCCGCCAAGGCTCGTGTCCCCACACGATCAGTTGTCGTCGTCGAAACATGGGGCCGAGGCACGGCATCGAGCCGGCGCCAGCGAACGGCGCACGCAGTCGTCGCCGCCGATCGTCACCCGATCTTGAAGCCGAGCAGCATGACGATTGGTGCGAAGAAGACCTCGAGGAAGGGCGTATCCTTGCCGCCGATGGAGGACGCCGCACCCCAATTCGAGATCCCGACGGCGCATCCCGTCCATATTATGGTCGCCAATATCCACTTGTTCCGCGCATTCTCGCTGACGATCGCTAGCCCGGCTAGATCGAGGCCGAGAACGAGGGGCAGAGCCAGCAGCCCAACGTTCACGAAGATAGCCAGCGCTCCATAAAAGAGGATCGGAAACACGACCATGCAGCTGATCAGCGTCACCATGGGAATCGCAAACACGAGCGCGAGACCGAAGGCGGTGATGAGTTGCGAGCGCGGTGGCAGGCCCAGGATGGTGAGGTGCGTCATGTACGTCCCTTCGTGCGTGATCTGATGTGCCGAAAAGCCCGCCGATAGACTAGCGCAACAATTTTAAGGTCCCATTACTTGCCGGTGCAGCGGACGATCGCGGTCGGTAAGCCGCCGCTCAGCACACTGAGGCCGAGAGTAAGCTCCGCGCACCATGCACGCGCTCCATGTCCGATCTCGATGGGATGTCCGAAGCTGTCGGTCGTAGGCCGGCCTCCGCGCACGCGCCAGACACGGCGCGTGCTGGAACACGAAGCGGCGCTGCTGCGTTGGACCCAAGATCAGGTCATGTCAGCGACGTCGCATGACCGTCGGTCGTTGGCGAAAGAGGAGGTGCAGAATGTCCAGATTGATCGGAACGGACAAAGTCGAGGGTACACGTGTCTTTACCCACGACGGCAATCAAGTTGGTGAAATCATCCGTCTGGTCGTCGATAAGCCCACGGGTGTCGTCGCCTATGCGGTCATGAGCGCCGGCGGGTTCATGGGCCTCAAGAGCGATCACCTGGCTATTCCGTGGGCTGCGCTCGCGTATGACCAGGCCGTCGACGGCTACCGCGCAAGGGTTCCGGACGCGAAGATCCTGAGTGCGCCAGAAGTCGATGTCGATCACCTCGACGACGCAACGCTCGAGAAGCGCATCCACAATCACTACGCAGTTCCGTTCTATTGGAAGGCGAGTTCACCCATCTCTCTATGAGGCCCATGCGGCTGAGCTTGTGCGGTGCCGCGACGTTCGGCTTTAGCCAAGAGGAGATACCGTGATGGGAAGCAAGATCAGCGACATCAAGCACGATGACGCCGTTTTCGATCCCGAAGCGCAATTCGATAGTCCGCAGCATCTCGTCGACGAGCCCGGACTGACGCGGGGTGAGAAAATCTCAGCACTCGAGCGGTGGGCTCATGACGTCGACCGGCGTCTCGCTTCGGGCTACGAGGGGATGCCGACATACGGCACCGAGCCCCGTGATGCGGAGCTTCTGCGCGAGATCGAGTTGGCAAAGTCCGCGCTCAAGCGTGGGGGCGATGCGGGCGCGTGAGGCGTGTCAGGTGACGAGCTGGTTGTCCATCGACTGGGACGGAAACGATCTGGCTCGGCACGCGCCATTTCGATTCCGGTCGGGGATGTCGACCGGAAGCATATGCCGGCGACCTGTCCGACCGGCTAAACTCCTGCGAGGACGTCGCGCTAGGCCATGACCTCGAATGTCACCTTCGCCGTGATCCGATAGGTTTCGAGTTTGCCCTTGCCATTGACGGTCGCGGAGAAATCCTGAATCCAGATCGAGCGGATTCCCTTGACGGATTTCGACGCTTCCTTGATGGCCTTTTCGGCGGCGTCTTCCCAGCTCTTGTCACTTTCCGCCATCAGCTCGATAACTTTGTTGACGCTCATCGGAATACCTTTCCTGGTTTTTGCGCATTGCACGGCAACGAGTGTTGCGTCACTAGCGCTTGGTCCCTATTTGCTGCAAGCTGCCTGCCAAGTGTCGGAGACGGAACACTAGTCGGATTTGACGATCCTAATACCGCCGCCCGCCAAACTCCAAATCGGTCTCCATGCGCCACGCTCGTACGATGTTCTGGAAGAGCGTCGTCGCGGGAGACGGCGCGACGGAGGACCAGCCCGATGTCAATCCTGCGCTAGGGCAAAGAAACCGCTATCAGCAGCAGGCCGACCAGCATCGACACGTTGAGAAGGCTGGACAGGTTGACGTCGCCGAATTCCTTGACGCGGATCTCGCGCACGACCTCGATTTCGCGCGCACGCCCCGACTCCGGTGCGCCGGCCATCGCCTCGACGCCGCGAAGCCACGCCCAGCCCCATCGAGCCATTGCCCTGACACCCCGCCAAGCCTCGTAGGGCGCGCGGCGCCAGCCATAGCGGTAGGCGTAATATCCGAGCACCAGGACGATGATCTGTAGCGCTGTCGATACCCATCCACCGATCAGCAGCCAGACGAGGCTCCACAGCGCCGACACGATCCACAACAGCACACCCAGCAGGGTTTCCATGCGTCCGCTCCTGGTCCTCGAATTGCACCTCGCGAGGCTATAAACCGTCCGCTCGCGCTAATCGCAATGCCTTTTGTCGGATGGTGCCAAGCCATGGTGAGCTTTCGGCTTTTTGCAGCGAGGTGACAACAGGGGGGAAAGGCTTATAGTGCGGCGCCTCACGCCAATCGAACGCCAGAGAATTTGGATATGCCCGCCAGCAAGACCGCCACCTCAGGATCGCAGAAGGATGCCAATTCGCCCGCGCCAGCCGCCCTCAATCCGCGTGGCTCCTTCCAGGACCTGATCCTGACGCTGCAGCAGTTCTGGGGTCGCCAGGGCTGCGTCGTCCTGCAGCCCTACGACATGGAGGTGGGGGCGGGCACCTTCCACCCCGCCACCACGCTGCGCTCACTCGGCCCCAGGCCCTGGAACGCCTGCTACGTCCAGCCCTCGCGCCGTCCCAAGGATGGCCGCTATGGCGAGAACCCGAACCGGCTTCAGCACTACTACCAGTTCCAGGTGATCATGAAGCCGTCGCCACCCGACATCCTGGATCTTTATCTGCAGAGCCTCGACGCCATCGGTATCGACACCAAGGTCAACGACATCCGCTTCGTCGAG
>JAGRKS010000126.1 GCA_020442185.1 Hyphomicrobiaceae bacterium
GCGCAAGGTCTACGACCAGATGCCTGAGCCGCGCTACGTGATCTCGATGGGTTCATGCGCGAACGGCGGCGGCTATTACCACTATTCCTACGCGGTGGTGCGCGGCTGCGACCGGGTGGTGCCGGTCGATGTCTACGTGCCGGGATGCCCGCCGACGGCCGAAGCGCTCGTCTACGGCATCCTGCTGCTGCAGAAGAAGATCCGCCGGACGGGCACCATCGAGCGCTGAGGCTGCTGATCGACGGGCTTGACCTGCCCGTCGCGGCGCTTTGCCTGTCGGTGATTTGGCTCATGGCTTTGGTCAGTGATGTTGGGCCCGTTGCCAGGTCATCGCCAGGACGGCGTGGCATGTGGCGCCCGCTCTGTGTATGGCCTGCGGATTTTCAGCCTGAAGGAGAAGGCGACGTATGGACGAGACGCTGGACGAACTCGGCAGCTATGTCGGCGGCAAGATCGCCGGGGCGCTGCTCGCCAAGAAGATCGCTTACGGCGAGCTGACGCTGACGGTCGCGCGCGGGCAGATTACGTCTGTATTGAAGCTGCTGCGCGACGACGCGCGCTGCCGCTTCGAAGTGCTGATCGACATCTGCGGCGTCGATTATCCCGAACGCCCGGAACGTTTCGAGGTCGTCTATCATCTGCTGTCGCCACGCACGAATCAGCGCATCCGCATCAAGCTGATGACCAACGAGACCGAAGCGGTGCCGAGCGCCGTCGGCGTCTACTCGGCCGCGGACTGGTACGAGCGGGAAGCCTACGACATGTACGGCATCCTGTTTTCCGGTCATCCCGATCTGCGCCGCCTGTTGACCGATTACGGTTTCCAGGGCCATCCGCTGCGCAAGGATTTCCCGCTGACCGGGCATGTCGAAGTTCGCTACGACGAGGCCCAGAAGCGTGTCATCTACGAGCCGGTGAAGCTCAACCAGGAGTTCCGCAATTTCGACTTCGAGAGCCCGTGGGAAGGCGTGAACTATCCGCTGCCGGGCGACGAGAAGGCGAGCGGCATGCCACCATCCGGAAAGGCATGATGGCATGAAGGACACGCTGAAGCCGGGCGCCGCTTTCCGGTTCGAATTCAAGATCCCGGCCGACAAGACCGTGCCGTATCTCTATCCCGAGGCGCACGAGTTCCAGTTGATGCCGACCGTGTTCGCGACCGGTTTCATGGTCGGCCTGATGGAATGGACCTGCATCAAGATCCTCGAGCCGCACCTCGATGCGGACGAGGGATCGCTCGGCACCCACATCAACGTCAGCCACGTGGCGGCGACGGTGCCGGGGCAGGTGGTTACGGTCGACGCCGAATGCGTCGAGGTTCACGGCCGCCGCGTCGCGTTCAAAGTTCGCGCGCACGACGGTCTCGACATGATCGGCGAGGGTACGCACGAACGCATGGTCGTGCCGTGGGAGCGGTTCGAGGCGAAAGTCAACGAGAAGGCGAAGCGGGCACGGCTGTCGCCGGTGTCGCGGCGCAAGTTGTGAGCGAGGGATGGCGTCGGCGATGGCAAGGCAACCCAAGAGATCCGGCCGGTGCCTGTGTGGGGCGGTGACGTTCGACATGGAGCCCGCGGAACAGCATTTCGACGCCTGCCACTGCGGCATGTGCCGACGCTGGGCCGGCGGCCCGGCGCTGACCGTGAAGGCCGCCGTGCCGCCCGACATCACGGGCGCCACCGAGATTGCCGTCTACAAGTCCTCGGATTGGGGCGAGCGGCATTTCTGCCGGAAGTGCGGCACGCATCTGTTCGTCGCAGCGCCGGCCTTCGATTATTTCGGCGTCAGCATGGGTGCGCTCGACGATCCGTCAGGCTTGGACTTCAAGCTGGAGATCTTCGTCGACTGCAAGCCCAGTTCCTATGATTTCGCAAATGATACGACGAGACTGACCGAGGCCCAGTTCCTCGAAATGGTCGCCGGTTCCGCACAGAAAGACTGAAAGCCATGGCAGAAGCCGAGATCCGCCAGTTCAACATCAACTTCGGTCCGCAGCATCCGGCAGCGCACGGCGTGCTCCGCCTCGTGCTCGAGCTCGACGGCGAGGTGGTGACCCGAGTCGATCCCCACGTTGGGTTGCTGCATCGCGGCACCGAGAAGCTGATCGAGCACAAGACGTATCTGCAGGCGATCGGCTACTTCGACCGGCTCGACTACGTGGCGCCGATGAACCAGGAGCACGCGTTCTGCCTGGCCGCCGAGAGACTGCTCGGCCTCGAGGTGCCGTATCGCGGCCAGCTGATCCGCGTACTTTATTCCGAAATCGGGCGCATACTCTCGCATCTCCTCAACGTCACCACGCAGGCGATGGACGTCGGCGC
>JAGRKS010000127.1 GCA_020442185.1 Hyphomicrobiaceae bacterium
AGGGTTTATGAGTCCGCAGCCTAGCTTGCTTCGCCGATGTGACGCGAACGCATTGCACAGCCACGCGTCGAGCCGCGCGGTAAAAGCCGTCAACCGCAATCCACCCTCGAACCGGACTGTTCCGCTCCGCGCGCGCACAACGCGCTAAAGCCCAGTTCCCGGGCGATACCCGTTTACGGCCTGAGGCCATTGACGGCCATTGCGCCAAAGTCCACCGATGGCCCTTGCCGACGCCCGTCTGCCGCTCTTCAGCCCAGTTCGATCACCACGATTTCCGGCGGACGACCGAAGCGGATTGGAAGGCCCGAAACGCCGAGACCGCCAGAAACGATGAGATCACGGCCGCCCTCGACGATATGCCCGTAGACGTAGCGACTCCCGTAACGCGAGGGGACGATGGGCGTGAAGCCGGCCAGATTGACCTGCCCGCCGTGCGTATGGCCGGAGACCGTCAACGACACGCGGTCTGTGAGGGTTGCAAAGATGTCCGGCTCGTGCGCCATCAGAATGAGCGGCGCATCGTCCGTCACCTTGGCAAGCGTGCCTGCGAGATCGTGGACGCCTTCGTAGTCGATTTTGCCGCGACGGCGGAACGCTTCGTAGTTTTCAGGCAGAGGCCAGAACGCCCATTGGTCGCCGAGGCCCGCAAGCCAGAAGGGATGGTCACCCGCCATCAAGCGGACCGCCTCGTTCTCGTACACCTTGAGACCGGCGCGCTGAAGCGCGTCACCGGCCGGCGTCGGGCCCGCACGGCGATCCTGCACCGCGATGTCTTCCCACCAGTCGTGATTGCCGAGGACGGCGTGCACGCCGAGCGGCGCCTCGAGCCGGGCAAGCGCGGCCGCCCACGTATCGTGCGGAACCAAACGCGACATCTTGGCGATGCGGCTGCTTGCAACGAAATCGCCGAGCAGCAGCACCATGTCAGGTGCGATCGCATTCGTTCGTGCAACGATCTGCTCGATGCGCGCCAAGCTCATCCATGGGTCGCAGGCGTGAAGATCGGCGATCACCGCAATGCGCAGCGTCATGCCGTCGGGCCAACGGCGTGGCGTCAGCCGATAGCGCGTGACAGAGAGGCGGAACGGCTCGGCGAGTGCGACGCCGCCGAACATGCCACCGCCAGCCGTCATCGCGATGAGGCTCTTGAGAAGGTAACGGCGAGAGATCAAGACGGCGCCCCCATCTCGAGGACAAGCGCTCGCCAAACGAACCCGCGCCGAGCCAGCTCGGCCCATCGCGGGCGTCGCAGGCCAGCCGCGTTACGGGTCGTTCTCATAGGCCTCGATCTCATCATTGGAACCTTCGAACCCGTCTCGACGGCAGCTCAACGACGGGCCGGACGGATTGCGCCCACGTCGTGCCCGCCGTTGCTGTTCTTCGCCTCGGGGTCATCCTCGAGATCAGCTGAAAACAGCGGCAGGTCCGGCGTCGCATTGCGCGCTGGTCCCGACATGCCGAGATGGCGATAGGCCTTCAGCGTCAACACGCGCCCGCGTGGCGTGCGACCAATGAAACCCTGCTGGAGAAGATACGGTTCGACGATTTCCTCGAGCGCATCGCGCGGTTCCGAAAGTGCCGCCGCAAGCGTCTCGATGCCGACCGGTCCGCCGTCGTAGTTGCGGGCGATGCAGGCGAGATAGCGGTGATCGAGCGCATCGAGGCCCTCGTTGTCGACCTCGAGAGCGCGTAGCGCCGTGTCGGCAATCGCCGCATCGATGACCGGGGCACCCGCAACGGAAGCGAAATCACGGACACGCCGCAGCAGGCGGCCTGCAATGCGCGGCGTACCGCGCGCACGGCGCGCGATTTCTCTGGCGCCGCCGTCGTTCATCGGTGCGCCGAGGACGCGTGCGCCGCGCGTGACGACGAGTTGCAATTCCTCGATCGTGTAGAAGTTCAGGCGGACCGGAATACCGAAGCGGTCGCGCAACGGCGTTGTCAGAAGGCCCGCGCGCGTCGTGGCGCCGACGAGCGTGAACTTGGCGAGGTCGATCCTGACGGAACGCGCCGCCGGTCCTTCGCCGATAATGAGATC
Organism: Hyphomicrobiaceae bacterium; assembly: GCA_020442185.1. GTDB lineage: Bacteria > Pseudomonadota > Alphaproteobacteria > Rhizobiales > Hyphomicrobiaceae > JAEUMD01. Next base: position 2,039 of record JAGRKS010000127.1, read on the forward strand.
GAGTTGGAAATCTTCCATCGCCGGATAGAGAATTTCCTCGACGGCGGGATTGAGCCTGTGGATCTCGTCGATGAACAGAACGTCGCGATCCTCGAGGTTGGTCAGCAGCGCCGCCAGATCCCCGGCTTTGGAGATGACAGGCCCCGACGTCGCCCGGAAGCCGACACCGAGTTCCTTGGCCATGATCTGCGCAAGTGTCGTCTTGCCGAGACCCGGCGGCCCCGCGAACAAGACGTGGTCGAGCGCGTCGCCGCGACCGCGCGCGGCCTGGATGAAAACCTTGAGATTTGACCGCGCCTGCTCCTGACCGATGAATTCGTCGAGCGATTGCGGACGGATCTGCGCCTCGAAGGCGTCCGTCTCACGCTTGGCTGACGTGACGATGCGATCGTCTGGCTGTGACGGCTCGGTCATGATGGCGCGGACTGCTCCCGGGTATGCCCGCAGGCCGGATGAGCGTTTCAGGTTCGTTCCGCTTCTAACATGATTTGCGACGCTCTTTGTGGTGCTGCGGCATCACAAATCCGCCCAAGCAGCCTCGATCGAGCAAAACTGGAGCCGCTCGCAAAGCCGAGCGGGGCTGGGCACCTCCGTCTGGAGGTGGCCCATCCCTTTCCCCTGTGATCCCGCGTTGGCCTTCCGGGTTTCCAGCCTGTCAGCGGATCGCCCGGCTCAGTTGGAGCGCCGCCAAGTTTCGCCCGAGCAGACGAGGCCGCCGAGCGCGCAACCCTGGAGCTTGAGGCCGCCACCGCTCAGCGTTACGTAACCGGAGTAGACGTTGCCGTTGTCCGTGTTGAGAAGATTGCCTTCCCACTTGCCGTCGGACACCTTCTTGGCGCCGCCCATGATGACGGTTCCGACGGTTTTCTTCTTCGCGGCGTCCTTCACCCCGACGATCTTGGCGCACAGCTTGCCGCCGCAATCGTAGAATTTCACCTTGGTGCCCGTCGACGGGCGCTCCCAGGTTCCGTAGGGGCTGGCGGCCAGAGCCGCGCCACCCGCGGCAAGCGACAATATCGCAGCGAGACCAAGTGCTTTAAGCGCATTACTCACGACTATTTCCTCCCGTAGAGCACGTTTCGGCTCATGACTTGGGGCGCTGTTTTCCGCCTCCCATTGACGTTAAGGTTAACACGCGCCCCGGCTACCCGGAAGCGCGATATTCGGCATCAATCGGCAGATAAGACTTGCGCTGACGCGACGAATATCGACGCACCGATGGCGACGGCCAGGGATGTCGCGAGGACCAGGCCTAAGGCGACGGTGCGGGGGATGGCACCAGTGGCGTTTCGATCGTTGCGATCCAGCCGAACCGCTGGAGCAGCCACCGGCACGCGATCGCCGCCCAGAGCGCCGATACGGTCTGCAGCAGAACAATGATGACGCCCGACTTTGCGACGTAGGGTAATCCCGCGATCACCGAAACCACCAACGTCGTCATGATCGCCTCGCGAAAGCTGAACGTGCCGTCACGCGCCACTTTGCGGCCAAGCCAAATGCCGCTCAGGATCGAATGGATGGCGCCGAAGAGATACGAGAAAATCGCGATGAAGTAGGTTATCTGCAAGAGGTCGAGCCAAAATGGCTGCGTCGATGAAGCGCCGGCCTCGCTCCCGAACTGCGCCACGGTCATGACCGCAACCATGACGAGCCCACCGATCGGCGGACCCAGAAGCGCAATGAACAAACCGGCCCGAACACCGCGCCAGATCATGTCGCCCCTCCGTCGCGACCGCCTTGGCCAGCCGGACGAGCATTGAGAGATTGTCCGTTTTCCCGGCCATATGACAATCGAAGAAGGTTGCCGTCGGCGCGCATCAGGTTTCCCGCTTCTAGACCTGCATCCCTGAGCCCCAAGGCATCATAGTCCGTCGCAATCCGCGGCCAAGCCGTCAAAGGGCTGCTTCTCGGCGGCCCTGGACTTCAGGCGCGGATGATGCCGCCGCTCACCAGTGCCGCGCGCACGCCGAGGGCGACGAACGCAGCGAGCAGCGCCAGTGGCGTCAACGGCAGGCTCGCCGGCAGGGGCATCGCGATCGACGCCAGCATGAAACCCACCGCACCCGCCGCCGCCGCGGAAAGCCACGAGAACGTCGCGTGGTTCCAAACGGGCCACGCCAGCCCGATCGCCGCGAGCGCCGACGGCACGGCGGACCAAACGAAGGTCGCGAGCGCTGAATGGCCCGGGTTCGCCACGCCCACGGGGATCAGTCCGTCGAGTTGCAGCGGTCGCGCCAAGATCAGCATGGCGAACACCGAAAAACCCGCCAGGAACGGGCCGACGAGGGTACAGCCGAGGAACGTGAAAAGAAGCCGCTGGCCGCGACTCGGGTCCTGCTGCGCGGTCATCGGGAAAGCTCCTTCAGGCCGCGGCGGATGAGCTTGGCGGTATCGGCGTCCGTGCCGAGATCGCCCATCGCGACGGCGACAGCTTGGCTCGCCTGAGCCGGGTTGTAGCCGAGATTGGTCAACGCCGAGATCGCCTCCGCCGCCGCCATACCAGCAACCGGCCCATCACCGCGTCCGCCGCCGCCCTGCTCGGTTGCGCCTCCGGCCTTGTTTGCGAGCCCCGCGACCGCCAGTGCGGGCGCCTTGTCCTTCAGTTCGGTCACGATGCGCTGCGCGAGCTTCTTGCCGACCCCTGGCGCCTGCTCCACCGCCGCCCAGTTACCCAGTGCGACCGCATTCGCGAGGTCTTGTGTCGACAGCACGCCGAGGACCGCCAGCGCCACTTTGGCGCCGACGCCTTGCACGTTCTGCAGCGTGCGGAACGAGGTGCGCTCGACTTCGCTCGAGAACCCGTAGAGCTTGATGGCGTCCTCGCGCACATGCATGTCGATGGTGAGTGAGATCTCGCCTCCAATCGCCATGTTGCGCAGTGTCCGGGACGACGCCTGCACCTCGTAGCCCACGCCGTTCACGTCGAGGATGCAGTGGCTTTCGCCGATCGCGTCCACTTTCCCGCGCAATTTTCCAATCATCTGATCACCTTGGCCAGGGCTTTGGCGGCGAGCGTGGCGGCGCCGCGATGGTTGGCGTGACATATGGCAATGGCAAGAGCATCGGCCTCGTCGGCCGAGGAAACCTTCGCCTTTGGCAGCAGGAAGCCGATCATCGCCTGAATCTGACGCTTTTCGGCATGGCCGGCGCCGACGACGGTCTTCTTGACGAGGTTCGGCGGATATTCGGCGACCTTCAGCCCCTTCATGGCCGGTGCCAGCAGCGCCATGCCGCGCGCCTGTCCGAGCTTCAGCGTCGCTTTGGCATTGTCGTTGACGAAGGTTTCCTCGACCGCCGCTTCAAGCGGCTTATAGGTCGCGATGACGCCTGAAATGCCCTCGTAGAGTTCACGCAGGCGGTAGGCGAGCGCATCGTCCGCCGCCGACGTGACATGCCCGCTTGCAACGTAGACGAGGCGCACGCCATCCGACTCGATGACACCCCAGCCGGTGCGCCTGAGGCCCGGATCGATACCGATGATGCGAATCGAATTTCTCTGCATGCCCGATAGATACCACGCACGCCGGCCAACGGCGGCCAAGGCTCACACCCGGCGACGCAGCAAACGAGACTTCAGACGAGCCCACGGCTCGGCGCGGGGGCTGACCCTAACGGCACAGCGGCCGATGCTGGGGCTGGGGGCTGGTAGTGCAGACGGGGGCCTGTGAGGGGCGGCGACGGTCGAGCGACCGGCTTTCAGGCTGCGGTAAGCCGGCTCAGCACGTCGTCCGACACTTCGAAGTTGGCGAAAACGTTCTGCACGTCGTCGTCGTCTTCCAGCATCGCCACGAGTTTCATGATGGTGCGGGCCTGGTCTTCCTCGACCGTCGTCGATAGCGACGGCTTCCAGATGGTCTTCACGCTCGCTGCTTCGCCGAGGCTTTCCTCGAGCGCGCCCGCGACGGTGCCGAGACTGTCGAAGGCGCAGATCACGACATGACCGTCCTCGTCAGAGACGACGTCGTCGGCACCGGCTTCGATGGCGGCTTCCAAGACCTTCTCGGCAGAACCTGCATCGGTGCCATATGTGATTTCGCCGACGTGAGCGAACATGTGCGAGACCGAGCCTGTCGCCCCGAGATTGCCACCGAATTTGGTGAATGCGGCGCGCACGGCCCCGCCCGTCCGGTTGCGGTTATCGGTCAACGCCTCGACGATGACGGCGATGCCACCCGGCGCATAGCCCTCGTAGCGGACTTCCTCGTAGGCTTCCGAATCACCGCCCGCCGCCTTCTTGATGGCGCGTTCGATGTTGTCCTTGGGCATGTTCTCGGCGCGCGCCGCCTGCACGGCGAGGCGCAGGCGCGGGTTCATCGCCGGGTCAGGCATGCCCATCTTGGCGGCGACGGTGATCTCGCGCCCGAGCTTGGCGAACATCTTGGCGCGGGCTGCATCGGCGCGGCCCTTCTTGTGCA
>JAGRKS010000128.1 GCA_020442185.1 Hyphomicrobiaceae bacterium
GTCGCCGTGCGGGTGATAGTTGCCCATCACTTCGCCGACGACCTTCGCGCATTTCTTGTAGGCCGACTGCGGATCGAGCCGAAGTTCGCGCATCGCATAGAGAATACGCCTGTGGACCGGCTTCAGGCCGTCGCGCACGTCCGGAAGCGCGCGCCCCATGATGGTCGACAGCGCATAGGAGAGATAGCGCTCTTCCAGCGCTTCTTTCAGGTTGACGGGCTCGATGGGGCCCGCGTTCGGGGGAATCGATTTGTGGCTCATGCCTACCGGTTAACGTGGCACCCGTCCGCACTCAAGAGCGGCACGGTCACACACGCCCGTCAAGTTCGCCCCGCCCGAGTGCCGCGGCGTATCGCGCGCCCCGTCGGTCCAGAACTATCACCATGAAAGAACAATCTTTTCTCGTCGCGGCTCAGGCCGCCCCCCGGGCGTCAGTCCGTCCCCCCCGATCAGGCTTGGCCCCGGCGCCCGAACCCCGGCGTTCGCCCCGCGCGTTGCCTGTCCCTGGCGGCACCCGGTGCGGCGGCCGCGATCGACGTGGCGCGGGGCCCCTCGCCGGCTGTCCGCGCCGCGATGGCCGCGACGGCCCGAATGGCCCAGTCGGCAGGCGCCTCGCCGGACGTCGCACCTGACCCCGCACTGGACATCGGCGCCGTGGCCGCCTCTGCGACGAGCGTGTCTGCGTCGCATGCAATCGCCCGACCGCTACCCGACCCGACGTCAGCACGAGCTTCAGAGGGCTGCGCGTTCGCCATGCCGCCGTCTGGCGGCGGACCATATGCGTTGCCGCCCGGCGTGCCCGGCATTCCGCCGAACTCGACCACATACCAGCCGAGGAGCGCGATGTTGAGGGCACTCTCCAGGATCGAGAAGTCCGGCATCGCGGCTGGATTTCCTCCCAACGCCAGACCGGCTGGCAGCGACAACAGCCCCGGCACGGCGAAGGCAAGCATCCACACCCACCCCTTGTTGCGGTCGTGCATGCGCTTGATCAGCAGCGCCGACGAGCACCAGACCAGCAGGAGGACGGCAAACGCGACAACGACCAGTCCCATGCCGAGGGCGCCAATGATGGCGTTACCAGAGCCGCTCGTGAATGCGCCGGCCTGGGAATAGAGGATGAGAGCCGCCGCCACGATGATGCCGACGAGCGCGTTGTGCCCCATCCAGAATTGGAATCGATTGATCCGGCCCGAAAAGCCGAACAGCATGTGCCAAAGCCCCATCCGTCCCCTCCCTCGGCCAGCGACGCGCCTATGGTACCGGGGCGATCTTAAAAATGGCGTTTGCCAGCCGTAAACGAGCGATTGTGACGGGTTCCACCTTGAAACGCCGCTCCGACACCGCCGTTCCTTCGGCTGCAACCAACGGCCACTGCTGCGAGACGAAGCCAAGCCTGGAGACCCCGATGCCGACCATTCTTCCCGATATTCCTCAGGCCGAGACCCTGATTATCGAGATGACCAACACCTATCGGGCACGCCAGCAACTGGGCTCCGTCCAGACGTCCCCAGCGCTCCGTGCGGCCGCGAAGGCCTATGCCGACTACCTTGCCCGGACCGACCGCTTCGCTCACGATGCCGACGGACGCAGCCACGCAGACCGCGCCAAGGCCGCCGGCTACGAATATTGCGAGGTGTCGGAGAATTTGGCGCGCAGCCTCGATTCACGAGGCTTCGAGACGCGCGCGCTCGCGCGCACCACCGTCGAGGGCTGGTTGAATTCACCCGGCCATCGCCGCAACATCGAGGCACCGAATGTGACGGAAACCGGCGTTGCGGTGGTGCGTGTTCCCGACAAGCACCCGAAGTATATTGCCGTGCAATTGTTCGGCCGGCCGCGCGCGCTCGCCTTCGATGTACAGATCGCAAACACCACGAAAACGGAACTTGCCTATTCCTTCGGGGCCGAACGCCATCGGCTATCGCCAAGCATGGCCGCGACACACACCGCCTGCCATCCCGTCAACCTCACCTTTCTCGGCGCCACTGCCGGCAACGCTTCGGCGACGCCTGCAACGACGGCGCGTAAAGGAGCCGCGCCGGGAAAATCCCCGCTGGCAAGAGCCGATAGCGCGAGCTTCGAGGCGAGTTCCGAGCAAGTTTTCGTCATCGCACCAGGCCGGAACGGCAAGCCGGTGGTGAGCGTCGAAACACGCCGGCGTGTCGAATAGCGCACGGAGCGACGACACGGCGCGCAAATGCCAATCCCATCGTTGCGCCTATACCAGGGTGCTTGACCGTTGGACGTGCCGCGGCAGCTCAATCGGCACGCGCCGCGTCGGCGGCCAGCATCGCTTCAAGACGCAGGCGCGGCTCCGGAACATCGAGCTCGCGCGGCCGCAAAACCCGCGTCTCGAGAAAAAAGCGGGTCAGCCGCAGCCCATCGACCACGTCCGCCTCCGTCACTCCGGCACGCCGTCCCTCGAGCAGGAATTCCGGCAGCCGCAACAGTTTGTCGCGATAAGGTTCGCCCGCCGACGCCGACACCGCGCGCCCGGATTTTGGCGACACATAGACGAGCGCGTCGTTGCTGCCGGTCGCCGCGCAGGCCCCGAGGTCGAGGCCGAATCCCAGTTCGCTCAAGAGCGCCATCTCCCAGCGCACGAGCAGCGCCGGCCAAACCGTCGTATCGTCGAGGAAGCCGAGAACAAACAGCGTGATCTCATAGAGGCTCGGATGGGGATCGCGTTCCGGCAGCATCCGAGAGAGGGCGGCGAGCGCGGTCAGCCCGTTGAGCGCCAGAGGATCGTCCATTGCCTGCGCGGCGTAGCCCGTGCGCAGCTCGAGCGTCATGTGGCCGAGATGTTCCGGCAGGCGGCCTTTCCACGCCGCATCGACATGGTTGCCGGTCTGCAGAACCGGGCGCTGCTTGCGCGAGCGGCCACCGTGAACGAGGCCGAGGTGGCGGCCATGCGCACGGGTGAAGAGTTCGACCAGCGCCGCGGTCTCGCCATGGGCCCTGACCGATAGGATGATGCCTTCGTCCGTCCAGTTCATGCCGTCTGCCCCTGGCGTCCCAGGCGCGCGACGCTGGAGCATGCCCCGCGGCCGCACGCTGGCGCGCTCAGTCTTTCGGGAAATCGAGGCCCATTTCGCGGTAGCGCTCGGGATCGTTCTTCCAGCCGTCTCGAACCTTTACGAACAGGAAGAGATGCACCGGTCGCTCGATGATCTCCGACAGCTCTTGGCGCGATGTCTGGGAGATCTGCTTGATGGTTCGCCCGCCTTTGCCGAGAACGATGCTTTTCTGGCCGTCACGTTCGACATAGATCGTCTGTTCGATACGGACGCCACCGTTCTTGAGCGACTTCCAGTCCGTCGTCTCCACGGTCGTTGCGTACGGCAATTCCTCGTGCAGAAAGTGAAACATCTTCTCGCGCGTGATCTCGGCGGCGAGCAGACGCATCGGCGCGTCCGAGATGTCGTCCTCGGGGTAGTGCCAGACGCCCGGCGGCACCGTAGCGCCGAGATAGTCCCTGAGATCGTCGACCCCGGAACCGTTCTCGGCTGAAATCATGAAGGTCCGGTCGAACGCGACCTCCGCTGTCGCGGTCTCCGCGAGGGCCAGCAGCCGGGCCTTGTCGGACACCCGATCGATCTTGTTCAGCAGCAGAATGCGCTTGCCCTTCCAGACCGCGAGGCGCGAGAGGATGCGTCTCGAATCCTCGTCGAGCCCCTTCGCGGCGTCGATGACGAGGCAAACGACATCGGCATCACCGGCCCCACCCCACGCGGCATCGACCATCGCCCGGTCGAGCCGTCCCTTGGGCTTGAAGATGCCGGGTGTGTCGATGAACACGAGCTGACTCTTGCCGGTGATGGTGATGCCGCGCACCGGCACGCGGGTTGTCTGCACCTTGCGGCTGACGATCGTGACCTTGCCGCCGACCAGCCGGTTGACCAGCGTCGACTTGCCGGCATTGGGCGAACCGATGACGGCGACGAAGCCGCATCGCGTTTCATCCGCGCCGCCGGCCGTTTCGTTCCTGGCGTCATTGCCGCCGCTCATCTCGTCATTCACCTGTCTTGGTGCTCCAGACACCCTGGCTGCGCAAGAGCGCCGTCGCGGCGGCCTGTTCGGCTTGCCGTTTGGATTTACCCTCGCCGAGCGCATTGAGGCCACTCGACGTCGCGACGCGTGAGACGAAGCGCGGCGCGTGATCGGGGCCGCTGCGTTCGACCTCGACGTATTCCGGCAGGTCCAGTCCCTGACCCTGCGCCCACTCTTGAAGCTCGGACTTGGCGTCGCGCACGGCCTTGGGATCATCATGTATGTGCGGTTCCCACAGCCGCAGCAAGACATCTCGCGCCGTTTCGAACCCGGCTTCCAGGAAAATCGCCCCGAGCAGCGCCTCCATGGCGTCGGCGAGGATCGTATCCTTGTCGCGCCCGCCGGCCGCCGCCTCGCTCTCCGACATGATGAGCGCCGGCCCGACGCCGACGGCGCGCGCCACCATGGCGCAGGTACGCCCGCGAACCAGCCGGTTGAAACGTCGCGCCAGTTCCCCTTCACGCGCATCGGGATGCTTGCCGCACAGGTCTGCCGAGATCGCAAGCCCGAGCACGCGGTCGCCGACGAATTCCAGCCGCTCGTTGTCGGCCGGCGCGGACCTGCCGCCGCGCACGCTGGCGTGGGTCAAAGCCTGTTCCGCCAGGGGGCGGCTCTTGAATTTGTACCCGAGTGCCTGTTCAAGCGCTTTCAATGCTGCGGGTTTGGTCTGCATGCGGGCCTATCGAACCAGCGTGAAGAATCGGCTCCACCGGATATCGAACGGCCATGTCCACGGGCTCAGCCAATTGAAAGCGTCGGGCTCGTCCACGGCGGCCGAAAAGAAGATGATGTCCGCGCGTCCGATCAGGTTCTCGAAGGGTACGTAGCCAACACCCCACTGGGCGCGGCTGTCGGTCGAGTTGTCGCGGTTGTCGCCCATCATGAAATAATGGCCGGCGGGCACCTTGTAGGGCCCGACATTGTCGAACGATCCGTTCGGCTCGCCGTCGAGCACGTGGTAGGTCACACCATTCGGCAGCGTCTCGCGATAGCGCGGAATACGCCGCGGCGGACCGCCATCCTCACGCGTGACGAAATCGCCGTCGCGCACGCGCGGCACTTCCTTGCCATTGATGAACACGACGCCGCCACGCACGATGATCTCATCGCCCGGTAGCCCGATCAGCCGCTTGATGTAGTCGGTCGAGTTGTCGCGAGGCAACTTGAACACGACCACGTCTCCGCGCTTCGGATCGCTCTCGAAGATGCGGCCATTGAACAGGTCGATGCTGCTCGTGAAGGAATATTTCGAATAGCCGTAGGACAGCTTCGAAACGAAAAGGTAGTCGCCGACCAGCAGCGTCTGCTTCATCGATCCCGAGGGAATCGAGAACGGCTGGTAGAAGAACAACCGGACGACCATCGCAATCACGAGCGCCTGGATGATGATCTTGACGACCTCCAGTATGCCGCCTTCGCGAGCCCTGCTCCCGTGCATCACTCAGTGCCCCTCGTTTTCGACCGGCGCGCCCCGGTTCCGGCTCGATCGCTCGAGCGAAACCCGCTCGATCAGCGCCGCATCGCGGGCGGCGACCGAAGGTCGTTCAAAGACCACTGCGCGCGGGCCAGTTGCCTATAGCCATTTCAAGCCGCCGAAGCAATCGACCGGGTCCGAGATGGCGGAGTGATAGATCCGGCTCATGGCTGATCCGAACTGCGGGATGTTCCCGCTCGCGGCTGTTCCGAGCTGCGCTCGGGCCTCCGCG
>JAGRKS010000129.1:0-4730 GCA_020442185.1 Hyphomicrobiaceae bacterium
CGCAGATCGGGCAATCGAGCGGATGGTTGATCAGCAGGAATTCCATCACGCCCTCGCGCGCCTTCTTGACGCTGGCGCTCTTGGTCGAGATCACGTTCGGCGTGCCGTCGGGATTGGGACGCAGCTCGTTGACGGTCTGGGCGCATGAGGCGACCGGCTTCGGCGCGCCTGCCACCTCGACGAGGCACATGCGGCAGTTGCCGGCGATCGAGAGGCGCTCATGGTAGCAGAACCGCGGAATTTCGGAGCCGGCCATTTCGCACGCCTGCAGCAGCGTGGTGCCGTCCGCGACCTCGATCTCTACCCCGTCGATGATCAGTTTCTTTGGCATCGTCGCCTCAGCGTCCTGCTTACTCTGCCGCCTCTTTCAACGCCTTCTGGCGCTGATCGATGCGATCCTCCATGACACCGCGGAAGTTGCGGATGAGACCCTGCACGGGCCACGCCGCGGCATCTCCCAGCGCGCAGATCGTGTGGCCTTCGACCTGCTTCGAGACATCGAACAGCAGATCGATCTCGGCCTTGCGCGCGTCGCCCTTCACCATGCGTTCCATCACCCGCCACATCCAGCCGCAGCCTTCGCGGCATGGCGTGCACTGGCCGCAGCTCTCGTGCTTGTAGAAGTACGAGATGCGCGAGATCGCCTTGATGATGTCGGTCGACTTGTCCATCACGATGATGGCGGCGGTGCCGAGACCCGACTTCGCCTTGGACAGCGCGTCGAAATCCATCGTCATCTCGTCGCACACATCAGCGGTGATGCACGGCACCGACGAACCGCCCGGAATGACCGCGAGCAGGTTGTTCCAGCCGCCGCGCACGCCGCCCGCGTGCTTTTCGAGCAGCTCCTTCAGCGGAATGCCCATCTCCTCCTCGACGACGCACGGGCGTTCGACGTGGCCGGAGATCTGGAACAGCTTGGTGCCGGTGTTGTTCGGCTTGCCGAGGCTGCCGAACCAGCTCGCGCCGCGCCTCAGGATATCGGGTACGACCGCGATGCTCTCGACGTTGTTGACGGTTGTCGGCGCGCCGTAGAGACCGCAGCCGGCCGGGAATGGCGGCTTGAGCCGCGGCTGGCCCTTCTTGCCCTCGATGCTCTCGATCAGGGCCGTTTCCTCGCCACAGATATACGCGCCGCCGCCGTGATGGACGATGATGTCGAGGTCCCAGCCGTGGACGTTGCCCCGGCCGATCAGTTTGGCGCCATAGGCTTCGTCGACAGCGCGCTGAAAGCGCTCGCGCTCACGGATGTATTCGCCGCGGAAATAGATGTAGCAGCTGTGCGCCCGCATCGAGAAGGATGCGAGCAGGATACCCTCGATCAACAGGTGCGGATCGTGCCGCAGAATCTCACGGTCCTTGCAGGACCCGGGTTCCGACTCGTCGGCATTGACGACCAGATAGCTCGGTCGCGGATCGTTCTTCGGCATGAACGACCACTTGAGCCCCGTCGGAAAGCCGGCGCCGCCACGTCCGCGCAGCCCCGAAGCCTTGACCTCGTTGATGATCCAGTCGTGTCCCTTGTCGATGAAGAACTTCGTGCCATCCCAGGCGCCGCGCCTGCGTGCGCCGTCGAGCCCACTGTCGTGGAACCCGTAGAGATTGCGGAAGATGCGGTCCTTGTCAGCGAGCATCGCCTGTCATCTCCCCGAATTGCCGCGCATGAAAAATCCCGTGGCGATCGCCAGCACCGCTCCGGCAACGAGCCACATCGGATCGTCGAACGTCGTCGCCATGCCGATGCCGCCGGCGATGATCGTCAGCGGCAGCAGTACTAGTCCGAAAACGGGTGCCATGGCTCTCTGTACCATCCTCAAGTCCCGCCATCAGCCCTTCGGGCGCTCGCCGGCTTCGTTCTCCGGTCGCCAGCCCGTCGCGAGCTTCCGGCACTGTTCGATCCATTTGTCGCGTTCAACGCGACCCTTGAACCCCTGCATCTCGGCCTCGAACCACGCCACCTCGGCCGGGGTCCAATCGGCGATCTGGGAGAAGTGCCAGATGCCCATCTGATTGAGCTTCTCGTGCAGCTTGTCGCCGACGCCCCAGATGAGGCCGAGATCGTCGCCTTTGCCGTCGCGCGGCGCATCCAGAAGCTGGGGCTTGGCAGGCAGCGGCGGGCCGTTGTCGGCGCCGACGGCAGCAAGGGCACCGGATTGGCCAGCATAGCCGCCCGTCTCGCCGGGCGCGCCCGAGGTGGCCGCACCGCCAGTCGCCGCCACAGCTTCAGCGGGCGTCGTGCTCTGGGCAACAGGCCCGGCCGGTGACGTCGCCGTAGCGGCGGGGGCGGGGGCGGGGGCGGCTGCGACAGTCGCCGCCGGATTCGCGACCCCGATGGTCGCGACCGTCGCTTCCGCCTCATCGAAGCGTTTCTTCCAGGCGCCGATCGACGACGCGTCGAACAGCGTGGCGTCGGTCAACGTGGTCGGCCCGCCGATCGGGCACGACGCGGTCCGCCCGATCTGCGAGCCGGGCTTTGGCGACTCGCCCTTGGCCAGCCCTTCGAGAACGGCGGCGAACGACTCGGGCGTCAGATCCTCATACGTATCCTTCCAGATCTGGACCATCGGTGCGTTGGCGCAAGATCCGAGGCACTCGACCTCTTCCCAGGAAAACGCGCCATCGGCGGACAGATGATGCGGCTCGGAATGGATGCGCGACTTGCAGACCTTGATCAGATCTTCAGCGCCCCTCAGCATGCATGGCGTCGTGCCGCAGACCTGGACGTGCGCCCGCTTTCCGACAGGGGCCAACTGGAACATCGTGTAGAACGTCGCGACTTCGTAGACGCGAATATAGGCCATGCCGAGCATCTCAGCGACGACACGGATCGCTGGCTCGGGCAGCCAGCCGTCGTGCTGCTCCTGCGCACGCCAAAGCACGGGCAACACCGCCGATGCTTCCTTGCCGGGGGGGTATTTCGAGATCGTCGCTTGCGCCCAAGCGAGATTTTCCGGTGTGAACTCGAAAGTCTGAGGCTGGTCTGGATGCAGGCGACGAACGGCCATCAATGGCTCCTCGGGCTCCTGGCGTCGAAATCTGGGGCACCGCGAGGCAACGGATGGGCGGCACCGGAACGGCGAACGATTTGCCTCCGGAAAGCCCAGCAGCTCCCCGGGCGCCGGCTACAGTTCCCTAGAGCCAACACCGTTGCAAAGCAAGGCTCTGACGCCTGTTACGGACGCAGTACTTCGTAGGAGAAGGTGGCGGCCGGGCCTCACGGACGCCGGGACATGGGCATAGCCCGGTCCAAAACCTCCTGCCACGAAACCAGTGGGGATTGCGGAAGCGGCGGGTGCCATGCCCTCGAACGCGTACGAAAGACACGCGAAGCCGTGCAGAACGAGCCATCGGAGTGAGGCCGTCCGCGTAACGCGCTTCGCCCGGTCGTTCAACGAGGGTCGCTGCTCGTCGGCAGTGTCGGCGTCCGCTTGATCAGATCGCCAGGCCGCGAATACGCCCACTTCGGGCGCTCATAGCCGAGTATGGACGGCAGCCACCCGATCAGCAGCAGCGCCGCGACAATCGGAGCCAGAAACAGCGATATTTGTGAGCCGACGCGCAGGAAACCCGTCCAGAAGATCGCCAGCATCAGGCCCGCCGCGACGATGATCCAGCCACCGTAATCGGCCCCGCGAGCTGCAGCAAACAGGAGGCCGACGGTCAACGCGAACAGGCCGAGCAGGATGGGAATGGCCGGCAGGTCCGCATGCAGCGCGCCCATGGGCCACTTGTTCTGGCGGGCAAACAACCTGTACGTCGTGAGCGACAGGCCCCAGCCGAACGCACCGATGGCAAGCAGAAACAGGTTGTCGATCATCGATCGTCTCCGCGGGCCGGTCGTTCTGGCCCGATGTCCCAATATAATGGCCGTGAGATCCGACCGCGCTGCGAATCGCAATTCCGATCGGCATTGCGACCGTCGGTCGAGGCCCGCCGGCGGCGCCGCGTCCTGAACACCGCCCTTGCACGGTCTCGGGCTCAACAAGCGGCCTGTCGCGGATCGCTCAGCACTCGGCAGCAATCCTCAACTCCCCTTCTGTGCCAAAGCATTGTGGCGATGGCCAGACCTAATGCTTCAGGGAGGTTAAGGACAGGGCACGGGCGCGCGCGTCCGATGATCCGGGTTCGGCGCAGGCTTGGCACAGGGCATGCCACAGCCGGACACCGGGACCGATCTCCGCGGGGCGTCGGGCTCACGCCTTCTTGACGAACTCTGACTTGAGCTGCATCGGACCGACGCCGTCGATGCGGCAATCGATGTCGTGGCCGCCGGTCCCATCGATCAGGCGGATGTTGCGAACTTTGGTGCCGACCTTCACGACCTGCGACGAGCCCTTGATCTTCAGGTCCTTGACGACGGTCACGGTATCGCCGTCCGCGAGCACGTTGCCGACGGCGTCCTTCACGACGCTTGCCCGCTCGTCGTCGCCGTCGTCGGGCGCGACCGTCATGGCCGGCCACTCGTGGGCACACATCGGACAGATGAGCAGACTACCGTCCGCATAGGTCAAGTCGGACCCGCATTTGGGACATGGGGCGAGTTGATCGCTCACCGGTCGATCTCGCCGAAGACGATGTCGAGCGAGCCGATGATCGCCGAGACGTCGGCCAGCATGTGCCCGCGGTTCATGAAGTCCATGGCGGCGAGATGCGGGAAGCCCGGCGCGCGGATCTTGCAGCGATAGGGCTTGTTGCCGCCATCCGAGACGAGGTAGACGCCGAACTCGCCC
>JAGRKS010000129.1:4800-5327 GCA_020442185.1 Hyphomicrobiaceae bacterium
TGGATCAGCGCTTCCATCGAGCGCTTCATTTCGCCCCGCTTCGGCGGCACGACCTTCTTGTTCGGCGCCGACACCGGCCCCTGGCCCGCCTCGCTCATCAGCTTCTCGCACGCCTGCTTCATGATCTTCACGCTCTCGCGCATCTCCTGCATGCGAAGGAGGTAGCGATCGTAGCAGTCGCCGTTCTTGCCGATGGGGATGTCGAAGTCGAACTCCGAATAGCACTCGTAGGGCTGCGCCTTGCGCAGATCCCAGGCGGCGCCCGAACCGCGCACCATGACGCCCGAGAAGCCCCAGTCAAAGCCGTCGTCGAGACTGACGACGCCGATGTCGACATTGCGCTGCTTGAAGATCCGGTTCTCCGTCAGCAGGGCATCGATGTCGTCGACGACTTTCAGGAAGGGATCGCACCAGTCATAGATGTCCTTGACCAGTTCCGGCGGCAGATCCTGATGGACGCCGCCGATGCGGAAATACTTCGCATGCATGCGCGAGCCCGACGCACGCTCGTAGAACACCATCAGCTT
>JAGRKS010000130.1 GCA_020442185.1 Hyphomicrobiaceae bacterium
GGCCGCCATGCTCGGCCAGCCCGTCTCCATGCTGATCCCGGAAGTCATCGGTTTTCGCCTCGAAGGCAAGCTCAAGGAAGGCGTCACCGCGACCGACCTCGTGCTGACCGTGACGCAGATGCTGCGCAAGAAGGGCGTCGTCGGCAAATTCGTGGAATTCTACGGCCCAGGCCTCGACACCATGCCGCTCGCCGACCGCGCCACGATCGCCAACATGGGACCGGAATACGGTGCCACCTGCGGCTTCTTCCCGGTCGACGCCGAAACCGTGAACTTCCTGACGATGACCGGCCGCGCGGCGGATCGTATCGCACTGGTCGACGCCTATGCCAAGGCGCAAGGCATGTATCGCACTTCGGGCTCGCCCGACCCGGTGTTCACCGACACGCTGTCGCTCGACATCTCGACGGTCGTGCCATCGATGGCAGGTCCAAAGCGTCCCGAGGGCCGCATCGCCCTTACCGACATCAAGACCGGGTTCCGCACTGCGCTCGCCGACGAATACAAGAAGCCCGGCGAGGAAGACAAGGCGGCACCTGTCGAGGGTCGCGACTTCTCTGTCGGTCACGGTGACGTCGTGATCGCGGCGATCACGAGCTGCACCAATACCTCCAATCCAAGCGTACTGATCGCGGCCGGGCTCCTCGCCCGAAATGCGGTGGCCAAGGGTCTCACCTCGAAACCCTGGGTCAAGACATCGCTTGCGCCGGGAAGCCAGGTGGTGGCGGCTTATCTCGACAAGTCCGGCCTGCAGCCCTACCTCGACAAGATCGGGTTCAACCTCGTCGGCTTCGGCTGCACGACCTGCATCGGTAACTCCGGGCCGCTTCCGGCCGAGATCTCGAAGGCGATCAACGACAACGGTATCGTTGCCGCGGCCGTTCTCTCGGGCAACCGCAACTTCGAGGGCCGCGTCAGTCCCGACGTGCAGGCGAACTACCTCGCTTCGCCGCCCCTCGTCGTGGCCTATGCGCTCGCCGGCAGCGTCCAGATGGACCTGACGACGGAACCGCTCGGCACAGGTGCCGACGGGCAGCCGGTATTCCTCAAGGATATCTGGCCGTCGAGCCATGAGATCCAGACGTTCATCGCCGACAACATCACGCGGCAGATGTTCGAAGAGCGCTATGCCGACGTGTTCAAGGGTGACGCCAACTGGCAGGCGATAGAGACCAGCACCGGCATGACCTACGGCTGGGACGACACGTCGACCTACGTGCAAAACCCGCCGTACTTCCGCGGTATGGCGAAGGTGCCGACGAAACCAGCCGACGTCGTCAATGCCCGCATCCTGGGTCTGCTCGGCGACAAGATCACGACCGACCACATCTCGCCCGCAGGCTCCATCAAGGCGGCGAGCCCGGCTGGCAAGTATCTCCTCGAGAACAACGTCGCTCCCGCCGATTTCAACCAGTACGGCACGCGGCGCGGCAACCACGAGGTGATGATGCGCGGCACGTTCGCCAACATCCGCATCAAGAACTTCATGAACAAGGATGCCGCCGGCAACGTCAAGGAAGGCGGCAACACGGTCCACTATCCGTCTGGCGAGAACGTGCCGATCTACGATGCGGCGATGCGCTACCAGGCGGAAGGCGTGCCGCTGGTGATCTTCGCGGGTGTCGAATACGGCAACGGCTCGTCGCGCGACTGGGCTGCGAAAGGCACCAACCTGCTCGGTGTCAGGGCGGTCATCGCGCAGTCCTTCGAGCGCATCCACCGCTCGAACCTCGTCGGCATGGGCATCGTGCCGTTCGTGTTCGAGGACGGCGCCTCGTGGCAATCGCTCGGCCTCAAGGGCGACGAAACGGTCACCATCCAGGGCCTCGGCAGCGTCAAACCACGCCAGAAAATGACCGCTGAAATCACGTCCGCAGACGGCAGCAAGAAGATCGTTCCGATCCTGTGCCGGATCGATACGCTCGACGAACTCGAATACTACAATAACGGCGGCATCCTGCATTACGTGCTGCGCAACCTCGCAGCGGCGGCATGACGGGCTGCGGCGGGGGCCAGTGGCTCCTGCCCTTCACCGCTCTCGGCACTGATCGAGACCATCGAGGCAGCGACCACATCCGGTTGCTGCCTTTTTTGTTGCCGCCCCGGCAGATGCGGATCAAGCGTCACCCATTCGTGAGTGGCATTTGAGCAGCGCCTTTGACATCTAACCATAAGGCGGGAAAGCTAGTGCCGCTGCTCCCTTGCGGCCCTTCATCGACGACAAGGTTATAGGCCTGCGTATGCTCCGACTGCTCAATCCGCGTAAAAGCTACCGTCATGCCGCGCCCGGTGGTCGCTCGTCGTCCGGCTGGTTCGGCTCGATGCCGCTGCGTCGCGCGGTTGTCGGGTTCGCGGCCGCCTTCGCCACGGCCGTATCCCCATCCACCGGCTTCGCAACCGGCGCGGCAGCGGGTGACACCGGCAAGTCTCCTCCAACCGTGTCTGCCGTCGTTGAATTGTTCACGAGCCAGGGGTGTTCGTCGTGTCCGCCCGCCGACAAGCTGTTCGAGATGTACGTCAATCGACCCGACATCGTCGCACTGTCGTTGCCGGTCGACTACTGGGATTACCTCGGCTGGAAGGACACGCTCGCCTCTGCCCGCAACACCGAGCGGCAGCGCGCCTACGCCAAGGCCCGCGGTGACGGCGCCGTCTATACGCCACAGGTCGTCGTCAACGGCATGGCGCACGCTGTCGGCTCGGACGCCTCGCAGATCGAAAGACAGATCGCCAAGACTTCGATGGAATTCGCACGCCGGCAAGTGCCCATGCGGTTCACGCGCCTGTCCAGCGTCATCGTCGTGGAAGCCGGCCGCGCGCCTCCCGACGTCAAGATCGCGAACGCGACGATCTGGCTCGCGGCCGTGCAGGCTGTCGCTGAGATCGAAATCGCTCGCGGCGAGAACCACGGCCGCACCATCCGCTACTTCAACGTCGTGCACGAGTTGTCGCCGGTCGGCACGTGGAACGGCGAACCGTTGACCATAAGGCTTGCCGCGCAATCCGTGATGATGCCCGGCAAGACGCGCTATGCCGTGTTGATGCAGGAAGGCGCCGCGGGTCCGATCGTCGGCGCGGCCTGGCTCGGCTACTGATGCCCTGTCGCGCCATCGTTGTCCGACGGTGCGGCAATGTGGCTGGTTTCAACCATGGCGCGACGCCACATGTCGCAAGTTTTCCGGCCACGGGCTGCGGCACTCATCACCATAAGTCCCGAACGTCGAACACCTCGCGAAACACCCGCTCGCCCTTGCGCGTGATCTCGAGCGCGCGGGTGCCGTCGCATTGGCGCACCCGCGCCGCGCTCGCCCGCCTCAATGACCGCTTGCTGCGCGACATCGGTCTCTCGGTCCTGGATGCCGACCGGGAGATCCGCAAATGGTTCTGGCAACCGTGAAGCCTCAGCTCGTGAAGCCGCGGTTCTTCATCAGGCCTTCCACGCTCGGCGGCCGCCCGCGAAAGGCGACATAGGCGTCCTGCGGATCACGGCGATTGCCGGCCGAATAGATGTGCCGCTTGAGGCGGTCGGCCGTCTTGCGATCGAAGATGTCACCAGCCTCCTCGAAGGCCCCGAACGCATCGGCATCCATAACTTCCGACCACATGTAGCTGTAGTAGCCGGCAGCGTAACCCGAGACGATGTGCATGAAGTGCGGCAACCGGTGCCGCATCACGATCGCGTCCGGCATGCCGATCTCGGCGAGGACGTCGCCCTCGAACGTCTCGATGTCGGCAACTGCGCCGGGCGCCGCGCCGTAGAGCTTCATGTCCGCGAGCGCCGACGCCGTGAACTCGACCGTCGCGAAGCCCTGGTTGAAATTCCGCGCCGCCTTGAGCCGTTTGATCAATCGCGCGGAAATGGGCTTACCGGTCTGGTGGTGAACCGCGAATTTCTGGAGCACTTCCGGCTGCAGAAGCCAATGCTCGTAGAGCTGCGAGGGCAGCTCCACGAAATCGCGCGAGACCGAGGTGCCGGACAGCGACGGATAGGTGACGTCCGACAACAGGCCATGCAGACCGTGGCCGAACTCGTGGAACAGCGTGCGCGCATCATCGAACGACAGCAGCGTCGCCTCGCCCTCGCCGCCCTCGGCGAAGTTCATCACGTTGACGATGATCGGCCGCTGGCCCTTGCCCAGCTTGTGCTGCGAGCGGAAGCTCGACATCCACGCACCCGATCGCTTGGAGGGCCGCGCGAAATAGTCGCCGAGAAACAATCCGACGTGCTGCTTCTTTCGGTCGAGCACCTCCCACGCCCGCACGTCCGGATGATAACGCGGTATGTCGTCACGCGGGACGAACGTCAGGCCGAACAGGCGGTGCGCGCAATCGAATGCGGCACTGATGACGTTGTCGAGTTGCAGATAGGGCCTGAGTTCCGCGTCGTCGAGATCGAATTTCTTGCGACGGACCTTGTCAGCGTAGTGGCGCCAGTCCCAGGCCGCGATCGGTGCGTTCGAGCCCTCTTCCCGCGCCGCCTCCGCCAGCACCTCGCGCTCTTCCCCCGCCCGGCGACGCGCATGGCTCCAGACATCGCCGAGCAACTTGCCAACGGCCTCGGGCGTCTTCGCCATGGTGTCGTCGAGCGAGAACTCGGCATAGGTGCGATACCCGAGCAGGCGTGCATACTCGCCCCTCAATGCGACGATTTCGGCGAGAATGGCGCGGTTGTCGGTCGGACCGTCGTTGGCGCCGCGACGCACCCAGGCATTGAAGGCCTTCTCCCTGAGATCACGCCGCGTCGAAAACGTCAGGAACGGCTCGACGCTCGAACGCGACAGCGTGATCACGTGACGGCCCTCGAGCCCGCGCGCGGCCGCCTCACGGGCGGCACTCGAACGCAAACCCGGAGGCAGGCCGGCCAGGTCACGCTCGCCATCGAGCTCTAGATGCCAGGACTGTTCGTCCTTCAAGACGTTCTGCATGAATTGCGTCACGAGGCTCGCGAGACGACCGTTGATTTCGGCGACGCGCTTCTTCTCCTTGGGCTTCAGCTTCGCACCCGCCCGCACGAATTCCAGATGCGTGCGTTCGAGCAGGCGTCTCTGTTCGTCGTCGAGCTTCAGCGTGTCGCGCCGCTCGAACAGTTCGTCGACACGCTTGAACAGCCGGGCATCGAGCAGGATGGCGCTCGAGTGGGCCGCGAACAGTGGCGATACGCGTCGCGAAATTTCGCGCAACTCGTCGGTCGAGCACGAGCCTTCGATATTCCAGAAGACGGCGGCGACGCGATGGAGAAGCACGCCGCTCTTTTCGAGCGCGACGATGGTGTTGGCGAACGAAGGCTTCGCTGGATTGGCGACGATGGCGCGGATCTCGGCACGGTTCTCGCGAAACGCCTGCTGCATCGCCGGCTCGAAATGCCGCGCTTCTATTTGGTCGAATGGCGCGATGGCGAACGGCGTCCGCCATTTTCCGAGCAGTGGATTCGTGTCGCGCGCCGCCTTCGCCTTCACGAGCTTGCGGGCGAGCGCCTTGCCCGCTTCACCCTTGCGCTTTCGCGGGGCCCGCGTTTTCGACGTCATTGTTTCGGGTTTGGCTGAACGCGCCTCGGCTGCCCTCGCCTTGGACGTGTTGGATCTGGTGGCGCGTGACGATGCCATCTTGTTCCCCGCTGTTCGCAATCGCTCACGCAGACATAGCCGACCAGCAGCGCGATACAAGACGGGGGAACTCTTCGCGCGCTCCAAAACGGCAACGAGGGCCGGCTTGGGGGGAGCCGGCCCTCGCGGACGCACCTAAGCGTCAGCCTCAGGAGAGGGTTGTCTGTCGCGCCGTGATCGAATGCTTTGGCCCCGGGGGGTTGGGGGCTGATGATCCAGAGCCGGGCCGATCGCGATGCGCTCGCAACGATGCTAGGTGTAGTCAGCTATTGTGTCGCCGTTTGGGTCCGAATTGGACGATGTAAAGGCAAATTCGCCAAAAGCCCGGTGATTTTATAAGCAACTGTAAAAACGCAAGAAAATGGCCCGATCCAGGAGATGATCCCGGTTCGACTTGGGGGCTGAATACCGAGACGGGTGTGGATCGGGCCAAGGGCCGCTGAGGCACCCAATACGGCGACCAATGCGGCGTGCCCTGGGTGCCAATATGGCCGCGCTGTGATTTATATTTCGATCTATTGCAGTCAACTCCCGCGCGAACGGCCGCAACTGAACGTCGAAGTGCTTGATCGACCGGCGGTTTGCGGCGATCATTACGCTATCGTGACAGGGAGGCGCGTTTGAGCGAATCCGAGCCGATAATAGATTTGCGGCCCGCTTTGGCGCAGCGAGGCCGATCGAAGTCGACGGCGCCAGACCGCGCGCGCGACCCGCTAGAAATCGTAGTGTTCGATCGCCGCGAGCTCAGCGAAATCTTCCGCGTTTACGGCCGCATGGTGGCAGCCGGCGCGTGGCGGGATTACGCCCTCGACATGGGACGGGAGCGCGCGGTGTTCTCGATCTTCCGCCGTTCGAGCGAATGCCCGATCTACCGGATCGAGAAGGCTCCGAAGCTGGTTCGCCGCCAGGGCGCCTACAGCGTGGTGTCGTCGACGGGGCTTATACTGAAACGTGGGTCAGACCTGCGCCGGGTGCTTGCCGTATTCGACAAGTCGCTGACTGTCGTCCGTTGAGCTGGGAGCCGGTACAGCAGACGTCACCGCCCTCCGCCCGGTTTGACACCCGATTGCAGTCCTGGCGGCGGTATCGGCGCATCGTCAGCGGCAGCGTCACCAAGCGGACGCTGCATGTAGGCGATGTCGTGCCACCGGCCGAGCTTGAAGCCGACGCGTGTCAGCAGCCCCGCATCGGCGAAGCCCATCGCACGGTGGAGTGCAACAGAGCCAGGGGAAGCACCTGCCGCAATCACCGCGATCATCTGGCGAAACCCGGCCGTTTCCGCTTCAGCGACGAGTCGCGCGAGCAGCCGCCGGCCGATGCCGCGCCCCTGGGCATCGGGCGCGAGGTAAATCGAATCCTCGACCGTCCAACCGAAAGCGGGCCGCTCGTGGAACGGCCGCGTATAGGCAAATCCAACGATCGACCCAACGTGCGACGCGGCAACCAGATAAGCGCAGCGCGCGGCAAGGACCTTGTTGAATCGCGCGGTCATCTCGTCGACCGTCGGGGCCACGAGTTCGAACGACGCGGCGCTGGTCGCCACCGAATGCGCGTAAATCGCCGTGATTTCGGCGATATCGTCGTGTGTCGCCGACCTGACCAGAACGCGATCACCGGAATCGGTTGCCGAACCCGTTTCCACATTATTGCGATCCGTGGTCATCGGCTCTGTTCCATCGACACCTTGCACCGGAAGCGATGCTCTAATCTCGCATCCACCATACCGGCCGGAGCATACGAAAAGGGCCCCGCCGCCGGCGAGGCCCTTCCAATTTCCTCGATTTGCTCGATCGTTACTCGCGGTCACCGAACAGCGACAGGAGCATCGTGAACATGTTCACGAAGTCGAGGTAGAGGCTCAGCGCGCCGAAGATCGCCGACTTGGCTGCAGCAGCCGCATCGCCGGCCACCATGTAGTAGGTGTCCTTGATCCGCTGCGTGTCGTAGGCCGTGAGGCCCGCGAACACGAGCACGCCGATCGCCGAGATGGCGAACTGCAGGGCCGAAGACTGCAGGAAAATGTTGACGATCGCGGCGAGAATGATGCCGACCACGCCCATGATGAGGAACGAACCCCAACCCGACAGATCCTTCTTGGTCGTGTAGCCCCACAGGCTGAGAGCCGCGAACGCCGCAGACGTCACGAAGAACATCTGCATGATCGAAGCGCCGGTGTAGCGCAGGAAGATCGTCGAGAGTGACGCGCCCATCACCGCGGCGAACGCCCAGAACGCCGTCTGCGCACCTGCGACGCTCATTTTGTGAGCGCGGAAGCCGATCAGGAAGATGAAGGCCAGCGGCGCGAAGGCCAGCACAAACATCAGCGGCGAGCCGAATACGGCCTTGCCGCTCGCCGTCAGCATGACGCCATTGCGCAGCGTCGCGACGGCCTGCGAGGGATCGCTGGTCGTCAGGAATGCGAAGAGCGCGTAGGCAACGACGCCGGTCAGTGCGACGCCGGCTGCCATGTAGTTGTAGACGCCGAGCATGTAGGAACGCAGGCCCTCGTCGACGTAGCCGGCCTCCCGAACCACAGCACCGGAGCCTTCACGGTAACGTCTATCAATTTGAGCCATCTTACGTTTTTTCCCCTTGGGTTCAGTGTCAACGGATCGATTGCCCTCGAAATATGACGTCTCACCTTATCAGCTTCAAGATCCCCTGGTGGAAAATCGATTCCCCCACTGGGAATTGCTTATCGTCCGTTGAATCTATTGCTTTAATTCCCTGACGCAACCCTACTCGGATCGCAAATAGGGGACCGGGCGGGCGCGCAACACCTGCCACGTGCCGATCCCGCCGAAAATCACAACCAGGCCGCTCGATAGGCCGAGCGCGAGTGCGACCGCAGCCCAGGAGAAGCTGAACGCGACGTCCATAACCTGTTCCAGGGCCACCCAGGCGGCGAGCGCTCCGAAGCCGACGGCAAAACCCGCCGTCGCCGCGGCGATGATCAGGTATTCGAGCACATGCGCCGAAAGAATGCGGCGGCGAGTGGCGCCAAGCGCCTTGAGGATCACCGCTTCGAGGATGCGGCGCCGCTGCGCCGTCGCCAGGGCGCCGGCGAGCACCAACGCTCCCGCAACCAGCGTCACCGCACCGGCCACCCGGACAGCCGTCATGATCTTGGCGAAAACCGCGCTGAATGCATTGATGGCATCCTTGACGCGGATGGCCGTCACCGTCGGGTAGGCCTTGCCGACGGCGCGGGCGACATCGGCTTCCGCCGCCAGTGATACGGTCTTCGGTAGCGTGACCGTCGCGAGCAGGTTGTGCGGCGCTCCCTTGAGGGTATTGGGTGAGAAGACCATCACGAAGTTGATTGCAAGGCTTTCCCAGTTGACCTCGCGGAGGTTGGCGATACGCGCCGAGACGTTGCGGCCGAGGACGTTGACCGTCACCAGATCGCCGATGCCGACGCCAAGCTGACGGGCGAGTTCGCCTTCGAACGATACCAGCGGTTCCCCGTCGTAGTCCTTCGCCCACCACGTTCCGGCAACAACCTTGGATCCCGCCGGAACATCCTCGGCATAGGTGAGCCCGCGATCGCCCCTGAGAACCCATTCGGCTTCCGGCGGCGCCTTGATGGTTTCGACTGGGCGATCGCCGAGCCGCACCAGCCGGCCGCGCAGCATCGGTGCGCTCTCGACCACGGCATCGGGCGCGGTTTTGCGCACCAGCGTCTCGACGGCGGGGTAATCCGCCTTTGGAATGTCGAGCAGGAAGTAATTCGGCGAGTTGTCGGGCAGCCGGGTCGTCAACTCACGTACGAGAGAGGCGTCCGCCAGCGCGACGGCGACCAGAAGCGAAAGACCCGCGCCGAGCGAAAGGACCACAGATCGCGTCAGCCCGCCGGGCGCGCCGATGTTGGCGAGCGCCAGCGCCAACTCCGGCCGGCGCGAACGCGGAAGCATTCGCGCAATCCGCGTTACACCCCAACCGACGGCCAGGAAGACTGCAAATACCAGAACCAGACCAACCACGAAGAAGCCGGCGATCCGCTGCGAATCGGACGACAGCACGACACTCGCCGCCAGCACCAGTCCGATTGCGGCGAGCGCCGCGACGATTGCGGGCCGCGGCCAACGGCGGCTTTCCTGCACCTGGTCGCGGAACAGAACAGCAGGTGACACCAGCTCAGCCTGGCCGAGCGGCCACAACGTGAAAAGTGCGGAAACGAGGAAGCCGTAGGTCGCCGCGATTGCGACGGAGCCGGCCGAAATCGACAGCTCGGTCGGGAATGGCAGTGCATCCGCATAGAGGCCATGCAGCCCAAACGGCACGACGAAGCCCAACGCAACGCCAATGGCGACGCCGACGGCCGACATCACAGCAACCTGGAACAAGAAGATCTGAAAGATCACGCGGTTCGGCGCACCCAGGCTCTTCATGGTCGCGATGACCTTGCGGCGGCGATCGATGAACGTCTGCACCGCATTGGCAACGCCGACACCACCGACGAGCAGGGCCGTCAACCCGATCAGCGTCAGGAACTGGCGCAGTCGCTCGAGCGTGCGGCGGACCTGCGGCGAGGGGTCGCGACGGTCACGCACCGTGAATCCGGCTTCAGGGAAATCGCGCTTCACGGCTTCGGCAAAGCTCGCGAGATCCCGGCGATCGCCGGCCGCAGCTTCGGTTGCGGCGACGGCCGCATCGCCCCCTTTCTCAGCACCGAGTTTCAACGCGTAGCGCCACCTGACCAGAGCACCGGGCTTCACCAGCCCCGTCGCCGCCATCGTTTCGAGGGAAACAAAGATGCGCGGTCCGAAGGTCAGGCGGTCGGAAAGGCTGTCGGGTTCGGATTTGTTCGCGGCCGCGGCGATGACCTCGATCTCGCCGATCCGGAACGTGTCGCCGATCGCGAGCTTCAGGCGCTCCAGCAGAATGGGATCGACGGCGGCGCGCGGTTTGCCATCGCCGCCCGCAAGTTTCGCAGCGAGATCGCCGTCGTCCACGAGCACAACTTGGCCGACGAGAGGGTAGGCGCGATCGACACCCTTGAGCTCGACCAGTGCTTGATCCTCGCCGTCGCGCGTACGTGCCATCGTGCGCATCGTCGCCGTCTCGCTGACGCGGCCGCGCGCCTCGAGCCAGGCGCGTTCTTCACGTGTCGCGCGCGCATGTGTTCGCGTCAGGATCGCGTCGCCGCCGAGGATCAGCTCGCCTTGGCGTTCGAGCCCACTTTTCAAGGCATCGGTCATCGCACCGACGGCAGCGATCACCATCACGCCGAGTGCGACGCAGGCGATGAAGACGGCGAACCCGCGAATGCCGCTGCGCAACTCGCGCATGGCAAGCGATACGACGCGGGTCAGCGGCAACCGCGGTGCGGCGCCAATTGCGACGCCGCGCGGAGCGGCGAGACTTGCATCCGTGACCGTCATGCGCCGACCGCGCGCGTCGATGCCGGATCGGCGGACGGGCGCGACGCCGCCACAACAGCCGCATCTTCGCGTTCCGGCTTGTCGGAGACGATCCGGCCGTCCTCCATTCGCACCACGCGGCTGCACCGGCGCGCCAGCGCCTCGTCGTGTGTGATGAGCACCAGCGTGGCGTTGTGCCGGCGATGCATGTTG
The DNA here is from genome assembly GCA_020442185.1 of Hyphomicrobiaceae bacterium. Lineage (GTDB taxonomy): Bacteria > Pseudomonadota > Alphaproteobacteria > Rhizobiales > Hyphomicrobiaceae > JAEUMD01. The sequence goes on from JAGRKS010000130.1 coordinate 11,180, forward strand.
AACAAGAGGTCGATCACCTGCCGGCCGGTCTTGCCGTCGAGGTTGCCAGTCGGCTCGTCCGCAAGCAACAGTCCGGGCCGGCCACCAAGAGCACGGGCGAGCGCCACGCGTTGCTGCTCTCCACCCGAGAGCTCGGCCGGGAAATGGTCGACGCGGTGGCCGATACCGACCTCGCCGAGCAGGTTCCGCGCGATGTCGAACGCATCGGCGCGGCCAGCGAACTCGAGCGGAAGCGCGACGTTTTCAAGCGCCGTCATCGTCGGCACCAGATGGAACGACTGGAAGACGATGCCAATCTCGCGACCGCGCACCGCCGCCAATTCATCCTCGCTCAGGGTGCGGAAATCGTGTCCCGCGACCGAAACACTGCCCGTCGTCGCGCGCTCGAGGCCGGCGAGAATCATCAGGAGCGACGTCTTTCCGGAGCCGGACGGACCGACGATCGCGACCGATTCGCCGCGCGAAACGGAGAACGCGACATCGCGCAGGATTTGCACCGGACCGGCGCGGCTCGTCAGCTGCAGGCCCACCGCATCGAGAGCGATGATTTGTGCCGGTCGCTCAGTCGTCTCTGGTGTTCTCACGAGTATCGATGGCTCCAAATTTCGGCGCAGGAACGGAATATCGCGCCACTTCATGACGTTGTCGCACTCAATCAAAGGCGCGGCCCCTTGTCGTGGGCCGGCGGAGTTTCTACGTCTCCGGCCTGGATTGGATGATGCATGAGGCGTAAACATGTTGGCGATGACGAAATGCCTTTTGCGTTCGACGAACTCGCCAGCAATACGCCGTCCCGCCGACATGGACGCGATCTTCGCCCGTTGGCGATCCCGCGCCCCCGCCGCCAGGGAATGCGAAGCCGCCCCGCCCGGTGCCAGTTTGCCACGTTCAGCTTCGGGGCGCGCGGCCTCCCGTCAACTGGTGTCGCGCGACCCGATCGTCAACCTCGAACACGGCGTTCGCGCCCTTTCGATGCTGGCGCTCATGATACTCACCGCCATGATCCTGACCCATCGACCGGGCGAGGCTGGAGCTGGAACCGGAGCCGCTGCCCCCATCCGCATCGTCGCCTTCGGCGATAGCCTCACCGCTGGCTACGGATTGCGACCCGGACAGTCGTTCCCCGAAGTGCTCGAGGCGGCATTGAAGTCGCGCGGCCATCGCGTCGAAGTCGTCAACGCCGGCGTTTCGGGCGACACGACCGCCGCGGGGCTCGAACGATTCGAGTGGGCGGTCGGCGCCGATGCCGATGCCGTTATCGTCGAACTCGGCGCCAACGACGCACTGCGTGGCCTGCCGCCGGATCGAGCGCGCGACAACCTCGATCGCATCCTTGCCAAAATTTCCGAGCGCGGCCTGCCGCTGCTGGTCGCCGGAATGCGCTCGCCCGAGAATTGGGGGGGAGAATATCGCGACGCATTCGCGCGCATCTTTCCCGATCTCGCCAACAAGCACGACGCCATTCTCTACCCGTTCTTTCTCGACGGCGTTGCTCTCGATCCCAAGCTCAACCTGGCCGATGGCCTGCACCCCAACGCCCGCGGCGTCACCGTTATCGTCGAGCGTATTCTACCCGACGTCGAACGCCTGATCGCTCGCGTCGAAGCCCAACGCGCCCAGCGCCAGGCTGGCAAGGGTTGACGTCCGGGTGGACACCGTAGCCCATGCCGGACCCGTCAGCCGAATTCCGGCTCTGGCGCCGGCCTGACGCGTCACTTGACCGGCCGGCCCGGCACTTCGCCTGCGCACATTGGTCCGCGGCAGACCGAACGGACTGTGTCGAGAAGGGGAGCAAGCCCATGCCACGACTTTTCACAGGCATCGAGCTACCCGAGGCGGTGCGAGACGCCCTCGACGACCTCGATGCGCCGATGCCCGGCGTTCGCTGGCTGCATAGTGAAAACTTTCACATCACGCTGCGGTTCGCCGGCGATATCGATCAACGCCGCGCGAACGCGTTTGCCGAATTGCTGGCGGACATCGATGTTCCAGCCTTCGAACTCAGGCTGAAAGGTCTTGGCACCTTCGGCGGTAAGGAACCGCGTTCGCTTTGGGCCGGAGTCGAACCCTCTCCCGCGCTCGACGCGTTGCAGCGCGCGACAGAGCGCGCGGCACGCGGCGCCGGGCTCGCCCCAGAGGCGCGGAAGTTCAAGCCGCATGTCACGCTGGCGCGGCTCCAGCACTCGCGCGACGAAGTCCTGGCGCGATATCTCCAACGGCATGGTCATTTTGCTACCGAGCCGTTCGTTGTCAGCCGGTTTGTACTCTTCTCGTCGAAGCCCAATGTCGGCGGCGGTCCTTATGTGGTCGAAGAGGCCTACCCGTTGTCCGGCGCCATCTGGGAGCGCTTCGACCAGGACGGCCTCGACGACGGGCCGTGGTAGCGCCGGCCGCCATCGCAAGCGGCGCGATATCGGCCGCTCAACGCGAGTCGCCAGGCCACACGAGACCAGGTTTCGGGGCACCGAAGAACCCGTTGGAAGAAGGCTTGGCGGCATAGGGTCTGCGGCGCTGCGGTTTGGCGTTTTTCGCCGGGGCGCGGCGCGCTCTTGGCTCACGCCGCCTGACGGTCGCTTGCTCGGCTGGCGCTGCATCATACGCCGAACCTCTATCCAAATTGGGCTCCACCCGATCCGCTTCGGGCTCCGCGGCGCGATCGGATTTCCAGCGCACGACAGGTGCGGGACCAGGCGACGCCGTGACCGCCGCGGGCCGGCTTGAACCAGCCTCTGCGTGCCGTTCTTGCTGGGAATTCTCGGCCACATCAGACTCGGCCACATCCGCTGGCGTGGCGGCTGACAGCGTCACACGGCTCTCGCTCGTCTCGACCGTACCGAGTTGAGAGGGCAACGTAGAATTGGCGGCGACATTCGCCGTGGCACTCGCGGCGGCAGCACTTGCCGAACGCGGGCGCTCAAACGACGAGGCCAAGGATTTCGGTTCGACGAGGTTGTTGTTCGCCCGTGGCGTCGCCACCGCGATCCGAATGGTGCGAGACTGAGGAACCGAGGGTGAAGGCGCCGATACCGCGGCACGGGGTACGCTTTCGGCCGGTTCCGGGATGCGGGGCAACGCTCGGGAGACCACCCCAGTTATCGCCTCAAACTCCACGCCAGACACCGCCGTTCGCGGCAGTTCCACGTTCGCGCGTGCGACAGCACGCTCTTGCGGCAGAGGTGGCACGGCGGCGACCCTTGCCGCGATACGCCGTTGATTGGTCCGGGCCTGCTGCACCAGAAGCCGATCCGCTGCCTCCTGCTTGCGCCGGGTGGCCTCGGCCAACACCCTCGCCGCCGCGATCTGATAATTGACGTGGCGGAAGCGTTCCGCCGTAGACCAGGGCGGCGGCCGGCAGGTGCAACCGGCAATCAGCTTCTTGCGATAGACAAATGCGTTGTCGAGCGCGTCGTAGCGCCGCCCGGCGAGATCGGTCATGGCCGCCGCGTCGTCTGCCGACATGTCGTGATAAAAGAGCTTGGTTTCGGTGCCGCACGTGGATTTGCAGCGGTCCGATGCCTTGTAGAGCATCCCGCGGGCGGTGTTCTCGGCAATCGGCCAGTAATAGCCATCGCAGGTCCGCACGCACACGGCGCGCAGCCGACCGGTCGCGGGCCTTTCGGCCTCGTCATCCTCGGAGAACGGCGAGTGGTCTCGGTAGAACCCGCTCGAGGGTGGGAGGCTGCGGTATGACGACGGCGGTATGACGCGGCGTTCTTGTGTGGGCGCTGGCGCACTGCCCCAGCCGAACAGCTTCTGGAAGAAGGATTGAGCGCTGGCCGGATCAGGGCCAACGACGATGGCCGCCATGACGGCGAGAGCCACTTTGAGACCGGAACGCATGCTCGACGAGTACTCACGACTGATGAACGTCATTCCACCGCCTGGGGGCGATGCAATTGGCGACCGTTGGCCGCACTACGCCGAACACCATGCCGTGTGCTGGCAAATATTCTCTGAACGAAGCGATTATCGAAGACGCGGCGCGATCCGTTCTGGACACCGACTCACGAAAGGCCCGACTCGTCCGAAATCGAATGAGCGCCGGCGAACCTTGCTCAATCTCGAAGTTGCATATCCAGATGCGGCCGATCGATCGCCCGCCTTCGCTGAATTGCATGCAGGCAGTGCTGGCGCGAGCGGGTCGGGATTCCGGTCGAAGATTGCCGGTCGACGGCCACGACCTTGGGGCCGCTCAAGCGGTGGTAAGACTGTCGGATCAATAGAAGTTTCGAGCGAAGACGTCGCGAACGCTGCCGCCGGTCGGCGCACTGAATGCATTGGGACCGATGCCCCATATCCTTGCGTTGCCGGTGCGCAAACCTGTACCGGCCGCGCCTGTACCAGCGGTGTCGGGGCCCCTGAGTGTCACGGCCTGAACCCGTTGTGCGCGGCGCGCCGCAGCATTCCGCCGGATCTGAACCGGCGAGAGGTCGCGATCTTCGACTGCGCTGATGGATTGCGACGGCGCATCGTCACCAACACGGTTCAACGCCGCCGGTCGCCGCGATGGCAGAACGACAGCCGGCGGCAACACCACGTTCACGGGCTCGATTGCCGCCAGGCGCGCAGTGGCGTCCGGCCGGCGAACGGATTTGACAACCGGTGCATCAGGTGTGATCGCGCGCATCCCGTCGACGTCGGGGGCCGCAGCACCCGCCATCTCTTGTGTCGCGCTGGCGACAATGAGCGGCGCGCGACGTGACGCTTTCACCGCGGCGGCGCGCAGCCGAACGAGCGCGGCTGTATCGACGGGCCGTCCAGCGCGCGAAGCCTCCTCGAGCGCATAGTAGCTCAGCTTGTCTGCCGAGACGGCATCAACCAGCGCCTTTGTCGCCGCCAGATCACCACGCGCCGCCTCGATCTGATAGGCATAGTCGGAAACAACCGCATTGATTGTGCCGCCGGTCGCGGCCTCGCGCAGTTCGATGGCGCGAGCAATGCGCACGTCTGGGGAAATGGAAAGGGCGGGATTTACCCGCCCTGCGTCGCCTTCCTGAATGCCTCGACGGTCCCCCTCACCTCGATCCACTCGAACCACGCCGCGCTGTACCGCGGCGGCTCTGGACCCAAACTGTAGTCCACCGAGGTCGGCACCTGATCCTTCGTTGATCCAGACTCCAGTGGCTTCTTCCCAACGAACCCTCGCTGCTTCATCGACGTCCTCCTGCTCTCTCAATCTAGCAAATACGCCAGAAATATCAAGTCCGGCATATGTCTCCATCGGAACGGCACGACCCGTCGCCCGCCACCGCTTAACGGCGCGTTCCATCGCGATTTCAACGGGAGTGTCGACATGCACAAGCCGAACAGAGTAGCCCGCCGCCCTGCTGGCCGTTATGATTTTCTGAATGCTTTTGTCGGAACTGCCAATCTTTTCAATGATAATATTGTTTCCGGCGCTGACGGCCTCGACCATCATTGTCGAGACAAGGTCAGCGGATTCGTTATGTACTTCAGCGGAGTTGCGGCCACCGTCGTACTCTGGGATGATTAGCTTGGCGTCGTCTGCGACAATATGCATGGCTCCGTGCGCCGTCGATATAGACTTCGCGATTGTCGACTTCCCGCTTCCACCCATGCCGAGCAGAACAAATACCTTTTTCTCGCTGCGCACCCCGCCATCGACGGCACTGCGCGCACGCTGAAGAAGGTATTGCGCAGCTTTGTCGAAACCGACAACGTCGCCAGACGGCGCGGTATAAACGCGCGCGGCCTTCCATTCTGGGGTCATGTATCCAGGGGTAAGCGATGTGTCCCTGGCTGGGTCCATGCTGACTGCCGCCTGCCATTCCTGCGATTGCATGACCTTGATGGCCGCAGCACCGCGAGCAGCTATGTCATCCGGCGACCCCCTCGCCGCGCTTTCCGCAATTGCATCTCTTGCGGGTTGATCAACCGCCGCCTTCGCCTTGCCCGTGCGGCGGAGGTGACGGTTCTTCGACGCTGTCTCCCAGGCTTCCGCCCGACACGAACACGAGGGCGATTTGGTGTGGCGGAAAGCAAACGCGGTCGGCATCGCGATGTACGAGCGTCCGTCGAGATCCGTCATCGATTCGGGACTGCCACCAGGGTTCTGGAGCACGAAGAGCTTCGACGGGGCTCCGCAACGCGAATGGCAGGCGGCTTCGTCGCGGGCGAATTGCTCAGGCGTCGTCGAGAAGCTCACCGGGAAATAGGCGCCATCGCAAAGGCGCACGCACATGGTGCGAAAGGTCTTTCCGCTGCCCTGATACCAGGCGGCCCCGTTGTCGGCCTTCACGTGTTCGCTGACGGCCGATTTGATGTCCGAGATTTCGTCGCGGCTGAACTGCGCGACAAACCGGGGTGCGGGCCGCGCATGGTCGAAATTTGCGATATCGTGGAGAGTATCGCGATGCGGCGTGCTGCGATTGTCAGCTTCGAGCGTATCGGCAACGAGCGCCCCGCCCGCTTCGGAACTGTTCGCCCCGCGCTCGGTGGCGACGAAACCAGCAACGCGCGCCGCTGACGCCGTTCGAGCGGCGGTGGAGATGGCCGCGCCGGTCTCATCGGGTGTGGACGCTGAATTAGCCATCGTCTCCGAAGCGCCCGATTTCCGCACGGGAAGTGGCGGAGCGCTGGCATCGAAGGTCGCGACAACGGCATCTCGGATCAACAGATCAGCCGCAGGGAGCAGGTACTCGCCGACTGCCACGCTCGCGCCCGCGAACGTCACGGCTAGCACCGCGCCGTACCCTGCAAGCCGAGCCAACCCGGACAGCAATGGATGCGCAAAATTTCCACGCAGGCCGTACACGACGCAAACCCCAACTCTCTGTGACACGCCCGCACCTTAGCGACGATTGATCAGACGGCCAATCAAATTAAGGGTTTATTGATGGCGTTTGATTTGTTCGTTAATCGCGAAAATGTCGTTGCTCCAGACCTGCCGTTCCTCGAGCAATGCCGGCGCCCGCGCATTGGTTTCATCACCACGGGCGATCGTACGTTTTGCTCACTTGGGCATCGGACAGCCAGCGCGTGTGTTACGGCCGCAGGCAGCCGGACGTAAAGGATCAATCCGTGTTTGGATTAACAGCCTGCATAAGCCGTCGCATTTCCCGGCACGCTAGTGTTGCGTCACTAACGCTTGGTCGATCCGGTGCTGCGTGGGGAACCAAGTGTCGGAGACGGAA
>JAGRKS010000131.1 GCA_020442185.1 Hyphomicrobiaceae bacterium
GAATTCGATTACTGCTGCTGCCACGCCTGCTTTGCCCTGACCGAGGCGGGCTATGAAACCATCATGGTCAACTGCAATCCCGAAACCGTGTCGACCGATTACGACACTTCGGACCGGCTGTTCTTCGAGCCCTTGACGGCCGAGGATGTGCTGGAAGTGATCAGCACCGAAAGCAAACGCGGCAAAGTGAAGGGCGTCATCGTGCAGTTCGGCGGTCAGACACCGCTGAAGCTGGCAAGCGCCCTTGAAGAGGCAGGCGTACCGATCCTCGGTACCTCGCCGGACGCTATCGACCTTGCTGAGGATCGCGACCGGTTCAAGGCGTTGATCGACAAGTTGGGTCTTACGCAGCCCGAAAGCGGTATCGCAAAATCACCGGGTGACGCACGCGCCATCGCTGACGCCATTGGCTATCCGGTCGTCATTCGGCCATCCTACGTCCTTGGTGGCCGGGCGATGGAAATCGTCCACGACGGTTCGGAGATTGATCGCTACGTGGCCCGGTTGTCGGTGACGCTGGACAGCCCCTCGGAGCTGGTCGTCTCAGCAAAGCGTCCGCTTCTGGTCGATCTCTATTTGACCGACGCGGTCGAGGTGGACGTCGACTGTCTTGCCGACGGTAAAGACACCTTCATCGCCGGTATTATGGAGCACATCGAGGAAGCGGGTATCCATTCCGGCGACAGCGCGTGTTCGTTGCCGCCCTATTCGCTGAAACCGGACGTCATCGCGGAGCTGGAACGCCAAGCACGCGAGTTGGCGATCGCTCTCAAAGTCGTCGGCCTGATGAACGTCCAGTTCGCGATCAAGGACGGGGAGGTGTTCATCCTCGAAGTCAATCCGCGCGCCTCGCGCACGGTGCCGTTCGTCGCCAAGGTGATCGGCAAACCGATCGCCGCCATTGCCTCCGAGATCATGGCCGGCAAGCCGCTCGCGGATTTCGCGCTGACGGCCAACGCGTTCGACCACATCGCCGTCAAGGAAGCCGTGTTCCCGTTCGCCCGGTTCCCCGGTGTCGATCCCGTGCTCGGCCCCGAGATGCGCTCGACCGGCGAAGTGATGGGTATCGACCGGGATTTCGCGATGGCCTTCGGCAAGGCGCAACTTGGCGCCGGGCTGCCGCTGCCGCTCTCCGGAACCGTGTTCATTTCTGTCAAGGAGGCTGATAAGGCACGGATACTTCCGACCGTCGGTGAGTTGATCGAACTCGGTTTCAAGATCATCGCAACACGGGGAACGGCGCGCCATTTCCAGGAGAACGGCGTTCAATGCGCAGTTGTCAACAAGGTCCTGGAGGGTCGGCCGCACGTCGTCGACGCCATGAAAAATCGCGAGATACACCTGGTTTTCAATACGACGGAAGGCGCCAAGGCGCTGACCGACAGCAAGGACATCCGGCGCACCGCCTTGCTTCACCATATTCCGTATTATACAACCCTCGCCGGCGCGGTGGCCGTCACTCGCGCGATCAGGGCTCTTAAGGCTGGCAATCTGGAAGTTGCACCATTGCAGAGCTACACGAGCCGCTTATCATGATCTTCCGGTCCTCCTGAGCGCCCGCTCAACCGAGGATGCTCCACGAGAGAGCAGACGATTGTTAAGACAAGGTCCCTGTAGCCATGCAGGGCCGGATGGGAGACGTTAGCGATGGCCATGGAACGTGTTCCGATGACGACGTCCGGGTATAAGCAACTCGAGTCGGAGTTGCACCGCCTCAAGTCGCAGGAGCGCCCGCGCATTATCCAGGCCATTTCGGAAGCGCGCGCCCACGGCGATCTTTCGGAAAACGCCGAGTACCATTCCGCGAAGGAAGCCCAGGGCCTCAACGAGGCGAAGGTCGCCGATCTCGAGGACAAGCTGTCGCGCGCCGATGTCGTCGACCCGTCGACGCTGTCCGGCACGACGGTCAAGTTCGGCGCGACGGTGACGCTCGTCGACGAGGATACGGACGAGAAGGTGCGCTACCAGATCGTCGGCGACTTCGAAGCCAATCTGAAGGACAACAAGATCTCGATCTCGTCGCCGATCGCACGGGCGCTGATCGGCAAGGTCAAGGGCGATTCGTGCGAAGTGACGACGCCGAAGGGCTCGCGCTCCTTCGAGATCCTCAAGATCGAGTGGAAGTAGGGAGGGGAGGCGCCCCGTGCTCGACCTGCGCCCCTGTTGCGAATGCTGTGGCAAGGATCTGCCGCCTGACGCAACCGATGCCGTGATCTGCTCATTCGAGTGCACGTTCTGCCGCGATTGTGCCGACCATCGCTTGGCCGGTGGGCTTTGCCCCAATTGTGGCGGCGAGTTGGCGATGCGGCCGAGACGTCCGGCTGGCAAACTTGCCACCTCGCCCGCCTCCGTCCTGCACATCGTCAAGCCGCACGCTGGCTGCGGCGCCTGATCGTGCGGGATGGTCTCATGCGTCGCGCTGCGTTGGGACGGGGACGCCCGGCTCGAGCTTGGCGCGGCGGATGGTCAAGTAGGTTTTCACGCTCGCGACATTGGGTGCTGCCGTAAGATCGTCGAGAACAAAGGCCTGGAAGGTTGCAAGGTCGGGGGCGAGGCAGCGCAGCAGGTAGTCGATTTCGCCCGAAAGCATGTGCGCTTCGCGGACGACCGGCCAGCCAAGCACGCGGTTCTCGAATGCGCGCAGGTCGCCTTCGGCCTGGCTGTGGAGTCCGACGAGGGCGAACGCGGTCAATGTGAAGCCGAGGGCCGGCTCGTCGAGAAGCGTGGTGTATCCGGTAACGAGCCCCGCCTCCTCCAGGGCGCGAACCCGCCTGAGGCATGGCGGCGATGAAAGGCCGACGCGTGCCGCGAGCGCCACGTTGGTGATACGGGCGTCGGCCTGAAGCTCCTTGAGGATACGCCAATCAATGGCATCGAGCCTGACGCGCATCGCGGCTATGATCCCTCTCGGTTGTGCTGTGGCCAGTTCCGCATCGACGTGCCGCTTGATACGGGCTGAGGCCAATCAGGCGCAACTTCTAATATCGAAATTGCGCCCGTAGTTTCAGATTATTGCGCCGGAGGGTGGCATCGCAACGTTTCCCATCAACAGGCCCGGCGAAGTTGGCTCTTCGGGCGGCGCAGGCACGTCTTCAGGTAAGGCGGCGCCGGACGCGGCCGGCAGCGCTGACAATCGTTCGGCGGCACCTCGGACGTATCCGCTCGCCGGCCAGCGCGCATGGCTGATCACCGATGGCAAGGCCGGCCACGAGGCGCAGGCAGCCGGTCTCGCCGAGGCCCTCGGCGTCGTTGCCGAATGGCACCGGGTCGCGCCGACGGGTCTTGCCAAATGGATGGCGCCTTGGGGACCGGCGGACGCCTCGTTTGCGCCCTCGGCGCCGTGGCCGGCCATCGCCATCGGCATCGGCCGCACTGCAATGCCGGCGCTGAGAAAAGTGCGGCGATGCGCGGGCCTCGCGACGTTCACGGTAGCGTTGCAGGACCCGCGCACCACTGGCCGGATCGCCGATCTCATCTGGGTGCCGGAGCACGACCGGCGGCGGGGCAGCAACGTCGTGTCGACGCTGACGCCGCCGAACCGCTTCACGCCCGCGTTGCTGGCGGCGTTGCGGTCCGCGTCCGACAGCCGGATCGACGATCTCAGCGGGCCGCGCGTCATGCTGGCGCTCGGCGGCACCAGCAAGGCATGGCGCTGGACGAGCGGGGATATCGACAAACTCGTTGCTGCCCTATGCGTGCTCGGCCAGGGCGGTGTGAGCTTCCTTGCGACGGCGTCGCGGCGCACGCCGCCCGCGCTCACCAGCGCCGTCACCGCGGCGCTTCGGCCGTTCCCGCACGTGGTCTATGCCGGCGAAGGCGACAATCCCTACCCGCGCTTCCTGGCCAAGGCCGATGCGGTCGTCGTGACGGCGGATAGCGTCAGCATGACGGGTGAAGCCTGCGCGACCGGCCGGCCGGTATTCGTTTTCCGGCCATCGGGAGGCAGCGCCAAATTCGAACGGTTCCACGACGCGTTGTCAGCTGCCGGCGCGACCGTGCCGTTGACGGCCGCCACGGCTCCCGATCTCCTGGCCCATCTCGGCAAGCCCTGGCAGGCGCTTCAGGCAGCCGGCGCCATCGCTCGGGTCATCGAGGAGCGCTGGATGAACAGGGCGCGCTATCTCGGTCCATTGATGGGGCAGGAGGACGGACCGCGAGGCGGCGACGGATGACCGTGCGGGGCTCATGCGGGAATGCGCCCGAAGGATTGGCGCTCTTTGGCGAGCCATGGACTTGCGCACGCCGGAGAGAATTTGCTGCCTCGGCGCTGGCGCGTGCCCAACCCACTGACGCTGTCGGTGCAGAGATGACGCGGTCTGCCGCCGGCGGGAATGTCGTCCGGCCGCAAGCTGCCATCTGGGCACGATCGAGCCCGGCCGGAAGGGAGGGCGGCGCGCGATGAGCTCGAATTCCGATGCTCTTTCCGCCGCATCCGCCGGCCTCGGCCGGAATACGGCGGTCGTCGCGGCGGCGGGCACACTGGCGCGCCCCGATGCGATCGCGCGTCCGGCGCGCGCCCGTATCATCCGCCTCGTCATCGAGATCGTCGTGCTCTACATGCTGGTGCCGATCGCGATGCTGCACATGATCCTGGCGTGGCGCCTGCCTCTCTTCACGTTGCTGCCGCCGCTACTGGCCGCCTTCGTGGTCATGCTGGCAGTGGACCGTGGTTTTTCATTCAGACGCGAGATCCTCCGGACGTTTCCGCCGAGGTTCATCGTTTGGACGTTACTGACGTTCATTGTCGGCGGCGGTCTGGTCGCCCTTGCGGTGCAGGAACTTCTGCCGCGCCAGTTCCTCGCATTCCCGCGCGACCGGCCCGAGATCTGGCAACGGGTCATGCTTTTCTATCCGCTGCTCTCGGTCATTCCCCAGGAACTCGCTTACCGAACGTTCTTCTTCCATCGTTACGGGCCACTGTTCGCCGGTCGTCGCTGGGCACTCATCCTCATCAACGGTCTGCTGTTCGGCTTCGGCCATGTGATGTTCGGCAACTGGGTGGCGGTCGCCGGCACGATGGCGACAGGCATGCTGTTCGCCTTTCGCTATGACACGTCGCGGTCGCTCGCCGTCGTATGGCTCGAGCACACGCTCTGGGGCTGGCTGGTCTTCACCGTGGGGCTCGGCGGCTACTTTTTCACCGGCGTCGCGTTCCAGGGAGACTTCAGCCTGCCCTGGACGTGGAAATAGCCGGCTGCGGAGGACGACCTGAACGAGGTCGTACAGCTTCCTCTGATTGCGACTATCGCGGTTCGCGTGCGCGCTCGTAGATACAATTCACGACGCCATATCGGTCCGGACCGCATAAGGCGTCGAGTTCATGGGCGACGTCCATGCCATGAGCGAGTTTGCTGCTCCATGCGCCTGCCCCGATATCGCTGTATTCACCATCGTGCAACATGCGAGCAAGGTGCGTAGGAGTGAGTTCTGAATCGACGAACAGTGCGATTTTGTCGAGCCTCGAATCGTAGTCGGCATTCTCAGACGCTCTCCAACCCCAAGTTTCAAAGAGTCGCCTGAACGCTCCGAGACCATAATCCGTAAAATCATGCTCGATCGGCCATACACCTGGATCCCACGGATCCGGCCACCAAAAAACGTTCGCTCTCCCGAACGCCCAGGCGACGCAGTTGTAGAGCGGGTCCGCATGGCTTGTTTGTCGGCCACGAAACTCGATTCCGGTGTCGCGACACCGTATTGGTTCGAACACGGTCGATGCCCCCTGCGAGCCCTCACTGGGTTGTTTTGAATTTGTTTCGTTTCGGAAGTCGAGCTGCCCGAGTTCTCGTCAGGTCATCAAGATCTAATTGTCGTACCACGCGACCCATCGCGTTGAGCGCGCACGGATGTCACCGGGGGCGAGGCCCTCATAAGGCCAATCGGGCACGAGCTTTTGAAGCAGCAGAACGAGAAGGCTTGGTTTTTCGCGCAAGCTCTCGACGATGCATTCGACCGCGTTCGGGCACTGTAATAGCCTGGTGGCGGACTTGTGCATGACCTTATCGCTCGGTCGCGGGAGGTGCGCCGTCTCGCGAAGCCACGTCTCAGCCCAGCCTTCGAACTCTTGTTGTGAGATCCTCGATGCCCGTCTGTAGTCGGCCCTTTGACGGCCGACCGGGGTGGACGCACTGGTGGCCCTCGTCCGCGAATAATCCGAATCACTGGTGGCGGGGGTTGGCACGCTGTGCGCGCGGTTGTGGAATGTCATGGCTTACCGGTGTCGGATTGTTCGGCGTTGATACCACGTGCGTCGTTCGCCATCTCGATCAGCCAACGGCCAATTTGCTCGGCTACATTGGCGGACATCATTACATCGGTGGATAGCTCCCTGACAACAGAGTTGCGATCCCGGCGCTTGTTGGCGATCTCATCGCCAAGCGCTCCATCCGGTGTGAGGGAAAACACCAGCCTGCGCGGAATTGAAAGCCGCTCGGCATAGAACGCAACGTGAACGTATCCAGCCGGAGTAACCCCGCCGACGGCTCCATCGGCCCAATCGACCTTAAAGCTGCTGGTCTTGATGTAATCGATCGCAACCTCGCTGGCGGTCGGCGTCCCGTCCACTGGGTTATCAAGATCGCTTTGCATGGCGCATCCACATGAATGGTTTACCGGGGCAATGGCCAACCGAACGCATTGGCGTCGCCCACCGGACCGTAGCGAAGTACGAGATCCGCCAAAACAGGTTTGCCCGGTTACGGTAAGGCGATTCTGCGATCATGGCGGTGGTGGAATTGACACGCGTTAGGAAAAAAGTCTTCGAGTAGAGCGCTTTGCGTCCTCGCTCGCGGTGCCCGTGCGAGCGCGGATCGACGCGGCGTTTCGCCTCCAGCTTCCGGCCACCGGCATTGAGCCTGCGGTGTGTCGGGCACCTGCCCTCACGGGCACCTTGCGTCAGGTGCTGGCCTTGCCAGAACCGCTTCGAGCATTGGAGTTACCATCGGGGCCAGAATCGGGGGTCGCCAGCCACTCCTCGAGAATCTGGGGCAACCCATCGAGCGGACGATATCCGGTCGTGACCATCGCATAGCCGCTCTCGATGGTGCCCGCATAGAGCGTCGGGAAGCCGGTGACCCCTGAAGCCCGTGCCACGTCGAAATCCTGCACCGTCGCCTTGCGCGCCTCGTTGGTGGCGAGGGCGACGAGGAATTGCTCGCGGTCGATGCCGTGTTCGGCGGCGATGTCGGCCAGTACGCTCTCGTCGGTGACGTCGCGGTTCTCTGCGTAGAATGCACGCTGGATGGCGGTGAAGTAGGGGAGTGCGAGAAGGGGATTGAGGAGCCGCATCACGATCGCCGCGCGGTCGGCCGGCTCGGTATCGTAGACGAAGCCTTCGCGGTCGAAGAACGAAAGGTCGAACGGCTGACCGGTGCGCTCGGCGACTTTCTGCCAATGGCCGCGGATATCCGACTTCATCTCATCCGACATGGCCTCGCGCGTACCCGGTCTCAGCCCACCGATGATGAGTGAGATCGGCAACCTGTCGCCGAAATGGTCGGCAAGTCCGTTGATCACCGGCGCGAAGCCCCAGCACCAAGAGCACATGGGGTCGGCGAAATAGACCAGGTGACGGGGGGCGGTGGCTTGTTGTGACATCTGCATCTCTAAATCTTGCATCGTTCGCGCGGTGAGGGAAGTCCCCGATCATCGCGGCCATCGGGGGGCAGCATCGGAGGGCGGGCGAGGGGTCGCGCTTCCCAAGGCATCACTTGAGCGCGCGCGTTCGTTCGGCTAGAAGGGCGTCGGCTTCCTGACACTCTGGATTTCTCGAGGAGAGCGCCGCTCATGGCGAACCCGCAGTACGTCTATCACATGCACAAGCTGTCGAAGACCTATCCCGGCGGCAAGCAGGTGCTGAAGGACATTTCGTTGTCGTTCTTCCCCGGCGCCAAGATCGGCGTGGTCGGCCTCAACGGCGCCGGCAAGTCGACGCTTCTGAAGATCATGGCCGGGCAGATGACGGACTTCGTCGGCGAGGCGTGGGCGGCGGACGGCATCAAGGTGGGCTATCTGCCGCAGGAGCCTGAACTCGACGAGACCAAGGACGTGCTGGGCAACGCCATGGAAGGCGTCGCCGAGAAGAAGGCGGTCGTCGACCGCTACAACGAGATCGCGGCCAACTATTCGGACGAGACCGCCGACGAGATGACGGCGCTTCAGGACATCATCGATGCGCAGGACCTGTGGGACCTCGACACCCAGGTGGAACAGGCTCTCGACGCGCTCCGCTGTCCGCCCGGCGATGCCGACGTCGCCAAACTTTCGGGCGGCGAAAAGCGTCGCGTCGCGCTGACCAAACTTCTGCTCGCCAAGCCCGACATCCTGCTGCTGGACGAGCCGACCAACCATCTCGACGCTGAGAGCGTCGCCTGGCTCGAGCGCTACCTCAAGGAGTACGCGGGCTGCGTGATCCTGGTCACCCACGATCGCTACTTCCTCGACAACATCACCAACTGGACGCTGGAATTGGATCGCGGCCAGGGCGTTCCCTACGAGGGCAACTACTCGGGGTGGCTCGAGCAGAAGGCGAAGCGCCTCGACGTCGAGAAGGGTCAGGAAGAGGCCAAGCAGCGCGCGCTGCGCCGGGAACTCGAATGGATCCGCTCGAGCCCGAAAGCTCGGCAGGCGAAATCCAAGGCACGCATCACCGCCTATGAGAAGCTCGCCGAGGAAGCGGGCCGCGAGGATGTCGGCCGTGCAACAATCCACATCGCGCAGGGCCCGCGCCTCGGCGGCAACGTCGTCGAGGCCGACGGCATCAAGAAGGCGTTCGGCGACAAGCTGCTGATCGACGGACTGTCGTTCAAACTGCCGCCCGGCGGCATCGTCGGCGNNGGCCCGAACGGCGCCGGCAAGACGACGCTCTTCCGCATGATCACCGGGCAGGAGACGCCGGATGCCGGCACGATCAAGCTCGGCGAGACGGTGAAGCTCTCCTACGTCGACCAGAGCCGCGACCACCTCGACGACAGCAAGACCGTCTGGCAGGAAATTTCAGGCGGGCTCGACCAGATCCTGCTCGGCGGCAAGAAGGAACTGCCGAGCCGCGCCTACTGCGGCTGGTTCAACTTCAAAGGGGGCGATCAGCAGAAGAAGGTCGGTATGCTGTCGGGCGGCGAACGCAACCGCGTGCATCTCGCCAAGCTTCTGAAGGAGGGCGGCAACCTGCTGCTGCTCGACGAGCCGACGAACGATCTCGATACCGAGACACTGTCGGCGCTCGAGGCGGCGCTCGAGGACTTCCCCGGCTGCGCCGTGGTCATCAGCCACGACCGCTTCT
>JAGRKS010000132.1 GCA_020442185.1 Hyphomicrobiaceae bacterium
TGGTGGAACTGGAGACCGACAAGGTGACTGTCGAGGTGCCGTCTCCAGCGGCCGGAGTGCTGGCCGATATCGGGGCGGAGGCCGGGCAGACGGTCGCCGTTGGTGCGGTGCTTGGGCACGTTAAGGATGGTGCGGCGGGTGCTGCTGCGCCCGCGCCGGCTGCCGCCGTGGAAGCGCCCAAGCCCGCGGCTCCTGCACCCAAGGCAGTTGTGGCGGAGAGCGCAGGATCGGCTCCGGAAGCCGCTCCGGGCGGTGGCATGCCTCCTTCGCCTGCAGCGCGCAAGGCGCTCGATGAAGCCGGGCTGTCGGCTGGCGACGTGCAGGGCTCGGGCAAGCGCGGGCAGGTGCTGAAGTCCGATGTCGCCGCGGCAGTTGCCAAGGGTCCGGCCGGCGGCGGCGCGGTGGCTGCTGCTCCGGCGGCGGCGAGCGCGCCAGCGGCGCAGGCGATGACCTATATGGCAGCACCGCAGCCGGTGCCTCTGCAGCAGGTTCGGGCGCCGTCCGTGCCCAACGATGTGGCGCGCGAGGAGCGCGTGAAGATGACGCGCTTGCGCCAGACCATCGCGCGGCGACTCAAGGATGCGCAGAACACGGCAGCGATGCTGACCACGTTCAACGACGTCGACATGTCGAACGTCATGGCGCTGCGCAACCAGTACAAGGACCTGTTCGAGAAGCGGCACGGCGTGAAGCTCGGCTTCATGAGCTTCTTCGTCAAGGCGTGCATCCAGGCGCTGAAGGAGATCCCCGCCGTCAACGCGGAGATCGACGGCACCGACATCATCTACAAGAACTACTATCACATCGGCGTCGCCGTCGGCACCGAGAAGGGCCTCGTGGTGCCGGTTGTGCGCGAAGCGGATCGTCTTTCGATCGCGGAAATCGAGGGCAAGATCGCCGAATTCGGCAAGCGGGCGCGTGATGGCCGGCTCGGCATCGAGGACATGCAGGGTGGCACGTTCACGATCTCGAACGGCGGCGTCTATGGCTCGATGATGTCGACGCCGATCCTCAATGCGCCGCAGTCGGGCATTCTCGGCATGCACCGCATCGAGGAGCGCCCCGTCGTCCGCAACGGCGAGGTCGTGGTGCGTCCGATGATGTATCTGGCGCTCTCCTACGATCACCGCATCGTCGACGGCAAGGAGGCGGTGACGTTCCTCGTCCGCGTCAAGGAGTGCCTCGAAGACCCGCAGCGGTTCGTGCTGGAGCTTTGAGCGCTCGATGTGGCATCGACCGAAGCCTTCGTTGTGGCGTTGACGGAGGCGAATGGTCGTGTGGCATCTTTTCTGGGAAATGTTTGCTGCGGCGGCTGGTGGATCCGCGAGAGTGGAGCCACCACCCCCGACGAAGACCGCCGCCGGCGACGGGGGCGATCGCCCACAAACTGCTAACGCCGAAACGTTGAACGAGGACAGCACGACAATGACGGCATCCTACGACCTGATCGTCATCGGCACCGGCCCCGGCGGCTATGTGTGCGCCATTCGCGCGGCGCAGCTCGGCCTCAAGGTCGCTGTCGTCGAGAAGCGGGCGACGCATGGCGGTACGTGCCTCAACGTCGGCTGTATTCCCTCGAAGGCGCTGCTGCATGCGTCTGAACTCTACGACGAAGCCAGGCATGGCTTTGCCGGCATGGGCATCGAGGTGACGCCGAAACTCGATCTCGGGCGCATGCTGGCGTTCAAGGACGAGGGCATCAAGGGCAACGTCGACGGCATCGCTTTCCTGCTCAAGAAGAACAAGATCGACGCCCATCACGGCACCGGGCGCATCGTCGCCGCGGGGCAAGTCGAGGTGACGGCGGACGATGGCGCCAAGTCCACACTCGAGGGGCGGAGTATCGTCATCGCGACGGGCTCGGATGTCGCGAAACTCCCCGGCATTGCCATCGACGAGAAGCAGGTGGTGTCCTCGACCGGCGCGCTCGAGTTGAAGAAGGTGCCGTCCACGATGCTGGTTGTCGGTGCCGGTGTCATCGGCCTCGAGCTGGGATCGGTGTGGCGGCGGCTCGGCGCCGAGGTGACCGTCGTCGAATATCTCGACCGTATCCTGCCGGGAACCGATCTCGAGGTCGCGAAACAATTCCAGAAGATCCTGGCGAAGCAGGGCTTCAAGTTCATGCTGGGATCGAAGGTCACGGCGCTCGAGAAAAGCGATCACGGCTGCTCGGTCACGATCGAGCCGGCGGCTGGTGGCGACGCCAAGAAACTCGCCGCAGATGTCGTGCTCGTTGCCATCGGCCGCGTGCCCTATACCGATGGGCTCGGGCTTGCCGAGGTCGGCGTGCAGCTCGATCAAAGGAAGCGCATCGTCGTCGACGATCACTTCCAGACCAACGTCAAGGGCATCTATGCCATCGGCGATGTGATCCGCGGGCCGATGCTCGCGCACAAGTCCGAGGACGAGGGCGTGGCGATCGCCGAGATGCTGGCCGGGCAGTCTGGCCATGTGAACTACGACGTCATCCCGGGCGTGATTTACACCTTCCCCGAGGTCGCGACCGTCGGCAAATCCGAGGAAGAGTTGAAGGACGCCGGCATCGCCTACACGGTCGGGAAGTTTCCGTTCCTCGCCAACGGCCGCGCCAAGGTGAACCGGACCACGGACGGCTTCGTCAAGGTGATCGCGGACGCCAAGACCGATCGCATTCTCGGCGTCCACATGATCGGGCCGCACGTCGGCGAGTTGATCGCCGAAGCTGGCGTCATCATGGAATTCGGTGGTTCGGCGGAAGACCTCGCGCGCATCTGTCACGCGCATCCGACGCTGTCGGAAGCGGTGAAGGAGGCCGCGCTTGCGGTCGACAAGCGACCGATCCACATGTGACGGGCCTTCCGTTCGTCTTGCGCGGCGGGTTGTCATCGTCCGGGGGGTTGAGTTCGGCCAGCGGTGGCACGCGGCTCTCCGCTCCCTGCACCGTGCCGTTGCGCCGGCTGTCGCGAAATGGCGACGCCCGCTTCTGGCGTTCACTCGATCGGTGTCAGCGTGTAACCCGCGTCCTCGAGCAGTGCCACCAGCCCGTCGTCGCCAACGAGATGCATGGCGCCGACCGCGATCAGCACGCGGCCCTTCGACAGAAGCGGCAGCGCGGCTTTGGCCATGTGTCGATTGCGGTCGACGAGAATGCGCTGTTTGAACGTCACGAAGGCTGAAGGACCGACGCCCGCTTGCCGGGCCAGTGCCAGCTGAAACGGCCAGGCAGCGCCCATTCGCCGCTGCAGGTAGAGCTGCAGCAGTGTCTCCATGTTGTCATCGGCGCGATCCGCATAGGCGAGACTGGCCCGCAACATGCCAACTTGCTGATCGTCGGGAATGGCGGCCATGGCCTGCAACTGGCTCTCGATCGTCTCGAGGCCGATGATCGTCTTGCCGCGCTGGCGGGCGGTCGTTGCGAGCTTCATATCGAGCACCGGTTCGCCGCGCTGCACATTGCGGCGCTCGCATCCCGATACCGAGAGCATCAGGCTGATGACCCAGGGCTTGAACATGGTGCTGATCTCGACCGGCATGCCGGCCGCGCTCAGCGTGGCGCGGACCTTGGCGATTTCGGCCGCCGACAGTACGCCGTCGAGGCGGCGCCCATCCGTGTAGAGGACGAGGCGCGAGGATTTCTCGAGAGCCGCACTGGTGGCGGCTGCCGAAATGTCGGTGACCTCGAGCGCGACCGATCGAACGGCGTCGAGAGCCTGGGATGTCTTGGCCGAGAACTGGGTGACGCGCCGGTCGGTGAGGTGGATCGTTCCGAGCAGGTAGGATGCCGGAACGCCAGCGCGCTCGATCTTCCAGAGGATGGCTTCGGCATTGGCCGTGGCGCGCGCCGTATCCTGTATTTCACGGTAAACGTCGGGAGAGCTGCGGCTCATGGCGGCGAGCATATCGGTGCCACGGCAATCCGCGGCACCGGCCGCGCCGGCCGGAGCGAGGGCAAGAAGCGCCGCGAGTGCCGCGCGGCGAAGCACGCGGGCGGTGGTCGAGTGCGCCCGGGCGTGATGCAGCCGCGCATGTCCGCACATCCAGCTTCGTTCGTCGTGACGTCGCGGTGCCACCTGCATGGGCGTTCGATGAGCTCCATTCCTGCGAAACGATCGGGCTTGTCCCCGTCAGACCAGTTTACCACCCCGCCGGCAAGCCACCATACGGCACGAGCGACCGGCACTGGTGGACCTAATCTTCCGAGAATGCCGCCCGATCGATTAATCGAAAGGTTACGGTGGCGCGGCAAGCTGCGGAAGGGTTAACGCATTTTCATCCACCGCGTGCTCGTTACCGGCGCGGGTGGGCGGCGTCGTAGACGGCCAATAGCCGGTCGCGGTCGACTTCGGTATAGACCTGTGTCGTCGAGAGCGATGCATGACCGAGCAATTCCTGAATCTGACGGAGGTCGGCACCCGCCGCCAGCAGATGCGTCGCGAACGAGTGACGCAGCGCGTGCGGCGTCGCGCTGTCGGCGAGGCCGAGTTCCTCGCGGCGGCGCTGCATCGCGAGCTGGATGAGGCGTGGCGAGAGCGGCCCGCCCTTGACGCCGAGAAAGAGCGGTTCACTGCCGCTGATCGGATAGGGACATAGTGCCAGATAGCGCGCGATGGCGCGGCGCGTCACCGGAAGGATCGGCACCATGCGCTCCTTGCCGCCCTTGCCGCGGATGACGATCACGTCGCGTGCCCCTGTCGGTGCGTCGGTGGCGGTCAGTCCGAGCGCTTCGGAGATGCGCAGGCCTGCGCCGTAGAGCAGCAGCAACACCGCGCAATCGCGAGCGGCGACCCAGTCGAGTTCGGCCGGCATCGCGTCCGGCGCGACGACGAGTGCCGCCGCTTCGACCGTGAGCGGCTTTGGTACCGAATGCGGAATCTTCGGCAGCGCGATCTGCTGGACAGCGCGATTTTTCAGGATGTCCGACGCCTCGAGCCAGCGGTAGAACGTACGCAGCGCGGAGAGCGAGCGCGACAGGGAACGACTGACGGCACCTTGGCGGCGGCGGTGGGCGAGAAACGCGCGAACCGTCTTGGCGTCGACGAGGGTGAGATCGCCAAGGCAGGGCGCGCGGCGGTGCCGGGCGGCAAGAAACATGGCGAATTGACGGAGATCGCGCTCGTAGGCCGTCAATGTTTCGGTCGTGTAACCCCGTTCGACATCGAGGTGGCGAAGCCAGCCGAGCGCGGCGTCGCGAAAATCGCCACCAAAATCCAATTCGCCGGGTTGGCTGGACGCCGTTGCATCCGGTGAAGCGTGTCGCGCGTGTGGCATCTGGCCCGCCGATGGAGGTGGTGACGCGATCGAGGCATCATGAGGCGTTCGAACTGGTTAACGACTGGTTAACGCGGCCGGGCCTGGCGATGACAACGTGTGGCCGACGGCAAACGGTAGATCAGAAAACATTAAGTGTATTCGGCGTCCAGTTCGCAGGAATGTAGATGCTGGATCAGTTTTCTGTCAGCGTTCGGCTGGCGGCTTGGTCCGGGCTGAAACGCCGGACCATCGCCTCAGTGCGGAGTTTTCGATGTCGCGTTGTTCTCTTGCCAGATCATGGCTCGCGTCCACGGTTGCATGCCTGTTGCCGGTGCTGGCGGCCCCTGTGGCACGCGCCGACAATGATCGCATGACATTTCGGGCCGGCTGCCTGCCGGGCGATCGTGCCGTCGTGGCGGCGGTCGGTGACCTCCTGTTCCACAACGCGCTGCAACGGCAGGCCCTGGTTGCCAAGAGCAACTACCAAAGATTCTGGAAATCGCTGCTGCCGGTGCTGCAGGGGGCAGATGCAACCTACGCCAACCTCGAGGGCACGGCCGCCGAAGGCGTTTCGCCAACAGGGCGAGCGGTCCGCGATCCCGGCCGGCGCTGGGACGGCAGCGTCTACGGCGCGGGACGGCTGGTGCTCAACTACAATTATCATCCCTCGCTCGCCGTCGATCTCAAGGAGTCGGGCTTCGACGTCGTCTCGACGGCGAACAATCATGCGGCCGACCGTGGAGCGCTCGGGATCGACCGCACGATCGCAACCCTCGACAAGGCCGGCATCGCACATACCGGCACACGCCCGCGCGATGCCGCGGAGGACCGGCCCTGGCACGTCGAGACCAAGGTTGGCGACATGACGGTGGCGTGGCTCGCCTGCACGTATTCGGTCAACGGCAACCCGGACCGGTTCCGGCAAGTGGCGAACTGCTACGTTGATCGCGACGAGATCATGAGCGAGATCCGCTGGCTTGCCGCCGATCCGCATATCGCCGCGGTGATCCTCACACCACATTGGGGTGGCGAGCAACTGGCCCGCCCGTTCAAGTCCGACCGCCAGTATGCGCGCGATGCGATCGAAGCCGGCGCGGCGGCGATCGTCGGGGCGCACCCGCATGTGTTGCAGGGCTGGGAGAAGATCACCGCCAGTGACGGGCGTGACGGCCTCGTCATCTATTCGACCGGGAACTTCATCTCGAACCAGGTTTCGGACGACCAGCGCACGGGCATCGTCGCACTGATCGAGTTGACCAGGGACGCGCGGGGCAAGGCCGAAGTCTCGGCGGCCGGCTTCATTCCGACCTGGGTGACGCGCGGAAAGCATCG
Organism: Hyphomicrobiaceae bacterium; assembly: GCA_020442185.1. GTDB lineage: Bacteria > Pseudomonadota > Alphaproteobacteria > Rhizobiales > Hyphomicrobiaceae > JAEUMD01. The sequence continues at coordinate 6,562 of JAGRKS010000132.1, forward strand.
CGTCGACGAGATGAAGATCGATGCGCGGCGTGGGGCGCGCGCCTTTTCGGCCTCGCTGCGGCGCTTGCCGATTGGCAATCACGTCACCGCCCAGACCTATCGGCAGCTGCCGAGATCGTGCGCGGTAACGGCATCGAACTAGTGTTCCGTCTCCGACACTTGGCAGGCCAGCTTGCAGCAAACGGGGACCAAGCGTTAGTGACGCAACACTAGGCTGTCCTGCGCAGGGGAGAGCTGGCGTCGCCACGCCCGTCTCAGCGACTGTCGCGGCCAGAAACCGGCTTGCGCATCAACGCGACATCCTTGGCCGGACACGCGAATTGCCAGCCGCGTGCCTCCGCGACATGGCGCAGTGTCGCTTCGCGATAGAATACTACATGGGTTGGATCGAGGCGGTAATGCCAGCGCTCGAAACGGGCGTCGTCGGTCTGGAAGCACGTCATGATGGCGAGCCATCCGCCGGGGCGGAGCATCGCGTCGAGACGGTCGAACTCGTCGGCCGGCTGATGAAAATGCTCGGCGGCTTCCGTGCATGTGATGACGTCGTAGCGGCGGGCGAGGGCGGCTTGATCGGGGCGGAAGAAGGGATCGAAAATGCTGACGGTATGGCCCGCTTCAGCCAGCATGGCCGCAAGTGCCGGGCCGGGCCCGCAGCCGAAGTCGAGGATCTCGGATGCGGGCGCGATGCGCTCGAGAAGCGGCGTCGCCAGCCGTGCGAGGAAGGCCCGGTAGCGCGGATCGGCGGGATCGTTCTCGTGCAGGAGATAGTGGGCGCGTTCGGCATCGGCTTCGGGACGCTCGGCCGGATCACGGAAGGTTGCGAGGCAGGTTGGGCAACGCCAGTAGCGGGCCGCCGCGAGGGCGAGGAAGTGCACCGCGCCTGCTGCGCGGCAGACCGGGCAGCGTTCGGTTGCCGTCATGGAAATAGCCTCGGCCTCGCTCGTCGGATGCCGCTGCCCTTCTGTGCGGCTGCATGCGCCGCCATCGTAGTCTTGTCGCGCGATACCGCCACGGGTTCTGCCATCATGGTTGTCCGCTGGTCGCGGCTTCGGCCGCAGCGGGTTGGATTTCAGACCAGGCGAGATAGACCGTTTGCGTGAAGCGGTCGTTGGCAGTGTTCTCGAACGTCACCGGCTCGCCGCGCGCCGTAGCGAACGCCGCTTGCAGGCGCGCCACGAATAGGGCGTCCGGCGGCTCGTTCGACCATAGTCCGAAGACGCCGCCCGGCTTCAAATGTCGCGACATTCGCGCGAGGCTCTCGGCGCTGTAGAAGTCCGCATTGCCCGCGGCGAGGAAGGCATCCGGTGAATGATCGATGTCGACCAGTACGGCGTCGAAGCGGCGTCCTGGATGGGATGGGTCGAAGCCGGCGTCGGCAGTGGCGAGGGCGAAGAAATCGGCATGGACTAGGCGGCATCGCGGGTCCGACGTCAGCTCGGCACCGAGCGGGATAAGGCCGGTCTCATGCCATTCGATCACGGCTGCCAGATAGTCGATGACAGTCAGCGAGCCGACGGAATTATGCTCCAGCACGGCCTGGGCCGTGAAGCCAAGTCCGAGACCGCCGACGACGACGTCGAGGCATCCCGAGCGGGCGGCCTCCGGCCGAGTATCGCCGAGGCTCGCCAGAGCGAGGGTCGCGAGGGCGCGTTCGGAAGCCGTGTAGTTGCTCGACATAAGGAAATCATCGCCGAGCTTGATATCGTAGACGTCGATGCCGAGCGCGAGATCGTGCCGCCGCCTCAGGCTAACGGCACCGATCGGGGTTGGCCGGTAGTCGAGCTCCTCGAAGTTGGCGCTCACAATCGCGCCGCCGAACGCTTCGCCGCAAAGCAGATCTGCCGCCACTTTCGACGGTACTGAAACAGTCGTTCCTTCCGAATAGGCCGCCCGGCGATCACAAGATCTTCTGCTTCGTCTTGGCCCAATCGGCAAGGAAGGCCTCGACGCCCTTGTCGGTCAGCGGATGGTTGACGAGTTGTTTGATGATACCCGGCGGAATGGTCGCGACGTCGGCGCCGACGAGGGCGGCGTCCTTGACGTGATTGACGGTACGAATCGAAGCCGCGAGGATTTCCGTCGAGAGCACCGGATAGTTGTCGTAGATCTGGCGGATCTCGCGGATCAGAAGCATGCCGTCGAGGCCAATATCGTCGAGGCGGCCGATGAAGGGCGATACGAACGTCGCGCCCGCCTTGGCGGCCAACAGCGCCTGATTCGCGGAAAAGCACAGCGTGACGTTGACCAGCGTCCCCTCGCTCGTCAGCGTGCGGCAGGCCTTGAGGCCCTCCATCGTCAGCGGCACCTTCACGGTCACGTTCTTGGCGATTCTGGCGAGTTCGCGGCCCTCTTCGATCATGCCAGGCGCATCGAGCGCTGTTACTTCGGCCGACACAGGGCCCGGCAGGATCGCGCAGATCTCGGCGATAACCTCCTTGAAATCGCGGCCACTCTTGGCGATCAGCGACGGATTGGTCGTCACTCCGTCGAGCAGTCCCGTTGCCGCAAGCTCACGGATCTCGGCGACGTCGGCGGTATCAACGAAGAATTTCATTCGGCTGGCTCCCTTGCCCCGCGCTCGCCCTATCGGCGCGGAAAGGCTATGTGATCGATTCGTGGTTCCGGCGTCCATCAATGGACCTCGGGACACTCGTGTTCCGGTTCTGACATTTGCTCGCCCACCGCCGCTCGGTCCCGAGCAAATCTCAGAACCAGCAGGAACACGAGCAGCATCATGATCCTAGTGTAGTTTGGCACTCGACGTTTGGTTGCGAGGCAAGCCCCACGCGGGGACCAATCGTCTGGTGCGCTACACTAGCTTCTAGTCCGGTGGCGGGGTCTTTGGATAGTCTTCTGGACAGATTGGGTAACGAGTCTCAAGCCGGATCCCAGCGGGTTCCGGTGCTGTTGCCCGTGGCGCTCGACCAGACTTACGATTATGCGCCGCCCCCGGATACCGAAGTCGCGGCGCTGGTTCCCGGATCGTTCGTGCTGGTGCCGTTCGGTCCACAGACGCGCATCGGCGTGGTTTGGGACCGGCCGCTCGGCGACGGCGGCAAACCAATCGATCCCCGCAAGATGAAGCCGGTGACGAGCCTGCTCGATGTTCCCGGCCTGCCGGAACTCTCGTTGCGGTTCGCTGAGTGGATCGCGCGTTACACGCTGACGCCGCTCGGCATGGTGCTGCGTATGATGATGAGCGCGCAATCGGTGTTCGAGCCGGAGAAACCGCGGTTTGGCGTCCGTTATGTCGCGGGCGCCGCCGATCCGCCGCGCATGACGCCGGCTCGCCAGCGAACGCTTGATGCCGCCTGCGACGGTCTGATCCGCGCTCGCGCCGCGCTGGCCGATCTCGCCGGTTGCTCGACCGGCGTGGTCGATGGCCTCGTTGCATCCGGCAATCTGGTCGAGGTGGCGATCCCCGAGCGGCGGCCTGCGCATCTGTCGGCCACACACGCCGCGAACACGTTCGCTGACGAACAGGCGCGCGCCGTCGAACTGTTGCGCGGGGCGGTCGATGCGCGCAACTTCTCGGTGACGCTGCTCGACGGTGTCACCGGTTCGGGCAAGACGGAGGTCTATTTCGAAGCTGTCGCGCGCACGCTGGAACAGGGTCGCCAGGCGCTCGTGATGTTGCCGGAAATCGCGTTGACGAGCCAATTCATGGGCCGGTTCCAGAGCCGTTTTGGCGGGCCCCCGGCCGAGTGGCATTCGGCGCTGTCGCCAGCGGATCGCGGCCGCATCTGGAAGTGGGTGGCTCGCGGGGAAGCACGCGTCGTGGTCGGTGCCCGCTCGGCGTTGTTCCTGCCCTATCCCGATCTCGGGCTGGTGATCGTCGACGAAGAGCACGACACCGGCTTCAAGCAGGAGGACCGGGTGCATTATCAGGCGCGCGACATGGCGGTCGTGCGCGGCAGTCTCGGCGCGTTCCCCGTCGTACTGGCGTCGGCGACGCCGTCGATCGAGAGCCACGTGAATGCGCGCACCGGGCGGTATCGCCACGTCGTGCTGCCGGGGCGCTATTCGGGCGCGGAGATGCCGGACGTCAAGGCCGTCGATCTCAAGGCGGAACCGCCCGAGAAGGGACGCTGGTTATCGCCGCCACTCGTCGCGGCCATGACGGGAACGCTCGCCGACGGCCGCCAGTCGCTGCTCTACCTCAACCGTCGCGGATATGCGCCGCTGACGCTTTGCCGCTCGTGCGGTCATCGTATCGAGTGCCCGCAGTGCTCGGCCTGGCTCGTCGAGCACCGCTTTCGCAACCGCCTGAATTGCCACCATTGCGGCTTCTCGCTGCCCGTGCCGGAGAGGTGTCCAAAGTGCGGCTCGGAGGGCGGCATGGTGGCGTGCGGTCCGGGCGTCGAGCGGGTCGCCGAAGAGGTGGCGGAGCGGTTTCCGGAGGCGCGCGTCGTTCTGTTGTCGTCCGATCTCGTGCCGGGGCTCGTTGAGATGCGTGACATCATCAAGCGGATCGAAGCGGGCGAAGCGGACATCATCATTGGAACGCAGATTGTCGCCAAGGGCCATCACTTCCCCAATCTGGCGCTTGTCGGCATCGTCGATGGCGACCTGGGGCTCGCGCAGGGGGCCGATCCGCGCGCCGGCGAGCGTACGTTCCAACTGCTGCATCAGGTAACGGGCCGCGCGGGTCGCGCGCATGTCGCGGGTCGCGGTCTGGTCCAGACCTACGATCCGGCGCATCCGGTCATGCAGGCGATCATTTCAGGTGACCGCGAGGCGTTCCTCGAGCGCGAGATCCAGGTGCGCCAACGTGGCATGCTGCCGCCATATGGCCGGCTCGCCGCACTCATCGTTTCGGCGCGAGACAAGCAACTCGCCGAGCGTGCTGCGCGCGACATCGCGCGCCGCGCGCCCTTCTCCGAGCGCATCGCGGTGCTTGGACCGGCAGAGGCGCCGCTCGCGGTCGTCCGCGGCCGGCATCGCTGGCGGCTCCTCGTCAAGGCGCCGCGCGAACTCGACATGCAGGCCTATCTTCGCGCATGGCTCGACGCGCTGCCGCCGATCAAGGGCGACTTGCGGCTTACGGTCGATATCGACCCTTATGGGTTCTTATAGGAGCCTCGACGAGCGCCGTTCTTCCGGCTTCGCAAGGCGCAAGCGCTCGAGCGGCTGGAAAGATGTTCGAGGACCGATTGTATCCGAGGCAGCGGCCAGCGGATCGTCTATGGCCATTGCAAAAAGGCTGCCACGAGCCATGCGAGCGTGAAGACCGCGAATCCGAAGGAAGCGAGACTGAAGACGTACCACCCCCGGCCGGCGTTTCCGTGTGGTGGGGCGACGTTGCGAAGCATCATCTTGTGGCCCGCGAAGCTGTGCACCCACTCTGCCTGCTCGGCGGGTACGATCATCTTCACATCAGGTGCATTCCGGAATTCCAGCTCCACGGACCGGGCGTCGAGATACCACGACGTCTTCCAGCCCGCGATGTCGTCGTATGGAATGAAGAGCGGGGTATGGAACAGGGAAAAGGGCGCGAATATCCGTAGCGAAACGCCGGTCTCGTGTACGCCGAGCGTCAAGATCCCCTTCAGTGAATTGAAGCCGTTGAGGCCGAGCAAGACCGCGCTCTGGAAGCGCTGCTCTTCGATCGGGTCACCGGGTTCTCCCGCATAACTCATCGCGAGATACCGCCACCGCAGCGCCTTGGTCCAAAGAACCCAGGAGAACAGGGCGCCGGCAAGGCCATATCCAAACAACGTCAGCACGACTGGTCACTCTTCAAGTTCCGCCGGAGTTTCTGACTGCTCGGGTAGGTGCTTCGAGACGACCGTTAGATGTCTTTCCATGCCTCGATCGCCGCCGCGAGCCGCGTCTCAACCAGAGTGTACGCCAATCCTCTGAACACATCGTAACGCGCCTGGCGGGGCGGGTAGCGGCTCTGTCCTTTTTGCCTGTTCTCGAGGGAACAGCGGTTGGTGTCCGGACGGCCGACAGTGCTCCGATGCAGGATCGCCATGGCGGGAAGCGCGGAGCGGAAAATGTCGACGACAGGAATTCGAGGTCGGGCGGTGAGCGCCGGAGGCCGCAATGCGGAAGCGAAACGAGGCGCCGCACTGAGCGTCCGTGAAAACCTGGCTCTATTCGCCATCGTCGCGATCGCGTTTGCCGCGATGATGCTGGTTGCGATCCCCGGTTCGCTGATCACCATGCGAGAGAGCGAAGCGCTCGCGAAGCAGTTGAGCGAACTGCCGGACGCGTTCGGGCAGCCAGCTGGAACGAAAGCGGTGCTGACCGGGGTCATCGCAGCCGACACCCAGCCGCTGCATCGCCACTTTGTGGCGTTCGTCGAGGAACGCTTTTATTCTGGCGGCAAATACAGTCGCCGCCATTGGGATATCGAGAGCGGCCGCATCCAGCGCTTCAAGGTGGTCGATGGTGTCCGCGGCATGTGGATCGCCAAACCGGGTTACCGGTTTTCGCCTGTAACCGACCCTCGAAGCTGGTCGTTTCTGGTGACGCGCAAGGCTGTGGTTCCGGATTGGGATCACGTACCGGCGTGGGATGGCGAAACGCCGGGTGGCGCGACCCACGAGAAGCGCCTTCGCGGGTTCGTCGCGGGCGGTCCGGTCACCGTGATCGGAACCGTTACCGAGGGTGGAGAAATCGACGCCGACTTCGTGCTCGGGGAAAGCCGCGATGAGATCATCACCAGGCTTCGCGCGACCGTCGATGGCGAACCGACGTCCCTGCTCTACTTCTTCATCGCAATGGGTATCGCCGGGCTGGTGATGTCGATCGTGGTGCTCGTCGGCGCAAACGTCAGCGCCGCCCGCAGTTCGCGCCGAGGGTGACGACGCGTGTCCGTGATGGCTGCCCCCGCCAGAATCTGCGGCACATGCTGGATGAGGTGCCTCAGCGGCCGATGATGCGCATGCCGGCTGCTGCGCCGTTGCGTCGATTGCCGTTATAGTCCCGCCGCTCGTCGAACAAACAGGGGCACGGCAATGACAAAAAATCGCGGCACGGCGCAATTCGAGGACGACAGAGGACATGTGCTCTCAGCGCGCATCGATCTGCCGCCGGGGCCACCACGCGCCTGGGCGTTGCTCGTCCACGGGTTCACCTGCTCGAAGGACCTCGCGATCACGCGCCGGATCGGGGAGGGCCTCGCGGGCGAAGGCATCGCCGTGTTGCGCTACGATCTGCCAGGCCACGGCCGCTCGGAAGGCGACTTCGCCGAAACGAATTTCACGGATTATCGCGCGTCCGTTCTCGCGGCGGTCCGCTATATGCGCGAGACGCTGTCGGCACCCACTATTCTCGTCGGTCATTCGCTCGGAGGCGCGGCAATCCTCGCGTCTGCCGCAGAGATCCCCGAGGCGAAGGCCGTCGCGACCATCGGAACGCCGGCCGATGTCGGCGAGGTCGTGCGCCTGATTGGCGCGTCGCCGGGCGATATCGAGCAAAATGGCGAAGCCGAGGTCGAGATTCAGGGCCATCGCTTCCGCATCCGCCGGCAGTTTCTCGAGGATGCGGCACACTATCGAATCACCGACGACATCGCGCGGCTGCGCAAGGCGCTGCTCGTCATGCATGCGCCGCGCGACGAAATCGTCGGTATAGACAACGCGGCGCGCATATTTGGCGCGGCGAAGCATCCCAAGAGCTTCATCTCGCTCGATCACGGCGATCATCTGCTGAGCGACGCGCGCGATGCGGCTTATACGGCCCGCGTCATCGCGGCGTGGGCGTCGCGATTTGTACCGGAGGAAGCGTCACCGAACGTCGGTGGTCACGACCACGTCAGCGTTGCCGAAATTGGCCAGGGCGCCTTCCAGAATTCAGTCCGCGCCGGCCGCCACCGGTTGTTTGCGGACGAGCCGCTCGCGGTCGGCGGCGACGATCTCGGACCGTCACCCTACGACTACCTTGCGATTGCGCTTGCCGCCTGCAAGTCGATGACGCTGCGCATGTATGCCCGGCACAAGGGCCTCGATCTCGGCCGGATCTCGGTCGATGTGCGTCATGGGAAGGTCGCAGTCGACCACTGTGACGATTGTGGCTCGGCGGCGGAAGGCCGTGTCGGGCGTATCGATCGATTCGAATGCGAGATCAGCGTCGCTGGCGACGTGGCTCCCGAAGTTCGCGCCAAACTCGTTGAGATTGCGGGAAAATGTCCGGTTCACAAGACGTTACACGAGGGCGCCGCTATCGTGACGCGGTTGTCGGAGCCGGCTGAAGGCTGAATGGGCCGCTGGGGCAGACCGTCTCTTCACGCTATCGACCGCGAGCTTGGCCGAAAAGACTAGTCCGATGAGGCCGATTGCGGCAAACGGGCCCGGCCGCACCCGTTGAGTTGGCGCGCGGCGCATGTTAGAGAACCGCGTCGTACGAGCGGGGCGTAGAGGCCGTTACGGCACATCGTCCCCTCGTCATAACAACACTTCCCTTAGGTGGATGGGGTCTTTCGGAGACCCTCTCCGGCATCCGAAACGCGCTGGACAACAGCGACGCTGAGAGAGCGTTTGACGTGGCGACAGACAAGCCGATGACGGCGACGGCGGCAGGGCGCTATGCTGCAGCCCTGTTCGAACTCGCAGGCGAACAGAATTCAATCGCAGGTGTCGAGGACGATCTCGGCAGATTCCAGGCGATGATCGACGACAGCGAGGATCTCAGCCGACTGGTGAAGAGCCCGCTCTATTCCGTCGACGAACAGTCCCGCTCGGTCGGCGCGATCGCCGCCAAGGCGGAACTCAGTCCGCTGGTTCGCAATTTTCTCGATGTCCTTATTCGCAACCGGCGGCTGTTCGCCGTCGAGGACATGATCAAGGTGTTCCGCTCGCTCGCGGCCCACAGCCGCGGCGAAGTCGTCGCGGAAGTCGCGAGCGCCACCGCCCTTTCCGATGCGCAGATGGAAGAGCTGAAGGCCACCCTCAAGGCCTCCGTCGGCAACGACGTGAAGCTTGCCACGCGCGTCGACCCGAGCCTTCTCGGCGGCCTGATCGTCAAGATCGGCAGCCGCATGATCGATTCGTCGCTTCGCACGAAGCTCTCCAACATGCGTCTCGCCCTCAAGGGTACAGGCTGAGGCGCCGTTCAAGCTGATCCAGCGGGCCTCCCGCCTGATCGACAACAATCGCTTTCCGGGGCACCCCGTTACCCGACAGGGTCCACCGTACGTTTCGAAAATCGCATGGCACGGGTGCCGCCAGGGTCCCGCTGCGCAATCATAACGTCCAGACAAGAGGTCTAAGATGGAAATCCGGGCCGCAGAGATCTCCTCGATCTTGAAAGAGCAGATCAAGAACTTCGGCAAAGAAGCTGAGGTTTCAGAAATTGGCCAAGTGCTGTCCGTCGGCGACGGTATTGCCCGCGTCTATGGCCTCGACAACGTCCAGGCGGGCGAGATGGTCGAGTTCCCGGGCGGTATCCGGGGCATGGCGCTGAACCTCGAGTCCGACAACGTCGGCGTCGTGATCTTCGGCGACGACCGGGACATCAAGGAAGGCGACACGGTCAAGCGTACCGGCGCCATCGTCGAAGTGCCAGTCGGCAAGGGCCTGCTCGGTCGCGTCGTCGACGGTCTCGGCAACCCGATCGACGGCAAG
>JAGRKS010000133.1 GCA_020442185.1 Hyphomicrobiaceae bacterium
TCGACGTCGATGTCGGGCGGCTCCTTTCGGGCATGCGACACGAACCGTTCGAACAGCAGATCGACTTCGACCGGGTTGACGGCCGTGATGCCGAGGCAATAGCAGACCGCGGAGTTGGCGGCCGAGCCGCGGCCCTGGGCGAGGATGCCATTCGAGCGGGCAAAGGTGACGATGTCGTAGACGGTGAGGAAATAGGCTGCGTAATCGAGCTCGGCGATCAACGTCAGCTCACGCGCGATGGTGGCGCGCACCTTGTCCGACAGTCCGTTCGGGAAGCGCCAGGCTGCCCCCTCCCACGTGATCTCCTCGAGATAGCCTTGCGGCGTCTTGCCGGCGGGCGTCGGCTCCTCGGGGTATTCATAGACGAGTTCGTCGAGCGAGAAGCGGCATCGGCCGGCAATCTCCATCGTCCGCGCGAGGGCTGCCTCATGGCCGGCCGTAATGCGCGCCATCTCGGCCCCGGATTTCAATTGCCGCTCGGCGTTGGCGTCGAGACGCAGGCCCGCGGCCGTGATGGTCGTGCCCTCGCGAATGCAGGTCAGCACGTCCTGCAGCGGCCGCCGCGCCCCATCGTGATAGAGCACGTCGTTCGTCACCACCGTCGCGAGGCCGACGTGACCGGCGATATGCGCGAGCGCGCCGAGCCGCGCGCGATCCTCGCCGTGATAGGTGGGCGTAAGCGCAAGATAGGGCTCGGAGACACCCGCGAGCGCCGCGCGGAGGCGGATCAGCTCGGCGGCAAGACCGGCTGCAACATCTTCCGCCCGGGCACGCACGCCCTCGAGGGGCGCCACGCCCGCTGGCAAGGGGGATGGGCAGGCATCGTCGGGCAAGGCCTCGCCCTCCCCCCCCGCCACAAGCCCTCGGTGCACGACGCGCGCCTCGCGCCAGTCCCAGCTCTCGGGCGCCAACGCGATGAAGACCTGCCCCTCGCCATGCGCCACCACATCGGCGAGCGTCAGATGACAACGGCCTTTTTCGGCGCGACCCTGGCCGAGCGAGATGAGGCGGCTCAGGCGCCCGTAGGCGGCGCGATCGGTCGGCAGGCAAAGGAGACTCGGGGCATCGGCCAGATCGAGCCGCGCACCGACGATCAGCCGCAGCCCCACCTCCTTGGCGGCGACATGCGCGCGAACGACGCCGGCGAGCGTATTGCGATCCGTGACGGCAATCGCCTCGAGACCGAGAGCCTTCGCCTCAGCCACCAGCTCGTCGGAATGCGATGCGCCGCGCAGGAACGAGAAATTGCTCGTGACCTGCAGTTCGGCGTAGGGCGGCGCGGCGCGACGCGCGGATTTGGCTGTCACCGCGCTCATCCGAACAGCCCGTGCATGAACCAGCGCGGCGCACCATCCTCGCCACCGCGTCCGTAGAGCCCCAAGCGGAACACCCAGTAGCGCCCGCCCGCCACGTCCTCGATCCGGTAATAGTCGCGCGGCCGATGCACCGACGGCAGCGCCACCGGCTCGCCGAGCAGCTCGCCGACGGGCGCACCTCCCGCAGACGCCTGTGCGATGGTCGTGTTTCTTTTCCCCTCACGATCCGCGCATGAACGTGCGTGCGGGGAACGTGCACCAGACACTCTATCGGAGGCCGTACAATCGCCAGGCTCCACAGCCGTGCGCGGCGCCTCGACCTCGCGCCGCCGCTCGCCGAGCGCGCGCCACCACTCGGCCTCGATGCGTTCCGGCCCCTCGGCGGCGACGACGCGATGCTCGACGCGGCGCCATGTAAAACGCAGCGGAGGGCCATCCGGAACCTCGGCCATGACGGTGATGGGCTCGGGTGCCACGAGCAGCACGGCGGGGCGCAGGCCGGAATGATGGCGCCGCTCGAAGCTGGCGGCGGGCGCGCTCGCCCCGGACCGCTGCTGTCTCGGCCGCGCCGTATCGGCAGCGACCAGCGGCCAGCGCCGCTCCGCCCGCTCCGGAAGATGGCTTGGCACCACCGCCGCCCTCAGCACCCGATCGGGACCAAGGCGGTTGGCAAGGCGATCGACGAGACGCGCCAGATCGTCGCCGTTGCCACGTCGCCCTCGATCACAGTCAGGCCCGCCGCCGACAACACCCATGGAGACGGCCCGCAAGGTGCCGCCCCCCGTGGCATCGGATATCCGGGATGAGGTAACCAGCACCTCCTGGCGCGCCCCGAGCGGCTCGGCCGCGACGGCCTCCAGTGCCACGATGTCGATACCGAAGCCGGCATCGAGGGTTTCGAGCTTGCCCGCGATCAGGCCGATCACATGGGCCGGCTCGCGCACTGGCGCGGCGGTGCCGATCAGCACGGCCGTCGAGGTTGCGTCGACGCGGTAGAGGACGAGGCGCCCGCGCCGGAGACCGAGGCCGGCGGCATCGAGCCCGGCACACAGCCGCTCTGCGAGATCCGCGACCGCGGCCGCCAGACCCTCCGCCGAAATCAGCGGCTCGGCGAAGCTCTGCTGGACATGCAGCACCGGCGGCTCGATGAGCTCCGCAAGCGGCTCCGCGCGGCGGCCAAGGGCGGCGTCGAGACGGGCCATGAGCGCTTCGGCGGCGGCCTCGGAAACCCGGAACCGGCGGGCGAGGCTGACGCGCGGCAGATCGTAGAGCTGGCCGATGCGCTTCAGGCCCAGACGGCGCGCGAGGCGCACGGCCTCACCCTCGATGCGCAGCGCTGCGACGGGTAGCGGGGCGAGTGCCGCGGCGATGGCGCCCGCGTCCGCCACGACCACGGGGCGACCTGGCGAGGCCGCGAAGCGGGCAAGCGCGTGGGCGCCGCCATAGGTCTCGGCGACGGCGATGCGGGCGGTGAAGCCGAGCGCGCGGAGCCGAAGGTGAAGATCGCGCAGCAATCCCGCCTCGCCGCCATAGAGGTGAGCGACACCGGTCGTATCGATCCAGATGCCGTCGTCGCCGTCGACATGACGCCGCGGACCATAGCGCCCGGCCCAGTGCGCCAGCGCCAGCAGCCCCGCGCCATCACGCCCGGGCTCGGCGGGGCGTGTTGCGAGGCCGGGAAATGCGGCGCGCGCGTCGGCCAGCGCCTGGCCCGGTTGGACGCCTTCGGCCAGCGCGCGGGAATTCGCCGCGGTGATGCGCAGGCCCCGGCCCGTCGCCGCGACGAGCGCCAGCGCCACGTCGTCAGGCCACGCGGCGGCGGGGTCAGGCCACGCGGCGGCTGGCGATGCCGCGTGATGCGACCGGCGCATCCGCTCGATCGGCCACGCCGGCAGCCATATGGAAACGATGCGTTTCATCCGACCACTCCAAGGTAAACGCCGGTGCCGCAGCGGCCAGCGGACGGCTCAGACAACGTTCGAGGGTGATGGCGAGTCGCGCCGCACCGGGTGCGCGCGGATCGAAGGGATGCGGCCCCGCCCGCGCCCGGCCGAGGCGCCAGCGCGTGGCAACCGAGGCAACCGGCATCGACCGTGGCGGCGTCAATAGCAGACAGGGCGTGGCCGTCCGCTCGGCTACAAGGCTCAAGCGGCGCGCGGGTGTCAGGCCGACGTCGTCCACCAGACCGACGACCATGGCGAGCGCGCCCGACATCATCCCCTGCTCGATCGCCCACAGCGTATCCTCCCGGCTCGACGTCTCGACGAAAACGAACCCCTCCGACGCGATGCCAAGGGCCGCGAGCCCCGGCATGTGGAGACGTCCAAACTCCTTGAGGTCGCTCTGGCGGGCGCACCAGAGGATCGACGACGGGCCTGCCGCCGCTGGCAACCGGGCGAGCCCGTCGAGACGGCGGCGCGCCAGCAACAGCGCGAACAGAAGTGCCGCCGCCCGATCAGCGGCATGAAGGCCGCCCGCCGTAAGCACCGGCTTGATCTCGTGCACGCCACCGACAGCGAGCCCTTCCTGCCCCAGCATGCGATCGACCTCGGGCGCGCCGAGACCCCAGGCCGGCACCAGCGGCATGCATGCCGATGCCGCCTGCGACGGGGCTTGCCCTGACGCCTGCCGTGCGGCCGGAACATCGCATATCGCCGCCATCGACAGGTCACGGCCACGGATGAGCGCCGCCTTGCCGCCGGGTGCCGCCGGCCGGAATGTCTCGATCACCGCCGAGAGCGCCGCAAGGCGCGCGGCGCGCTGCTGCCGTCGCGCGTCATCGCTGCCGGCAACCGGCTTCCCCGCCGCCACAGGGGCACGCAGCGGCGGGGAAGGCCGAGCGACGCGGGGAGACGCGACGCTTGGGGCGGGGGTCTGGGGGGGACACGAAACGGTTGCGGGACTGGAAAGGGGCGAGGGACTGCAAGCGGGCGCGGGACTGGCATGGGGCACGGCCACTCCCGGCGGCACCTCCAAAGACAATTGAACCGGCGACTGCAGCGCGCTTGCTGGCTGCGTTACGGCCGGTGGCATCGCCGATTGCCGGCGGAGGGCCGGTTGCGGACGGGGAGATGGAACGGTCTTCCATGCGGGCATCACACGCACCTGCCACACTTGAGAAAAACGACGGCCCAAGGCCAGATCCGGACTGGGTTCAGGACTGGGTTCAGGACTGGGTTCAGGACTGGGTTCAGGACTGGGTTCAGGACTGGGGCCACGACCGAGATTACGACCGGGATCAGGACCCCAACGCGACCAGTTGTTCTTCTTTTGTTCTACACCAGGTCGCCGTGCCGTTCAAGCGCAATAGAACAAAACATGACCAGCGACCAAGGCGCCGGATGTATGAAATAACCATCTGAAAAACAGGCCACTAGGCCATACTGACCCGTTATGACAGGCGACCGTCCCTGGTCAATTCCCAGCTTTTCCACAGCGGCGGGCCAAACGGATGCCACAAGTACGACGATCCCGAGACACCTGTTGCGCACTTGCTCTCCCGCACCAAAGCGCATCGAGATATACGAACTATTCACCATAACCGCGCAGCATGACGCGGATCAAACCGCCGACGATGCGCGTTGTAGCGACGGCATGCTTCCCAACGACGATCACGGAGCCGCAAAGTTATGAAGTCTGTTCCGCCTCTCAAGGCCAGGGCGCTGCTGACAGCCGCAGCCGCCATGTTCGCCACCGCACTGGTGCCGACTACCGCTTCGGCGCAGGATTTCTTCTCGTTCCTCTGGGGCGGTGACGAAAAGCACGGCGGCGGGCGCAAATCCGTCAGCTTCAGCCAGAAGTTCACACCCGGCCAGTTGATCGTTTCCTTCGGCGACCGCCGCCTCTACTGGATCTACGAGCGTGGCAAGGCGGTCAGCTATCCGATCGCGGTCCCGCGCGAGCAGAGCCGCTGGCAGGGCGTCACCTCCGTCTCGATGAAGCGCGAAAACCCGTCGTGGACGCCGACGCCATCGATGCGCGCCGAGAACCCGAGGCTGCCGACCTACGTCCCCGGCGGCCACCCGATGAACCCGCTCGGCGTGCGCGCCCTCTACCTCGGCTCCAGCACCTATCGCATCCACGGCACCGACGCGCCCTGGACGATCGGGCAGGCCGTGTCGAAGGGCTGCATCCGCATGTACAATGAAGACGTGCTCGATCTCTATCCGCGCGTGCCGACCGGAACTCGGGTCACGGTCACATGGGAACGCTTCCAAACGGGCACCGTCGCCGCTTCGAGAGACGACGGCTACGGACGGGCTTCGACGCGCCGCAATGCCGAGCGCCGCGCACGTTACGAGCGCCGCGCCTATCGCAGCATCAGCCCGTCGCGCGCCGCATCGATCAACTGATTGGGACGTTCGTCGCGGCCGAGATGACGGCCGCCGCGTCACCGAAAAAACGACGAGCGGGAACCCAACCCGCCGCCAAGTGGAACTGAAACACGGGTCGATCAACACAGGATCGACCCGTTTTCTTTGGGCTACGGGTTGCGATACCCGCACCAGATGTCCACACCCGCTGGCCTGCCGGTTCAACCGCCGGCGAGACACGTGGCGAGCCCCGCCGCCAGCAACCGCATCATCGCCCCGTAGTGGTCAGCGCCGGCCAGCACCGCCGCACCGATCGGGTCGAGCACGCCGGTCCGCGTCCCGGTGCCTTCCGTAACGGCCGCGATGATCCGCGACGGGAATTGTGGCTCGGTGAAAACGCAAGCGCTCGACAGCTTCTTTAGGCGGTCCCTAATCTCCGAAATCCGCCGCGCACTGGGTCGCACTTCCGGATGCAGCGTAATCGAACCGGCCGCGGCCAGGCCGTAGTGACGTTCGAAGTACTGATAGGCGTCGTGGAATACGACGAAGGGTTTGCCTGCGACGGGTGCGAGAATGCCGGCAAGCTCGCGGTCGAGCACGTCGATGGCGGCGATCGCGGATGCGGCGTTTGCGTCAAGCGCGGCCTTCCGCTCCGGCATCCGCGCCGCGAGCACAGCCGCGACATGCCGCACGATTGCCTTGGCGTTGGCGGGATCGAGCCAGACATGCGTATCGGCGCCACCGTGGTGTTCGCCGTGGTGATCGCTATCGTCCTTGCTGTCGGCGTGGTGGTGGCCGCGCCCACCCGCATCATCCTTGTGCCGATCCGCGTCATGCCCAGCATGATCGGTGTGCTTGGCGTGGTCCGCATGATCCTCGCGCCCGCCCTCAGCGGCATGCCCATGCGCCTCGAATGTCGCCCCCGTCCGCGTCATCAGCAAGCTGACCCCTGGGGATTCGGCGAGCGACACCATTTGCGCTTCCGCCTTGAGGACGCCAGCAAGCCGGTCGGAGAACGCTTCGAGCGCGGGCGAGACACGGAACACGACATCGGCGGAAGCGAGGGCCCGAGCATCGGACGGCTTCAGCGAAAACGTATGCGGCGAACTCGCCCCGTCGACGATCAGCTTGGGCGTGGCGATGCCCGCCATCACTTGCGAGACCAGCGAATGGATCGGCTTGATGGTGACGACAACGTCGATGTCGCCGGCCACCGTCGGCGCCGAGAACGTGCAGAATGCCAGGAGCACTGTAGCGAAACGCGCAGCGCGTCCCCTCGAAACAGGCATTTAAACCCTCCCTGCGTGACCATCTGTGTCGCACCGGATGACCCGAGCGTCGTGTTGTTATAACATCCGTTTTTGGTGGTGCAAGTGGGGCAAGATCGCGCGGCGCATCACTGCTTGTAGACGGGTGAATAGACGGGCGAACCGCCGGTCGGTCAGCGCGGAATTGGTGCAGCTTCCAGTGGCGGGTCAGGACCGGGCCGATCGCCGGACGGGCGTGCATCCATCACCGGACAGGGCTCAACGTGTCGCCGGACGGGACGGGGCCAACAGCCGGAGAGGGTCGGGCCCATCGCCAGACGGGGCCGGGCGAGGGTTTCACGAATTCTGAGTTTGTACGGGCTTGGCATGGACGATTCACCGCGCGGAATAGCGCGCCAGGGCCCTATGACCATCGATCGTTCAGCGGCGATATCGACGGCGCGACGCCAGTGGGCTTGAATCGGGCCGCCGGCTGGGCGCCGCATCGACCGCCCGATGGAGCCGCTGCAGCATGCGGCGTCGGGCGAATGCGGCACGCAAGGCCCGCTGATACGATGCCGCCGCGGGTGCCGTTGGCTCCATCAAATCGCTACCCAAGCGTCCGCGCATCGTGAGCCGACCGCGCATCCTTGAAGTCGCGGACCTCGCGGCGCAACAGCCTCAGTTCCTGCAAGATCAGTTCGAATTCCGCCGGTTCCGAATTGGTCATTTCTCGGCTTTCAGGTTCGGGCGCTTCCCGTTCATCGACACCATCCGCAATATCCGCGGCTTCAGCCGCCGCGGCGGTGGTCATCGAATTGACCACGATCGCGATGAAGAGGTTCAGGACCGCGAACGTGATGATCAGAATAAACGGCACGAAGAAGATCCAAGCATACGGGTACACCGCCATGACCGGGCGCACGATGCCCATCGACCACGACTCGAGCGTCATGATCTGGAACAGCGTATAAAGAGATGCGCCGATAGAGCCGAACCATTCGGGGAAGTCGGAGCCGTAGAGCTTCGTTGCCATGACGGCCGCGACATAGAAGATGAGCGCAAGCAGCGCGATCACCGAGCCCATCGCCGGAATGGCGGAGAGTAGTGCCTGCACCACGACCCGCATTTGCGGCACCATGGAAATCAAGCGCAGCGCACGCAGGATCCGCAGAGCACGCAGAACAGAGAGCCCCTCCCCAGCCGGCACCAGCGCGACAGCCACGATGATGAAATCGAATACGTTCCAAGGATTTCGGAAGAACGACAGACGGTAGACGTAGAGCTTGGTGGAAATTTCGAGAATGAAGATCGTGAGTGCGGCAATGTCGAGCGCGTAAATCAGCCCGCCGGCGACGGCCATGGCGGCAGACGAGGTCTCGAGCCCGATGGTCACGGCATTGATGACGATCACACCGATGATGAAGTTTTGAAACCATTGGCGTTCGATCAGCGCGCGCAGCGAGTCTCGCGACAACGTGCCCCGAGCGTCGACAGCTGATCTGAACATCCCCATAGCCCCCTTCAATCCGATGAACCTGCGTCGTCGATATGGCGATGCGCCGGCGGATCTCAAGTCATCGCATCGCGCCCATGCCCGACCGCCAGATCACCAGATCACCAGGACCATCGTGACGACGCCCCGCGCACCCGGGAACCGCGATCGGTGAAGCCGATCAACTTCGGTCCAACCATCAATTGGCGATGCGGCTCGACCGTTTCCATCTGGTGATCAGAGCCACCGTTATTCGCGTCAACCGGGGGTCGATCCCGGTGGTGGCTGATTGGTTGTGAAATAGGCGAAGTCTGCAAAACGAAGGAGACGATGATGGAACTGACCAAGATGACGAGCCTGCTGGGCCTGACGATGCTGTTCGGACTTGGCGCCGCCACCCAGCCGACCTTTGCCAAGACGCCTGACACCTTCGCAGCGCCGCCTTCCGTCGTTGCTTTCGATCAGAGCCCCGCCGGCGATCTCAAAATCGATTACGTCAATTTGCCGGCCAATGGGTACGTCGCCGTCTACAAGAGCGACGCGACCGGCAAACCCACCGGAAAGCCGATCGCTCACGCGCCGATGACAAAGGGCGATCACCGTAACGTCAAACTGCCGCTCCACGAGAAGCCGCAGGCCGGCGATCGGCTCTGGATCGCGCTTTACAAGGATACCGACCAGCAGCCGTCGTTCGATCCTGGAACCGGCGACAAGCCGGTTTGGTCGAGGGACGAACTTCCCGCCCAGAACATGATCGTGGTGCGCTGACGCGCATCGCCAACGATCACGGGAAGCATCTGGATTGCATCCGCAAGGGCGCGGCCGGCTGAAGCCGGCCGCGCCGGTCCTTGGCGGCGCGTGGTTTCGGAAACCGTGATTGTCTAAACGAGGACGTCGGAATTTAAAGAACCCGGAGCGGCAAGCGAAAATAGCGACGAATCACAGCGGCCCGACGTGGCCAGGCTCCCTTCTGTTCCGCGCAATCCGCGCTCCGGCATCCGCCATCCTTCCCGTTCAATTCCCCTCCCATCCCCAACCGCTTGCCGCGATGTCGCAGGCGGGCCGCTGCCTCGGTCTTGCTCCAATGCTCGAACAGGCTTAGCCCTAGTGTTCCGTCTCCGACACTTGGTTCCCCTTGCAGCAAACGGGGATCAAGCGTTAGTGACGCAACACTAGGATGTCTGAGGCTGCACCTGGAAACCGCATCTCGCGCACACCAGATGCCAGTAAGGACGTTGCATAGTACCGTCAGCCGCGGGGCACGCTTCGGGGGCGACAGTTCAGCCATGAGGCGTTGCGCCTGAGGCGTTGAGATTCTCTTGCCGCAGGGCGGCCACGGGCTGCGTGTATCCGGGCTGCGTGTATCCGGGCTTCGAAGCCGCGTATCGACGATGGCCGGGAACGTCGACATCGCCGGTCTTGGATGTCACGGCACCTGGATATCGCCGGCTTCGAGGTTATATTGCCCCTGCGGAAACAGGTTCTGGATTTGGAGACCCGCGCGCATGAACAGACGCCGCACCGTCCTCGCCACGCTCGCGTGCCTCGCGCCGGCGCTCATCGCCGCATCACCGGCCACCGCCCACCCGCATGTCTGGGTCTCGGTCGAGGCGACGGTGATTTACGATAAGGGCAGCATCGTCGGTCTCGCCCAGAAATGGACGTTCGACGAGATGTACACGACGATGGCGATCCAGGGTCTCGACCAGAACGGCGATGGCGTCTACGACCGCAAGGAACTCGCCGAACTCGCGCAGGTCAACATCGACGGGTTGACGGAATTCGACTACTTCACGTTTCCCCGCCTCGGCGACGCCGCACTCAAGATCGACGCGCCGAAGGACTACTGGCTCGAGCATGCCAACGGCGTTCTCTCGCTACATGTAACGACGCCGCTGGCGCAGCCGGTCCTCGCCGAAGCGCAGGGCTTTTCTGTCGCGATCTACGATCCAAGCTACTTCATAGCCTTCGACCTGGCTGAAAAGGAGCCAGTGCGCCTGTCAGCCGGTGCGCCGTCGGGTTGCGTCGCGACCGTCGGCGTGCCGAAGCAGGAGGCCGATGTCGCCCAGCAGCTGAGTGATGCATTCAACGAGCAACTCGGCGGCCCGACAGGCGCGGCCAGCGATCCCAAGACCGCGACGATGGGCGATGCTTTGGGTCTCGCCGTGACCAAGACGATCGCGGTGAGCTGCCCGAGGACATGATGCGCGCCCTCGCCCCGCTTGCTTTTCTCGTCGCGGTCCTGGCCTGGGCCTCGAACGGCATCGTGCCGGCTCGCGCAGAGCCGGTTACCGTCGTGGATCATGGTGCGACCGGCGCGCTCCCGCTCGAGATCGCCCAGGCGGCCGAACGGGCCGCAGAGCCAGCGGCACGGCCGCAACTGCAGCAGCGCTCGCTGCTTGGCGGACGGCCGCAAACGGCGCCGGCTCCGCCCCGCGCCACGGGCGTGTTGGACCGCGCCTGGCTCTGGCTCATGCAGACGCAACAGAAGGTGCATCGCGCGCTTGCCGTTGCCGTGCGCGATCTCAAGACCGAAAGCCCCGTCTGGGCGGCACTCGTGCTCGGAGGGCTGAGCTTTGCCTATGGCGTGCTGCATGCGGCCGGCCCTGGACACGGCAAGGCCGTCATCTCGTCCTACGTGCTGGCCAACGAGAAGACCGTACGGCGGGGCATCATGCTGTCGTTCCTGGCGGCCGCGATTCAGGGGCTGTCGGCGCTCGTTGTCGTCGGCGTTCTGGTGCTGGCGATGAACGCGACCAGCATGGAAATCAAATCGACCGAACATTGGATCGAGACCGCCAGTTGGGCGCTGGTCGCGGCAATCGGCCTGTGGCTGGTGATCGGTCAGGCGCGCGCCATTCTCAGATCCCGGCAGACGGATACTGCGGGGATGCAGGAGGGGCATCTGCAGCATGCGCCAGTTGCTCACGAGCACGCCGCCCGACGCGCAACTGCACATGCGCAAACTGACGCGCACAGTCATGTCCATGATCACGACTGCGGATGCGCGCATGATCACGGCCAGCACGCGGCGCACGACCACAACCAACATCATGCCGCTCCGACGCACGACCACGCTCACTCCGACCGCGACTTGCGCGATCATCACAACCACGATCATCACAACCACGATCACAACCACGCCGACGATCACGACTGCTGCGGTCACTCCCACATTCCGTCGCCCCAGGACCTCGCCGGGCCGTTGTCCTGGTCGAAAGCTCTGGCGATCGCGTTCTCGGTCGGCATTCGGCCCTGCACCGGCGCGATCCTCGTGCTGATCTTCGCGATCAGTCAGGGGCTGCTCTGGGCCGGGGTATTCGCAACCTTCGCCATGGCCATCGGTACGGCCATCACGGTATCGGTGCTCGCCTCGCTGGCTCTTGCCTCGCGCGACCTCGCAACCCGCATGGCGGGAGGCGGCAGCACGTGGGGCCGTCGCGTCGAGCGCACGATCGGCCTCGTCGGCGCACTTCTCGTATTCGGGATGGGCGTCGCCTTCTTCATGGCATCGCTGTCACCACAGACGCCCTTCTAGCGCTTTGGGATCTCATCGCGAGCACGTGCCGTTAACCCTGGCCCGACAATCCAGCGCGGGGGCACCTCACCCGGCCCGCAACTTGGATCGCATCGTCCGAACCCTCATCGTTCGGACCGAGACGAACCATGCTCCAAGTCGTTGTCACCAAATTCCGCGCAAGCTCGAGGCTGGCCGTCACAGCCGTATTGGCGGGGATTGCCGCCCTTGCCGCTGGCCTGCCAGCAGAGCGGCAAGCCGCAGCCGCGCCGCCGCCGATCAGCGGGCCGCCGACATCGGCCATGCCCCAATCCGAGACATTGCAGATCGTCGTGTTCGAGGCCCCCGGTTGCATCTACTGCAGCTTGTTCCGGCGTCATGTCGAACCGGCCTATGCCGCATCACCCCGCGCCCAGAACATGCCGATGCGCTTCATCGATCTCAACGCGCCCGATGCGGAGCGCGTTGGTATCGCCACGCCTGTCGATACCGTGCCGACGGCCATCCTGCTCCAGAACAACCGTGAGATCGGACGCGTGCCGGGTTATGTCGGGCCGGAAATATTCTTCCACGCCATCAATCATATCCTCGCCGTTGCGGAATAGACCGTCAGCGGACGAAGGCGAGCGTACGTTGTCATCCTGCGGCCATTGCGCTTTGATACCCCACGCTGCCACACTCCGCTGGCGCGCGTGGGAGACGACATCATGGACCGCCGCGACTTCCTGAAGCGAACAGGTGCCGCCGCGCTGACCGCGAGCGCGATCGCCGCTGCCGATCGGGCGCGCGCAGCTGACCGTGCCGCGGCACTGGCCAATCCCGTCGCAGCACCCGCCATCCTCGGCGCCCGCCGCCGCCTGCGCCTCGTTTCGAACTCGCCCGATACGGTCAGCGGCCCGGGAGACGCCATTCGGCGGTTTTGCGCGCGGGTTCACGCCGCAACCGATGGACGCTGGACGATCGACGTCGCGGCCGATGCCCGCGATGGTCTCGAAGCGGTGATGCTGGGCGAAGCCGACCTCTACGTCGCCTCGGAAACGGCGCATGCGGCCATGCACCCCGCGCTCGCCTATTTTGGCGGACTTCCAATCCGGGATGGTCTCGGCGCGCAGGAACTCGCGGCGTGGATCACCGTCGCGGGCGGCCAGCAGTTGTGGGACGATCTCGCGGCCGAGTTCAACGTCAAGGCAATGCTGATGGGTCATACCGGCACGTGCGGGCTGTTCATGCGCCAGCCGCGCGCGAACGGTTTCGCCATGACGCGTCTCAGGATCGCCGCCGACGGTCTCTCGCGCGACGTACTGGCCGCTCTCGGCGCGGAGCCTCTCACTATCGCCGGTGACCATCGCCTCGAAGCCCTGGCGGCAGGCCATCTCGATGGCGCCGAAGCACCCGACGCGAGTGCGGCGACCGTCATGGCTTATGCGCGCGTCTCCCACCATGCCATCGTTCCCGGCCTGGTCGCCTCCGGCGCGGGCATCGCAATCGGCATGCGGCGCAGCTTCTGGGACGGCTTGAGCAACAGCGAGCAGATCCTGGTTCAAGCCCTGTCGAGCGAGGCCTACGCGTTGGCTGTCGCCGATCTCGGCGTCGAGGCAGCGGCACTCCGGGCACATTCGGCCCTCGGCGCCACGGCTGTCACGGCAGGATTTGCAGGTAACGGCAATGGAGCGTCGGGGGAGATCGACGCCGCCCAGCGCGCGGCACTCTGGCGGGTGGGCGCGGATATCGTCGCGGCAGTCGCCGCCTTCGACGGCCACGCACGCCGCATCGCCGAAAGCTATGCCCTGTTCCGCGCCCTCCGCCGCGAATCGATAAGTGGTGCCGGCCGACAACCACCGCCGATCGCCTGACGGGGAATCGTCGGCAAAAGCCCTGTCACAGCGCAGGTCGGCGGATGACATGCGGCAGGTGTCCGGCGCACCGCGGATGCTGCAAGATTTCCGCTTAACCCACTCATCTTTCGCACTTTTTTGCTTCGGCTCGACCATCGCTGCGCCACCCCGTCAGCCACTGCCCACGGCTGCGACTAACAGCACTCCCGCCGCAAGCCTTAAATTCCGGGCAAAACGGCGGTATGACCGTATGCGAACGGGTGATGCTCGAGATCGCCCGTGTCACGTGGCGCGTCCACGGCCACACATTGAGGCAGCTCACTTCACCGGAGACCCGATATGAGCACTGAATACATGACCGACGTGAAGCGCTACGCGCCGGCCGCCGACGAAAAGGCTATCGCAGGCATCGTCAAACATCTCGGCATCGCGCTGCGCAGCAAGGACGCATCGCTGGTGTCCTGTTCGAGCAAGGACGAACTCGCCCGCGTCCGCGACAGCTGGTTGAAGAAGAAGCTCGGCATGGGCGACGACGACAAGGCGCTCGATGCGATGATCGCCGAGGTCTGCGCGCAGATGAAGGGCGACAAGCAGAAGCACCGGGTGACGTTCTATTATCTGCTGGCCGAGAAGGCTGGCAAGGTGACGGCGCTGGCTTGAGGCCATAGCGCCGTCGTCACTCATTAGCGATCACACGACCGCCCCGGCGTGCGCGCCGGGGCGGGTTCGTTTCGGCCTCGATTGTGCCGAAGCTCGATTGCGCCCGCGGTGGCCGCAATTGACCCCCGGCGCGGGGCGACGCCAATAATTCCAAACCGGCACAACGAGCCGGACCGTTTCCCCTTCGGCGGCAAACGGTCTAGTGTTCTATGCAATAGCGATGTTCGCAATCAACGGTGTTGCCGCTGATGGCGGACCTCGGAATTGTGACACGAGATTGCACATCCGATGCGAATGCCGACTGCGCCAGAGAACTGCGCGCCAGCCAGCGAAGAGATGGATTAGAGCCACGTCAGGTCTCGCCGACAAGTTCGACCTCGCCAAGCCGCGCCAGCTCCTCAACGGCATGCAGGCGATCGTCCGCCTGGTGCTGACACAGAAGGCGCGCGACGCCTCAGCGGGTCTCAGAACCGCCGGGTACGTCACCGGTTACCGCGGCTCGCCGATCGCAACGCTCGAAAATGCCTTCGCCCGCGCGGGGGCCCGCGTGACGGACGCCGACATCCTGTTCCAGCCCGCGATCAACGAGGACCTTGCGGCGACCGCCATATGGGGCTCGCAGCAGGCGGAGTTGCGCGGCGAAGGCCGCTTCGACGGTGTGTTCGCGGTCTGGTATGGCAAAGGACCGGGCGTCGACCGTTCCGGCGATGCGTTCCGGCATGCCAACCACGCCGGAACGTCCCGACACGGTGGCGTCGTCGCGTTGATGGGAGACGATCATACCTGCGAAAGCTCGACATCGGCGCACCAATCGGAATTCGCTTTCGTCGACGCGATGATCCCGGTGCTTTCGCCGGCGGACGTGCAGGACGTGCTGGATCTCGGCATCATCGGCTTCGCTCTATCACGCTATGCCGGCGTGTGGGTCGGCCTGAAATGCGTCAAGGACACGATCGAGAGCACCGCCGTGGTCGATGCCACGATCGATCGCGTGCACGTGCGCCTGCCGGAGCCCTCCGAGTTCGCGATGCCGGCCGATGGGCTGAACATTCGCCTGGGCGATACCCCGCTTGCGAAGGAGGCGCGCCTGCATGCCGCAAAGCGCGACGCGGTGCTCGCCTTCGCCCGCGCCAACGGGCTCGACCGGATCATTTTCGACGGCGGCAGCTCAGCGCGCATTGGCATCGTCGCATCGGGCAAGGCCTACGCCGACACGCGCCAGGCGCTCGACCTCCTCGGCATCGATGACGCGCGCGCCGCCGATCTCGGCATCCGGCTCTACAAGGTTGCGATGACCTGGCCACTCGAACCTGAAGGCATCCGCCGCTTCGCCGCGGGCCTCGACCTCGTCATCGTCGTCGAGGAAAAGCGTTCTCTGATCGAGACGCAGATCAAGGAACAGCTCTATCACGCGCCAGAGCGCCCGGCGGTGATCGGCAAACGCGACCAGGACGGAGCATGGCTCTTCCCGGCGGCCGGAGCACTCGATCCGCTGATGATCGCCCGCGCGATCGGCCTCCAGATCGCCGCCAGCCTCGGCCATGACGAGAGCGGCGGCAGCGACGAAATCGCCCGCGACGACGACAGGTCCGCGGACCGCGTCAGTGATAGCGCCCGTCACCTTGCCCAGCGCCTCGCGGCTCTCGACGCCATCGAGCAACGCCGCTCGGCCCTGCCGCCGCCGGCCACCGAGCGCCGCGCCTATTTCTGCGCCGGCTGTCCGCACAACACCTCGACCCGCATACCCGAGGGCACACGCGCCTATGCCGGCATCGGCTGCCACTACATGGTGCAGTGGATGGACCGCGATACCGAGGGCTTCACGCAGATGGGCGGCGAGGGCGCCAACTGGATCGGCGAGGCGCCATTCTCAACCCGCCGCCACGTCTACCAGAACATCGGCGACGGAACCTACGTGCACTCCGGAAGCCTCGCCATGCGGGCGGCCATCGCATCCGGCGTGACGATGACCTTCAAGCTGCTCTACAACGACGCCGTCGCAATGACCGGTGGCCAGCACCTCGACGGCGGCATGACCGTGGCGCAGATGGCCGCCCAACTCGCGGGCGAAGGCGCCAGCCGTATCGTCGTGGTCACCGACGAACCGCAGCGCTATCGGCGTGGCGCGCTTCCCGCCGGCGTCGACGTTCACGCGCGGTCAGACCTCGACCGCGTGCAGCGGGACCTCGCCCGCGTCGACGGCGTGACGGTGCTGATCTACGACCAGACGTGCGCCGCGGAGAAGCGGCGGCGGCGAAGGCGCGGCACGGCACCCGATCCAGCCCGCCGCGTCGCCATCAATCATCTCGTCTGCGAAGGCTGCGGCGATT
>JAGRKS010000134.1:0-22337 GCA_020442185.1 Hyphomicrobiaceae bacterium
ACGTGGGGGCGGTGCAGCGCTTACGTAAGGCCGACGTCTGAATTCGGTCAGCGGGCGAACCGACCGGGCCTCGATGCGTTCATTGCGATTCTGCAGGACGTGTCAGTACATTAGCTCCTCGCCAATCAATTTCTGAAACCTGTTCGCTGTGCATGGAGATCGGGCGCCACCGCCCGGATGCCGCTACCCTTCCGCCTGTGATGGCGAGGAAATTGGCTTCTGCGCGGCTGATACGGGCGTAGCCGACGCGCAATGTGCGCGACTGTCCTCATATGGCGGCGCGAACGTATCGATTTGGTCACGCTTCACACAGTGCATCGGACGGAACCCAGAAGTTAACGAAAGTCAATTGGCGCAAGTTGCCGCAGACTTATGAATAGGTCTTCGGCCTCGACACCGAAGCTATTCAGGATCACGAACCCAATGCTTGCGGCGGATGATATCGAACTTCTGGCCGGCGTGACGAGCGACACGCGTAAGCGATTGCTCGCCCGAGCAGAGCTGGAGATCGTCGCCAGCGGCACTCTGATCGTCGAAGAGGGCGACCAGCTGCAGAAGTTGCATATCATTCGGAAAGGCGTGGTCGAGTTGTCCGCGAACGTTGCAGGAAACCGGGCCACCATCGCTCTTCTCGGGCATGGAGATTCATTCATCCTTGCGGCCGTCGTGACAAACGGCCCGGCATTGATGACTGCACGCCCGATGGGCAACGCCGAGATCGTTCATATACCAGCCGAACTCTTCCGCCGATGTATGCGCCGCGATCCGGGCTTGCTGATAAATGCCTCCCATGAACTTGGACGCGGTTTTCGTAGAATGGTGCGCCATCTGCGCGACCAGAAGCTTCGGTCGACAAACCAGCGGCTTGCCGCCTACCTTGTGCGATTGCATCGCGAGCAGAATGAAGACGGATTGGTTCACCTGACGCTTCGAAAGCATGTTGTAGCGTCCCTGCTCGGGATGCAGCCCGCTAGTCTCTCAAGAGCGTTTGCAGAGCTTCAGGACTTGGGCGTCAAGGTCAAGGGCGATGTCGTAAGGATTGCCGATCCTGAAGTACTGCAGCGCTATGCCGGCATGGCAAGTGAGATCGACGATTGGGACACCTGATACTTGGCCGGGTGAACGCAAACGTTTCACCTGCTCCACGGTCGGGTGCACGCATTTCGCGTCGCAATTGATCGGCAGATGCCGTTCGCACCGCTAAAAAACACCTTGATGTCCGGGTTCGACGCAACCACCTTCTCGATTTCATCGGCGCTCATGAGACAGAACGCGGTGCTCAAGGCGTCAGCACGCGCAGCAGTCGGTGCGCGTACGCTGACCAGCGGTAACGTTGTCTTTGCGGGCAGACCACTTCGGGAATCGAGGATATGGCCGACGCGGCCTGCATCATCGAAAACCGTACCGAGCGGCGCGGATGTGGAAAGCGCATTATCGGCCAGATGCACGTTGCGAAAATCTTGCGGGGATTGGCCGGAGTGTATTTGGACGGGCCACTGACCGCCGTGGGATCTGCCACCCAACGCATAAAATTCTCCTGTATCGATGAGAATGTTATCGAGACCCCGGTTGCGCAGCAGAGCGGCGACTTTGTCAGCAATAAAGCCTTGCGCAATGCCATTCAGCGTCAAGGCCATGCCGTTCTTCCCGAGCCGGATGCGCTGTGGCGAAATGAAAACGCCAGACCATCCGACGAATTGCAGAGCGCGAACGATAGCGGCTGCACTGGGTGTTCGTCCGGATGCATGATGCTCGGCATACATCGCCCAGACCGGCTGGATGGTCGGATCGAAATGGCCCGATGTCGCCTTGTGGATGGTGTCGCATAGCGAAAGTAGCTCCACCATTTCAAATGAGGGCAGCTGAAGTTCTCCGTCTCGGTTGAGGCGGGACAGCTCCGAGTTTGCTCGGTAAAGACTGAATATCTGCTCTAGTCGCTCGAGTTCGCTGCGGACTGCCTTGATGATCTCCTCCGCGTCAGGGTGGTCCAAACGGATGGATGCGCGGGCGCCCAAAGCAGTTCCGGCCCAGTATTTTCTCGTAGCAGCATGCGCGGGAAAGCCCAGCGGACACGCAGCAGCGGCTGCGGCGGCAATGGTCAGGAAGCGGCGACGATTGAGGACATGCATTGCGGGCGGTCCCTGCTGGTTTCAATCAGTGCTGTGTATTCGCATTGTCGATCGGGGCGGTGAAGTTGCCATCTTTGTCGACGGCCATCTCGACAGGGGCCAGGATCATAGTGTCGGGAATCTGGCTGAGCCTGAGTAGGGTTCCGCCATTGGCCCTGATGAACTTCTCGGCGGCAGCCGGATCGCCAAATGGGATAAGCTCGGCAGCGCCCATACCACCCGCCACCCGCGATCCGACGACATATAGCGCATCCTCCGCCGGGGCCCAGTTGTCGATGCCCGGCTTGCTCCAGCTGTCAGCCTTTGCCATGTCGGACACGTAGATGGCCCGGATCGCGTGGGATTGCTCAGGCATGCGCTGGTAAGCAATGGCGTCGCGAACCTGAGCAAAGAACAACGGAGCGGCAAGACCTGCGAGGTGAACCTGCGCCTTCGGGCCCGGGTGTTCCGAAAGGTTCATCTGGCAGTAGTGGCCGAGTGCATCTTCCGTCATCGATACCGGATGGGGCGTGTCGGACGAAGTATCGCCCCGACAGGCACACATGATGAGCGAGCAGCAGACGAGCAGCATGCGGGCCTTCATAGCGTCACCCTCCGGAAGGCTGCCGCCGCCAGCGTGAATGCCGCCACCGGCCAGATGACGAGTGATGCGAGAGCCAGATACGGGGGAATGGCGTTGGCTGCACCGGCAATGCCTCCAGCCGCGGCGGTTGCTTCGGATGCCGAGAGATTGTAGAGCCGGAACGCATCGGCGGGGTTTGCGACGAGAAGCCAAGGAAAAACGGACTGCGTGAATGTTCCTCCGCTGTCAGCAACGACTGCAGCGAGTAGTCCGATGTCATAGAGCACGATCAGGACCAGCCAGAGTGCAATTGCGACGCCTGCAGCGGACCCGGGACGGCGTGTGATCGCGGAGACCGCGTAACCGATCCCGAGAAACACGGCCCCGAGCAGCAGTGAGGTCCAGAACAGTCGCACGAGCGCTGGCAACCCGGTTGCTGCTTCGTCGTCGAGGGCAAATGCGGCAAATGCAGCGATCGAATAGCCAACGAAGATTGCCAAGCCGAGAATTCCGAGATGCGCTAGCAGCTTGCCTGCGAGAATCTCCGACCGAGAAACCGGGTAGGCCAGTGCGAGCGCAAGGGTTCCTCTCTCTATTTCACCAGCGACGGCGTCGAACGACATGAGAAGCGCTACCAGAGGCACGAGATAGACGGCAAGGCTCGTCAAGCTGGCAACCGTAATGGAAAGTTTGTCGGCGCCTAGATCTCCGGTCGGTGCGCTGCCGGCTGCGGAAAGCACAAGCGCAAATAGCGCCATCATGACGATCGAGATCGTAACCCAGCGGTTCCGGGCGGAGATCAGGAACTCGGATGTGGAAACTGCGATGGTTCGGTTCATGGCGAAGCGCCTCCACGACTGAAGTGCGCATAGAGATCTTCGAGGCTCGGCGGAACAATCTCCAGATCGTCGATCAGATCGCCCAGTTGCGCGATCTCGGAGAGGCGTTCCAGTTTATCGGCGTGTTGGCATGTAACATCCACGCGCGTGCCATTGAGGCGCCGACCCGATAGTCGGTGTGCCACTTTATCGGCAGTATCGGGGCGCGCTGCGATCTGCAGCTGGATCGGCAAGGCCGCGCGTCTACGCAGACCGGCGAGCGTATCGTTCGCGACGAGTTCGCCGCGACTAAGGATTGCGATGCGATCGGTACGCGCCTCGACCTCGGTAAGCGCGTGGCTGGATAAGAGGACAGCGGTACCCCTGCCAGCGAGTTCATCGAGGATGGCATAGAATTCGCGCCGCGAGACGGGGTCGAGACCGCTCGTCGGTTCGTCGAGGACCATCAGTTGCGGATGGCCGATCAGTGCCTGGGCGAGGCCGACGCGTTGGCGCATGCCTTTGGAGTAGGTGCCAATACGGCGCGTCGCAGCGTCTTGAAGGCCCACGCGCTCCAGCAACGCATTTGCACCGGACGGATTCTGCTTGCGCAGGCGCAGGTAGTAGCGGATCTGTTCGAGCCCGGTAAGCGAAGGATGAAAGGCGACGTTCTCGGGCAGGTAGGAGGTTGCTTCGCGTGCGGCCAGGCTGCCGGGAGGAGCGTGCACGACGCTGACATCGCCGCTGTCATGTGCAACAAGTCCCAATACGATCTTGATCAGCGTTGACTTGCCTGCGCCGTTATGGCCGAGCAGTGCAACCCGTTCGCCCTCGGTGACGTTCAGCGAGACATCAGACAGCGCGACCGTCGCATCATAGCGCTTAGTGACTTGCGAGAGGGTCAACAGCGACATTGCCACCTCCTTCAAGCCAGTCCGGACGCGCCGCGCGCTCGAGTGCGGCTATTGTTTCAGGCACTCCTATTGCGGGAGGCGACATGCGCGGGTGGCTGTCGATGACACCGCCCGGCAGGATCGCCGGGAAGGCGTGCTGGCTCCAGCGAATGAGCTGTACGGCGGGTGAGCCGAGCAGCAGCTTCGCCGCCGGCTGCGACCAAAGGACGTGATCCATCAAGTCGTTTGGCCGAAACGCCGAATCAGCCAACCCGTCGCCATCGAGATCAAAGGCGTAGTGATCGGACCAGTAGTTGCCGCGCCCCTCATCGCTCCACTCGACCTTGCGTGTTCCGACATATTTGACTTGGTGCCGATTGCCAATGAACCCATTTCCTGTGAGCTTGTTGCGCTCCGATCCGGCAGTAAAATGGATGCCAATGTCGCAGTGCTCGAACCGGTTTCCGGTGATCATATTCTTGTGCGCATTGTAGATGAACGTGCACTTTTCGTGCGTTCCGCCACGCACCAAATTATTGCGGATCTCTGCGCTATTTGCGTAGTTGAGCATGATTCCATGCGTGCGATCGCGCAGGGACAGGTTGCCAATAATCCTGATCTTGTTGGAAAACATGACGGCATAACCGAGGTGGTTGCCAATCGAGGTGTTGCCGATGACTTCGCTATCGTGTGTGTACATGTAGTGGACCGCGAAACGGAGGTCGCGGAACAAGTTGTTGCGGAAAGTATTCCTCTTGGACGTATTGGCGAAGATCCCGTCGCGCCCGTAGCGGACATTGTTGCCTTCGATAAGTGCGCCGGGAGCATTCCAGACGTAGATCCCGTTGCCGCGGTCGTTGAGCCGGCGATCCCGGCGTCCGATGATCGTGTTGTTTCTCACGATGGCGTCCGTTCCGCCATGTACGGTGACGCCATGCAGATTGCCGGTCAGTACGTTGCCTTCTGCGACTGCACGTTCCGATCCGCGCGCTATCAGAATTCCCGAATCTATGGGCGCGTGATTGCTGCCCGAGCCCGAGATCCGAAGCCCCCGGATGGTGATGTCCCGACCCGCCACGGTGATGACGCTGCCTTCGCCGTTTCCGATCACTTCAGCGTGGCCGCGTCCATCGATTGTGACGGGCCTGTCAAGGACGAGCGGCCCGTCATGGCGCCCCGGTTCGAGCATCAGCGTGTCGCCCGGCGCCGCCGCGGTGAGCGTCAGGGTCAGTTTTCCCGGCTCGGCAGGCACGATCCGCGTCTCTGCCACAACGGCACCGCCTCGCAACGCGAGCACAGCAACCGCAAGCGGCAGTAAGGCGGAATTCAACCTGCCGTAGCCGGGCTGTCGCACCGTCAAGCTCCTCTTGGCTCGACCAGCATTCGGCCGCGCATTTCCATGTGCAGTGCGTGGCAGAACCACTGGCAATAGTACCAGTAGACTCCTGCTTTAGCGGCCACGAATGTAACCGACGCTGTTTGTTGCGGCGAGATTTCCATGGCGACGCCATGATCGCCCATTGTGAAACCATGCGTCAGATCGTCGATGTCGTCGAGATTGGTGACGTAGATCGTCACCTCGTCGTTCTGCTTGACGGTAAATGTTTCCATGCTGAAGGACGGCGCCTGCGAGGTCATGTAGACGCGGACCTTGTTGCCGTCGCGGATGGGTTCCTTGGCCCCATCCTCGAGTTTAACGCCGTCTGCTGCCGCCTGTTTGCGCGCATCTTCCCACATCGGGTCGTTGCGATCCCAAACGGTTTTCGGATTGACGATGGACCGGTGGACGCAGATGGAATCATGCGGTTCGGCAAAAGTCGGACCGTCATGCACGAGAGTCAGCTTGTCACCCTCGATGAGGAAAACCTGCTCATTTTCTGGCTTTAACGGGCCGACGTTGAGGAAGCGGTCCTTGGAGAACTTGTTCATCGAGATGTAATACTTAGCTTCGGCCTGGAGGGTTTCGCCCATCATCGTCGTGTTGTGGCCGGGCTGATAGTGCACGTCGGTCTTGGTGACGATCGGGTCGATCTTCTCACCCTTATAGGCCTGCACCGCCTTTTCGATGTTCCACTTGACAACCTGACTGTCGAGAAACAGCGTCGTATAGGCATTGCCCTGGCCGTCGAAACAGGTGTGGAGCGGGCCAAGTCCCAGCTGCGGTTCTGCGACGATGGCTGAGCGCGGCTCGGCGTTCTTGTAGAACAGGTCGTCGAGCTTGCGGACATCGATTACCGACACGGTGGGCGATAGCTTGCCACCGATGCACAGGTGGATCTTGTCCGGCGCCATGTTGCATCCGTGCGGGTTGTTGGCGATCGGAATGTAGCGCGTATAGTTCTTGTTCTTGCCTTTGCGTCCATCGATCACCTTGACGCCGTTGAGTTCCTGAAAGTCGCCGGCCTTGAGGCCCTTCTCGATCTCAGCGATGTTGAACACGACGACATGATCCATTTCGGACGAGGTCATGTCGCCGGTATTCATGCCCATTTCGGAGTTGTAGCTCGTCGAGAATGCGTACTTTCCGTCGTAGTCGGCATCTGTGTTGTCCAGGTTGCCCGATACCAACACCTGCCACGCCACGGTCATCTTGTCGGCGTCGATGGCGGTGTAGAAGTTCACGTAGTCCTTAGGGCTGTCGAGAATCTGGCCGTCATTGATCATTGGGCCCTCGTCCTCGCCGTTGCAGAAGACGTAGTTTGTGCGGGGCCACTTCTGTGGACGCAAGCCGTGAATCGCCTTTGCGTTGGGGATCTCGATGATCTTGTCTGGCTTCATGACATCGCAACGCACTCGGGCGACGCGCGTGTTGGCCTTGTNNTCATGAACAGATAGCGACCGTCATACTTGCCTTCGGTGAATGACATATGCACGTGGTGCAAGTCGCCGTTGTCGTGGATTTTCTTGCCGTTGGCCGCAAGGTAGTCCTTGGTTCTCTGACTCATGCCATCGGTCAAGATCTTGATCGACTCGTTGGTCTGGCCCCATCCCGTGGCAGAGCAGCGGTTGAAGACCGGCACGCGCATGAACTCGCGCATGGATGGGACGCCAATGATTCGGAGCTCCCCAGTCTGGCCGGATGACCAGAAGCCGTAATATTCGTCGAGTTCGCCCGGCTTGAGATGAAACTTGGATGCGGACTCGGCGTGGGCGGCCCCGCTACCACCGCCCGATGAAAATCCGCCCTGGGCAACGAGGGTGGCGGCAGCTGCGCCGCCCGCGGTCGTTGCAAGAAGTGTGCGTCGGCTGATCTTTGCTGTTCGGTTGTTGTCAGACATGTCTTCCTCCTTGGGCGGTGGTCAATTGTGATCACTCAGCAGCAATGGCCTGTGCGGTCTTGGGCAAGACGCCTTGTCTCTTGAGTTTCTTGATCACGGCTGGGCACTTGGTCTTAGACTGGTAGAGCACCTGGCAGTTCATGCAGTTGATGCACTCGTTCGGGCTGATCTCGCCAATGGGATTGATCGCATCGACAGGGCATTCGTTTGCACAGACTTTGCAGGGGTTGCCACAGTCGCGGTAGCGCTTGAGCCAGTCGAAGGTTCTCAGGCGCGCTGGTATGGCGAGAGCAGCGCCTAGCGGACAAAGGTAGCGGCAGTAGAATCGTTCGACGAAGAGACCAATGCCAAGCAGCACGAGGGCGTAGAGCACGAAGGGCCATGCGCGATCGAATTTCAGGACGATCGCTGTCTTGAAGGGCTCGACCTCCGCGATCTGTTCGGCTCGGTCGATGGAAGCCAGTGCAACGCCTGCTAGGCCGAGGAAAATGAGATACTTGATTGCAGACAGGCGCTCATTGAGGGTCCAGGGGACTTCCCATTGCTTGACGCCCAAGTAGCGTGCGATGCGGTTGGTGATTTCCTGAAGCGCACCGAATGGGCACAGCCAACCGCAGTAGGCCCCGCGACCCCACAAGATCAACGCCGCGGCGACAGAGAACCACAGCAGAAACACCATGGGGTCGAGCAGGAACGTCTCCCATGTAAACCCGGTCTGGAACGAACCGAGTAGCGCCATCAAGTTGACGATTGAAAGCTGCGCATTGCCGTACCAGCCGATGAAGACGAGTGTGACGGTCAGAAATGCCATGCGGAACCAGAAGGTGCGTTCAGCCGATCGGGTCAGCACCATCTGAAAGAAGAAGGCTCCGCTCAAGACCATGAGCATGAAGAGCAGTAAACCGATTTCAACAGCGCGGTCCCGCCAGATGCGCTGCCAGAGTGCTGCCTTTGCCGCACGCTCAGCGTCCTGATCCGCGGTGTCGACCGGGCGTGTTGGGGTGTGTTGTGGTGCGGACCTGACGAGGAACGCATCCGGCAGTTCATAGTTGAGATCGAATGTGGTGTAGAGACGCTCGGTCGGGCCGACATCACGCTGGACAAGCAACTGCAAACGCCAAGGCTTTGCTGGGTCGAATCCCGAGGCCGCCGGGATGCGAAACAGATCGATTTCAGATAGCGCCTGCGGCGCTCCGGGGCTGGCAATCTGGCCCAGCCTGCGATGATCCTTGTCGCGAAAGCGCACCGAAATGTCATTCTGAATGAGCTGGATCCGGTCAAACAGGCCGCCGCGAACGTAACCGGAGCCTTTGAACGAGAACTTGCCACGGCCGCCCACGACGATGGCGTGGTCTCCCGGCCTCAGCCATTGTGTGAGGTTCTTCTGTTCTTGCGGCCCCAGCACCGCTCGGCCAATCGCGGGAAGGCTGATGAGGGACGTATACATATCGATGAAGACGGCATCGGGCGGCCCTAAAATTGCGCGCTCCGCCGCACGCTTGTCGGGCATTGCCGCGAAGGCCTGATTGACCTGGCCCACATCGAGCGAAAGCCGCCGCACGGTACCGTTCCCGACGAGCGAAAGCCAATCTTCCGCAACTTTCGCATCCGGATTTATCTTTATGGTGGGACCGGAGTCAGCCGTATTCTTGCTGAGACCGCCAAGGCCCAACGCTCGCGCAACCTTCAGCCCTGAGCGCACGATCGAGTCGTCGATGACCATGACCGTGACAGTGGCGCCCGAAATGATGTTGAGGTCGTGCGCAGAGCCGCCCGCTTCCGCCTCCTTTTTGAGATCAAGGCCCGCGTAGGAAGCCGTCAGTGTTTTCACTTTGGCATCGGGAATTCCGATGAGGACGATTGGTTCGGAGTGTTTGACCAGCTTGACACCCTTCAGCACCGCGTCATCGCCAATTGCTGCCAATACATGGATGGGCTTGCCTGAATAGCCGGTCGTCCCGACAAAGTCGGACGTTATGAAGGCCCAGCCCATCGGCTGTCCGCCCTTGAGGATCGGCGCAACCGGAAGGTCCGTGCGCAGCGGACCGTAGGCGTCAGCGCCCGCGACGAGTTCACCCGCAGGAACCTCGCCAAGATAGCGCTTGAGAAGCGCGGACTGCGCGGTGGACGGCCCGGCAGACGTGGCAACCAAAAACAAGGCCGCAATCGCGCTGAGCAGCGCCTGCCAAGGAAGTCGCTTGCACGAGAGATCACGGATGTCTTGCATTTGTCGAGCCTTGTTGCTCCGCCAGACTGCGCATGGCCGCGAAAGATGTCTTAACAAAAATCAAGTGGCAGGTAGTGCTTTCGTCTGCACATTGGAACAATGTATCTTCATTCAGCATCTGACCTAGCAGGATGACTTCTGCCTCGGCTGGAACGAACAGGGGTCGCGTCCGCTTTGCATGCCCGAATAAGCACTCTAAACTGCGATACTGCAACACTGCAAAACTGCTTTCAACGCGGACTCATCAGTCTGGTCTTGCCGAGCCCAACGAGGCAGGAACGCGTAACCGAAATCTAAGCGACTTCACCGAAAAACCGTAAGATGATGGCACGTCTCAATTCGCGTAGTTCGTTCATCCTGGTTGCCGTCGTCCACAATGTGGTTGCGCCGATGTCTGCAAGCCGTGTCGGGCGAGCCTGGCAGGCTGTTTGAACTTGGCGGAACGTTAGGATGGCGTCCTGCGTGATCGGTTCTATCGATCGCAGATTGGGGTTGCTCTGCGCCCCTTGTTGCCCTCGCCGGACCTTGCTGTCGCGACACTGCTGGCCGGTTTGTTCCCCAATTCTTCCGTGCAGATCTTCCGGCAGGCCTGCTCTGAAACCTTGAATTGAACTTCCATTCCCAGGAATTCAGAACCGGTGTCAGATCGCTGCGCTGGTTCAACGCGTGCCGACGACGCTATCAGACAACGCTTGCGCGGAAGTCGCCCTGCGGGCTTGATGTCGTCATCGAAACACGGTCTACTGCCTCTGTGGTCGTTGGAAAGTCGAAGGCATGACACGTCGTTGGCGGACAGTCCCGACATGGATGACACTGCGTCGCGCGGTGATCGCAGTCGTGTGCTTTGCCGTCGTCAACGCTATCTCCGTCGAGCTTGTTCTTCGCACGGCGCATGCATCGCTCGGTCACGTCCACACCGTCCACACCAGCCACGACACAGGGAATGAGGCTGCTTGTGTTGCGGCGATCCTCGATTGTCACGAGTACGCTGACGACGCCGAGCATGAAGGAAACGACGGCGGCCCGGCACACCATCAGACGTGTGATCATACACATTGCATCATTGCATTCGTTGTGCCGACGTCCAAGATCATCTCACACTCGTTGACGGGACTGCGCCGCGCTCGCCCGGCGAACGAACGCTCAGCAGGATTGCGCTCCCCGTCGTTCGACCGTCCCCCTATAGCTCGCCTCTGACGCACCGTCGCCAGCTGGGTTCCGCGTGGGCCCAGCGTACGCAAGCCGTTAGAGGTTTACCCACATGCTCCGCATTATTCGCACCCGCCTCGCCGGCGTGTTGACGCTGGCCGCGATGGCCGCAACGTCGACCGCCGTTTCGGCCGGCCCTGGACACGATCATGGGCCGGAGCCGACCAGCGCCATCGCTCCGTCAAGCCCCAGAGTCGTCGCTGTCTCCGAGGGCTATGAACTGGTCGGCATCCTCGAGGACGGCAAGCTCACCATCTACCTCGACCGCACCACCGATACGTCGCCGGTCCCCGACGCGAGGATCGAGATGACCGTCGGCGGCGAGACGGCGCTAGCAAAGCCGCAGCCGGACGGGACTTACTTGCTCCAGTCACCGATATTGAACAGGCATGGTGACCACGAGGTGATTGCCACCATCGATCATGGCGGGCGCAGCGATTTGCTGATCGGGATCTTGAAGAACATTCCGGGGCGGAGCCATTCAGACCACGCAACCTACGACCACGATCATGCCGACCACCATCGCGACGAGAAGGCAGGTCGTGCTCAAAGTCCGCACGGCGACGTCACGCTGATCTCGAAGCTCACCAGCGGCATCGATGCGTCGATGCAGCAGCTCTCCAACGCCCCGTTGCTTGCCGGCCTCGGCTTGGCGTTGGGCTTGCTGATCGGCGCCTTCGTGCGCGGCCGAGCCGGATTGATGCTCGGCATCATCGGGCTCGTCGCGGTGCTGGGTGCTGGTGTCGCTTGGGCTGGCCCCGGACACGATCATGGCGAGGGCGGGACAGCGTTGGCCCAGGGCAATGCCCCGCGACGATTGCCGGATGGCGTGTTGTTCCTGCCGAAGCCGACGCAGCGACTGCTTGCCATTCGCACGCGCGTACTGGCAACCGAGACCGCGCGCAGCGCTGATCGCCTGATCGGGCGCGTCATCGCCGACCCGAACCGCTCCGGGCTCGTGCAGAGCACGATCGGTGGCCGCATCCTGGCGACCGCCGAGGGGTTGCCGGCACTGGGGCAGCGCGTCAAGAAGGGGCAGGTTCTGGCCAATGTCGAGCCGGCATTCGCGCCGATCGACGCTTCGGACGTCCGCCAGACTGCGGGCGACCTCGCTCAACGCATCGGCGTGCTGGAGGCCCGCATCGCGCGTCAGCAGCGGCTCGTCGACAAGGGGGTCGTCAATGCTGCAAGCCTCGAAGATCTGGCGATCGAGCGCAATGGTCTCGAGGCCCGGCGCAAGGCATTGACCGAAGCGCGCAATGAGCCGGAGAAACTCATTGTGCCGGTCGACGGCGTCATTGCCGAGGTGCGCGTGGTGGCCGGGCAGGTGGTCACGACGGCCGACACCCTGTTCAATATCGTCGATCCCGAAAGTCTCTGGGTCGAAGCCATATCGTTTGATCCGCGCATGGATCCGTCGGGCGCCAAGGCTCGGGCCCGCACGTCGGATGGCGAGTTGTTCGCCCTGACGTTCATCGGCCGAAGCCGCGCCCTGCAACAGCAGGCCACCGTGCTGCAGTTCCGCGTCGACAAGTCCAATGAAGCACTGAGCATAGGTAGCCCGGTCAAGGTTCTCGTCGAGAAGGGCGAACCTGTCGCCGGCCTGATCATTCCACGCAGTGCGATCGCCCAGGCACCCAATGGGCAGTTGGTGGCATTCAAGCGTCTGGAGCCCGAGCGCTACATGCCCGTCGCCGTCCGCACGCGCGATCTCGATGGTGAGCGGGTCATTGCAGAATCGGGATTGAAGCCAGGCGACCAGATCATCGTCGAGGGCGCCCCCCTCGTGAACCAGATCCGCTGAGAGGAGCGCCCCCATGTTCAAGGCATTGGTCGCGCTCAGTCTGTCACAGCGAATGTTCGTGATCGTCGGCTCGCTACTCCTGGCGTCCTATGGAACCTACCTGTTGCCGCGCCTACCGGTCGACGTATTTCCAGACCTCAACCGACCGACGGTCACGCTGCTTACTGAGGCTGAAGGATACGCCCCGCAGGAAGTCGAGCAACTGGTCACGTATCCAATGGAAACGGCACTCAACGGCATGCCGGGGGTGATCCGGCTCCGGTCCGTCTCGTCCGTCGGCCTCTCGATCGTCTATGTGGAGTTCGATTGGGGGACCGACATCTACCGCAACCGACAGCTCGTTGCCGAACGTCTGGCAACGGTCGCTACGCAACTGCCGCAAGGTGTGCAGCCGCATATGGGGCCGATCTCCTCCATCATGGGTGAGATCATGCTGATCGCCATAACGGGCAAAACGGTCTCGCCCATGGAGCTGCGCGAAATCGCCGACTTCGTGATCCGGCCGCAGCTGCTGACGATCACGGGCGTTGCACAGGTCATCCCGATCGGCGGCGACGTGCGCCAATACCGCATTACCCCTGATCTCATCGCCATGCAGCGCCTCGGCGTCACGCCGGACATGATCGAGGAGGCGGCACGCGGCTTCGGCACCAACGCGGGTGGTGGCTTCATCGACCAGCATGCGCGCGAGTACCTTATCCGCAACATCGGTCGAACGACGCGCCTCGAAGACCTGCAGAACCTCGTCGTGACCGTGAAGAACAACCGGCCGATCATGCTCCGGCAGGTTGCCAGCGTCGCGTTCGCCCCGCGCGTCAAGCGAGGCGATGCTGGCTTCCAGGGCGAGGAAGCCGTCATCATCGGCGTGCAGAAGCAGCCGCAGGCCGACACCGTGGCCGTCACACAACAAGTCGAGGCAGCTCTCGACAAGATTCAACGCACCATGCCGGACGGGGTCACAGCCAACAGTGTCCAGTTCCGGCAGGCCACATTCATCGAGACTTCGATCGCCAACGTGAAGTCCGTTCTACTGGAAGCCGCAGTCGTCGTCGCATTGATCCTCATCCTGTTCCTGTTGAACTGGAGGGCGACGTTCATCTCGCTCACCGCAATCCCGATGTCGATCTTCATCACCGTCGTCGTGTTTCATGCCTTTGGATTGTCGATCAACACGATGACCCTCGGCGGCATCGCCATCGCGATCGGCGAACTCGTGGACGATGCCGTCGTCGGCGTCGAGAACGTTTTGCGGCGTCTCAAGCTCAATGCCGTCTCACCGCATCCGCAGCCGAAGCTGATCGTCGTCCTCAATGCGAGCCACGAAGTTCGCTCATCGATTGTTTACGCAACCGCGATCGTCGTCCTGGTGTTCGTTCCTCTGTTCGCCATGCAGGGGCTTGAAGGCCAGCTGTTCCGGCCATTGGGTGTGGCCTACATCGTCGCGATCCTCGCAAGTCTCATCACCTCCATCACACTGACGCCGGCATTGTGCTACTTCATGTTGCATACGCCGACGGGCGACCAGCACGATACCGGCCTCGTGCGCGTGCTGAAGCGAGGCAACAGGGCGCTGCTCAACGCAACGTTCGCGCGTCCGCGCCTTGTTGTCGGGATGGTCGCAGCGGGCGTTATCATGGCGGGCGCGCTTGCCGCGCAGCTCCCCCGTTCGTTTCTGCCCGCCTTCAACGAGGGAACGGTACTCGTTTCCGTCGTCTACAATCCCGGCATCTCGCTCGCCGAGGCCGACCGGCTCGGCACGCTTGCCGAGCGCCTCGTGCTGAAGGTGGCAGAGGTCAAGAGTGTGGGCCGCCGCACCGGCCGCGCCGAGCTCGACGAGCACGCCGAGGGCGTTCACGTTACGGAAGTCGATATCGATCTGGTGCGCTCCAAGCGGCCCCGTGAGGAGGTCTACGCCGACATCCGTGCGGCGCTTTCCGTTTTGCCGGCCGCGATTGGAATCGGCCAACCGATCAGCCACCGCCTCGACCACATGCTTTCCGGCGTGCGTGCCCAGATCGCGGTCAAAATCTTCGGTGACGACCTCGACAGGTTGCGAACGCTGGCGGCCGCGATGCAGTCGCGCCTGTCGGCGGTGCCCGGCATCGTCGACCTGCAGACAGAGAAGCAGGTTCTCATTCCACAGCTACAGGTCATTCCGGACTACGAACGCTCGGCGCTCTACGGCGTCAAGCCACCGGAGCTGACAGCCACACTCGCCGATCTCACGAATGGCCGGACGGTTTCGCAGATCGTCGAAGGCAACCGTCGCTTCGACGTCGTGATGCGTCTGAGCGACGACGGTCGCTCCACGAGCGGGCTTGGTCAGGCTCTCGTCGCCACACCGATGGGCTATGTGCCGCTTGGCAGACTTGCTCGAATTGCTGAAGCCGAAGGTCCCAACCAGATTCTGCGCGAGAACCAGCAGCGCCGCATCGTCGTCTCGGCCAATGGCGACGGTGAGCGCGACATGGCGGCCATCATCGCGGACATCCGCCGCATCATGGTCGAGACGGAGATGCCGCCCGGCTATGTCGTCCGCCTCGAGGGGCAGTTTCAGGCGCAGGAGGAAGCGACGCGGACGATCGGGCTTCTGTCGATCATATCTCTTGCGTTGATCTTCCTCGTTCTTTACAGCCGCTATCGGTCGACGATACTCGCCGGCATCGTGCTGACTGCAATCCCGCTCGGGCTCATCGGCAGCGTGGCGGCACTGTGGCTGTGGCAACTTCCGTTCTCGGTCGCGAGCCTCATCGGCTTCATCACGCTTGCTGGGATCACGGCGCGCAATGGCATCCTCAAGATCAGCCACTACATCAATCTGGCACTCTACGAGGGCGAGTCCTTCGGCCGCGACCTCGTCGTGCGCGGTTCGTTGGAGCGCATGACTCCGGTCCTGATGACCGCGCTGTGCGCCGGCCTCGCTCTCATTCCCCTCATGGTCTCCGCCGACGAGCCGGGACGCGAGATCCTGCATCCTCTTGCCGTTACCATCTTCGGCGGACTGGTTTCGGCAACATTGATCGACGCGGTGCTGACTCCGTTGCTCTTCCTCTGGTTCGGCAGGGCACCGCTGGAGCGCCTCATCGCCGAGCACGACGCCACACCCACAGCCACGGCCGCACCCATCGAGGCCTATTGAGCCTCCATCGCGCAACCTTCAGAATTGGAGACTTCGCATGAACAGGAACGTCCTCATCGCCTTCGCCGCATCGATCGCCGTAGCCGCCTCGCCGCTCCCGTCCGCTGCTGGCAACGACCACAAACACGGCAAGGGGCATGATCATTCGGCGCAGAAGCAGGACGACTCCGCGCATCGCGCCAAACATGGCGGCCAGTTCGTCGAAACGGCCGACCACCATGGCGTCGAGATGGTGTTGTCGGGGACGTCACTCGTGTTCCACATGAGCGAGGATCACGATCCGCTCGAGGTCACCGGCTCGCGCTTCAAGGCCGTCATTCAGACCGAAGCCGGGACACGCATTGTCGAACTCAAGGCCGAGGGCACGACGCTTTCGGCGACACTCGATGCGGCACTCCCCAAGGGCGCGAGGATCGCCGTCACCGGCAAGGATCCGCACGGCGAGGTCATTCAGGCGCGATTTGTGGCCCCGTAGCTCGCAAGCCGAATCCGGCCCATGGAACACATCCCATGATGAGTTCCCTCATCGTTGCCTTCGAGGGCCTGCATGAAGCGTACCTGTTGGGCGCCATCGCACCCGCACAAACATATCGGAGGTCGCGTCATCACGGACCGCTACGGCGGCCCCGAGTGCTGGAGGCGCAACGCCCGCAACAGGGGCGAGCGCCACCCCTGAGCGGCATCAAACCACATCGTGACACAGCAGGTGTCGCGATCTTGAGCGGTACGCCGCGGGCAGCCCCCTCCATCTGGACGGTTCGCGTCCCCCGATCGAACCGTTCCCCGAGAACTCTCATTGTCAGCACGCGTGCTGCCGCCCTATACGCAACCCATCGACCGCTATCAGGTTCGCACGTCGGATCGGTTGAGGGGGAATGCCATGACCATAATGCGAGATCTCGACCCACTCGAGGCGACGGCACGTGCGGCGGCCCCGGTGCAGATCCTGCTGCAGTTCTTCGTGTTCATGTCGGTCATCGGCTTCGTCGCCGTTGCCGTCTTCGGCAGCACCAGCGGCATCGAAGGCAAGTTGCAGGAACTCGCCGACAAGGGGGCACCGGTGACGCCTCGGAGCGTGGAGAGTCCTGAATTCGTTTCCGCGATGGTCCTGGTGTCGGCCATCAATCTCATCGTCGGCTATTTGATCGCCTTGCGCATGGCCAGCCGCAAGTACTGGGCATCAATCGTCGTCCTGCTCTTCGGCTTCATCCTCCTCGTCGAAATCGGGCTACGCCTCGGAGCCGTCCGGCGCGTCATGGCAGACCCCGGCTACATCGTCGTCGCGGCGCTATCGAGCCTGCCTCTCCTTCTCCTGGCTGTGAACACGATCGCCGGGTCCTGGCGCATCTTCAGATTGGAGCGCAACGAACGCCACCTTGTAGCGCCGCTGAACTTCGGCCTGCTGTCTCATCGCAGCCTGCTGCAAATGATGGGCCGGCCCGCAGCGGCGAGCTTTTCGCGTGGCTGGCGCAATGCCGCAGCCAATATCTCGTTCGGAATTTCCAGTTTCTTCTTTCTGACGATGTTCGGTGCGATTGCATTTCTGCCGGGCAATTCGCCCGCGGCTCTGCGCTTTGCCGGGCAGTTTTGTCGTGATAATGCGGCGTCGTTTTCTGTTCCGGTGGAATGCCCGGACAGCCCTCTGCATTGGGCAGTGACATTCTTCGCATTCGTGCTCTTTGTCATTTCCCTGCACGCGTTTTTGGGAAACGTTTTCCGCGCGGCGGCTCGCCGGCTCGTCCGCACCTCGCTCTGGGAGCTCATCGATGTCGATCATCGCCAGCCGGTTCTGTTTCTCCGGCCGTTTTCGTCAGATAAGGATTTGCTGAAACCAGCCGACATCCCGCTTCTTGCACGCCTGGTTCGGCTGACGCCTCGGAACCCACTTCGGATCGAGCGTTCCAACCTCGACACGCTGATGGTCGAGGAAGGATCGTTCCACGGTCCTGTCGCGGGCTTGAGCGACGACCCCGCCGCCGTCATGCGATGGGGCGTCGCCAAGGGCGTCGTGGATCAGGAGCCCTCGCCGAGTTGGACATCGTCACCCCGACTGAACAGGCT
Organism: Hyphomicrobiaceae bacterium; assembly: GCA_020442185.1. Classification (GTDB taxonomy): domain Bacteria; phylum Pseudomonadota; class Alphaproteobacteria; order Rhizobiales; family Hyphomicrobiaceae; genus JAEUMD01. The sequence continues at coordinate 18,121 of JAGRKS010000134.1, forward strand.
CGACGTCGGACCCGAAGCGGACCGTTGGAAGAACATCATCCGAAACCTTGCCGCTGACGCCTGCGCCATCGTACTCGTTCCAGCCGCGACTGACGGCATGCACTGGGAACTCGACCTCGTCGCTGAGCGGACCCTGATGGAGAAGACACTGTTCCTCTTCGAGCCACCCGGGGCCGAGCAGCGCGGCGAACAACGCGTCAGCGGACGACCTGCCCTCGAGCTTGTCGTCTCCCATCTCAGGCGGTCAGCGGAGAACGCCGAGCTCGACACCCACCTCGCTGCACTACTGGAGGCGGCGCGTACTCTGGAACAGCGGGAGCCGAAAGCCGTCGCAATCGGACTCTTTCGCCATAATGACGGCCACTGGCGCATGGGCGTCTCTTCGACGCAATCAGACCTCGCATACGTGCTGATGTTGCGCTGGTACTTGCGCGAGACACTCGGCCAGAAGCCGAGAACCGTCGTCCGGTCCCGAAGGCATGCCGCCGCGTGACAGGGCCGACATCGCCGCGCAATGGGCTACTGGCCCGCATCGGTGATCATGCGCGCCACATTGCGCGAGGCCGGCAGGTGGCCGTCGCTTTCGTCCTTCAATGCAACGCCTGTCATGCCGCGCAGCAGCGCTTCACGCATCAGCCATGCAGCGCGATGTGCCGCCTCGTCCACGCTCATGCCGGCGCCACGGATATTCGAGATGCAATTGCGCTCGCCATCCGTGCGCCCCGGGTGCGGCGCATATGTCAGATAAAGACCGAGACTGTCCGGCGACGAGAGGCCCGGGCGCTCACCGATCATCACAAGCACGAGGCGCGCACCGAGCAACGCCCCGATCTCGTCGCCGATCGCGACACGAGCTTGCGACACGATCACCAACGGCCCAAGCCGCCAGCCATGGCGCTTCATGTGCGGCTCGAGCGCCGCCACCATAGCCGCCGCATGCGCATTGATCGCCGTGGCCGATAGCCCGTCGGCGATCACGAGGGCCACATCGCAACCGTGGGTCGGGGCTCGTGCTGCGATTGCTTCACGGCTATCGGCATCGAGCTGCCGGCCAAGATCCGGCCGCAGCAGATACGACTGTCGAGATGCCGCGCGGCTCGCTGCGGAGAGGATCGGTACGCCGAGTTCGAGCGCCTCGATCTGCGCTGCAACGTCGGCTGCCGCGAACGTGGCATGCACCGCGTCGCGCGCCTGAGCATGAGCCAGCGCGAACTTCAACGTCTCGACCGTCGGCAAGCCGCTACCCGCCCGGCCGAGCGCGATGCGGGCAGGCGTCAACGTGACGAAGCGGGCCCAGATGTCATCCGACGTCACGGCGCCACCTCCATCAGCGGGCCGAAAAGACGTGCGGCGCGATCGGTGGCGAGCAGCGCCCCTTCTGCGTCCGCTATGCCACGTGCTGCGAGCCAGGCCGCAAACTCGGGCGCCCGTGCCAGGCCCAGGACTTCGCGGATATAGAGCTGATCGTGGAACGAGGTCGATTGGTAGTTCAGCATCACGTCGTCGGCGCCGGGCACGCCCATGATGTAATTTACGCCGGCGGCACCGAGCAGCGTCAGCAGCGTGTCCATGTCGTCCTGGTCTGCTTCGGCGTGGTTCGTGTAACAGATGTCGCAACCGAGAGGCACGCCCATCAGCTTGCCGCAAAAGTGATCCTCGAGCCCGGCACGCGTGATCTGCTTGCCGTCGTAGAGATACTCGGGTCCGATGAACCCGACGACGGTATTGACGAGCAGCGGCGCAAAGGCGCGGCAGACCGCATAGGCGCGCGCTTCGAGCGTCTGCTGATCGACGCCGTGATGCGCATTGGCAGACAGCGCCGACCCCTGCCCGGTCTCGAAGTACATGACATTGTCGCCGATGCTCCCGCGCTTCAGCGCGCGCGCCGCCTCCTGCCCTTCCCGGAGCACGGCGAGATCGACGCCGAACGAGCGGTTCGCCGCCTCGCTTCCGGCGACCGACTGGAAGACCAGATCGACAGGAGCGCCGCGATCGACGAGTTCGATGGTCGACGTCACGTGCGTCAACACGCAGCCCTGCGTCGGGATCTCCAGTCCATGGATCAGCCCGTCGAGCATCTTCAGGAGTTCTGCGAGCTGGTTCAGGTTGTCGGACACCGGGTTGATGCCGATCACGGCATCACCGCAACCGTAGGCCAGTCCGTCGGCGATCGCCGCCACGATGCCGCGCGCATCATCGGTTGGATGATTGGGCTGCAGGCGCACCGCCATCGTGCCGGGCAGTCCGATCGTATTGCGGAACCGCGTCACCACACGGCACTTCCGCGCGACCGAAATCAGGTCCTGATTGCGCATGATTTTGCTGACGGCAGCCGCCATCTCCGGTGTGACGCCCGGTGCGATCGCTTGCAAGCGGGCCATCGTCGTGGCGTGCGACAAGAGCCAGTCGCGAAAGCCGCCGACGGTGAGGCTGGCGATCTGGCGAAACGCCGCGTCGTCGTGCGTATCGACGATCAGCCGCGTCACCTCGTCGGTCTCGTAGGCGATGACAGTCTCGTTGAGAAACCTCGTCAGCGGCAGATCGGCCAGCGCCATGCGCGCGGCGACACTCTCCTCGGCGCTTTCAGCCGCGATGCCGGCGAGCTGATCGCCCGAGCGCAGCGGTGTCGCCTTGGCCAGCAGCATCTTCAGATCATCGAACCGGTATGTTCGCGTGCCGATGCTGCAACGAAAGCTCATGCCGGCCCCGTTCCTTCTCTCGCGCCGCCGATGGCAATCATGTCGGGCACCAGACGGTACAATCAGCGCCAACCCGACGCAGCAAGAATTGCAGCGGCACCCCATCCTTCCGCCCGGGCGCCCTGGCCCCCGATGGAAGGTTAATCCGAGAAAGTTCGTCGACATCGTTTGATCTGCAACTTGATGTGCATTATGCTCGAAATATTTCTCACTGACTTTTGATCGTCGGCTGGCTCCGGCTTGATCTGACCCGGACCACCATATTGCGGCTTGCGGGAGTTATTGAAATGCCTACGAATCTCACCGACGGTGACGGCTATCTTTGGGACATCCAGGACAACGGCACCATCTCGGACGGCTCGAGCGATGCCTTCGATGTCGGCCTGAACCTGCAGATCAGCGGCGCTTTTTTCCCTTCGAGTACGCAATCGACGGAACTGGGCGGCCGGCAGGTCGTAATGTCGTCGACGATCGGTGTCTTCGACGTGACGCGGAAGGTCTATGTGTCCGCGTCAGACGGCTGGGCCCGCTATCTCGAAACCATCACCAACACCTCAGGCAGCGCCCAAACCTTCACGCTGACGATCAGCACGAACTCTGGCAACGACAGTAGTTTCAATGTCGTCGGCACGTCGTCGGGTGACACGACCTACACGACCGCCGACACCTGGATCGCCAACGACGACGTTGCGAATTCCGGCGATCCGGCGGTCCTGCACCTCTACGGCGACGGTACGTTGACGCCGTCCTCCGCGACAACCTCGGGTGACACCATCACCTTCAGCCACACGTTTACGCTGCAGCCGGGCGAGACCGTCTCGTTCCTGCATTTCGTTTCGCAACAAAGCGATCTGGCCGCAATCCAGGGGGTCATTCCGGGGCTCGAAACACTAAACCCGGAAGCCCTGGCTGGCCTGACCTTGCAGGAACGCACGACCATCGCGAACTTCACCGGCGCGACCGATCCGCAGCCGCCGATCATAACATCACCCGACACGTTTTCGGTCCTGGAGTTCTCGACCAACGTGACGACGGTCAGCGCCATCGATAGCGATGGCGACATCGTCACTTATGCGATCACGGGCGGGGCGGACGCGGCCGATTTCAGCATCGACCCCAATACCGGCGCGCTTACCTTCAACGCTCCCCCGGACCTCACGAGCCCCGCCGATTCCGACGGTGACAACAACTATGTCGTCGAGGTGACCGCGACATCCAATGGCACCGACACCGACACTCAGACAATCAGCGTGCGCGTCGTCGATACATTGGGGACGGCGAACGGCGAGACGATCAACGGCACGGTGAACTCCGACACCATCGACGCACTGGCGGGCAACGACACCGTCTTCGCCGGTCCGGGCGACGACACGGTCTATGGCCGCGAAGGCAACGATACTCTGCGCGGCGAAGCGGGCAACGACACGCTGATCGGCGAAGCCGGAATCGACTCACTCTATGGCGGCGCCGGCAACGACGACCTGCAGGGCGGTGCCGACAATGACCGCCTCGAAGGCG
>JAGRKS010000134.1:22488-22899 GCA_020442185.1 Hyphomicrobiaceae bacterium
CGACCGGCGCCGACACCGTCGACGCGGGTGCCGGGGACGATTACATCCAGGTCTATCTGCAGAATTCTGGAGCGGCAGACCATACGCTGACACTCGGCTCCGGCCGTGACGAGGTCGATATCCGCTCGACGAATTCAACCAGCACGAATTACGCCGCCGCCATCATCACCGACTTCGCGCCCGGCTTCGGCGGCGATGTCATCAACCTCAACAGTGTCATCAACAGCTCTCTCACCGGCTGGGACGGCTCGACCAACCCGTTCGATCCGTCCGTCGGGTTCCTGCAACTCATCCAGTCCGGCAGCGACGTCATCCTGCAGATCGACCCCAACGGCGGCGGCAACAACTGGCGCGACCTCGTCGTCTTCCAGAACACCACGCTGGCCAATTTCACCACCGACAATTTCACGC
>JAGRKS010000135.1 GCA_020442185.1 Hyphomicrobiaceae bacterium
AATTGCTCCGAGTTCTTGACGATATACTGTGCGCCGATATTGCCATTGTTGACCTTCACCGCCGCTACGACGTCGCCAATATCAAGCTTGTACTGCAGCAGGGCGTCCGGGCGCACATTGACGTGGAATTGCTTGACCTGACCGCCGAGCGAAAGCACTTCAGTGACGCCCGGAACCGTCTGCAGGTTGAATTTGATGATCCAGTCCTGGATCTCGCGCACTGCCTCGGCACTGCGCTTGCCCGTCTCATCCTCGACAAAATAGAACAGAATCTGTCCGAGGCCGGTGGTGATCGGTCCCATTTCCGGCTCGCCGAAGCCCGGCGGAATCTGGTCGCGTGCAACCTGCAGGCGTTCGCCGACGAGCTGGCGCGCGAAGTAGATGTCGGTCGCGTCCTCGAAATACACGTTGACGACCGAAAGCCCGAAATTCGAAATCGAGCGTACCTGCTTCAGTCCGGGCAGTCCGGCCATTGCTACTTCGACGGGATAGGTGACATACCGCTCCACCTCCTCAGGCGCGAGGCCCTGGGTCTCAGTGAAGATCTGGACGAGTGTCGGCGACACGTCGGGAAACGCATCGACCGGCAAGTCGCGGTAGGCCTGGAATCCTGCCGCGAGCACGCCGATGGCGAGCACGCAGACCAGGAGCCTCTGTCTGAGGAGGCCCTCGAGAAGTTTGCGCATTGGCTCGATCCTCAGTGATTGTGGCCGTCGCCGAAGCTCGCCTTGGAGAGCTGCGACTTGATGAGAAACGAGCCTTTGGTCGCGATCTCTTCACCGGCATGCAGTCCGGAAACGATCTCTACGTATTGACCATTGCGCCTGCCAAGCTTTACGGGTCTCGGCTTGAATGCTTCTCCTTCGCGCGTGAAAACAACATCCTTGTCGTCATGCTTGTGAATTGCCGCGCCTGCAATGCGAACGGCGGCGTCCATCTGGCCGGTTTCGATCGATGCCTTGATGAACATGCCCGGCCGGAAGCTTCGTGATGTGCCTGCCAGAACGACCCTGGCCGTTGCAGTTCGGGTTGCTTCGGCGACGTCCGGAGTGACGAAGGAAATCGTTCCCGAAGCAGTATCTCCCGTTTCAGTTTCCAGATGGACACGCTGTCCGGCAGTCACCTTGGCGAGATCGGCCGCATAGAGACTGATATTGATCCAGACTGTCGACAGGTCCGCGACGGTGAAAGCCTCCCTGTCACTTGGTACATACTCGCCCTGGACAAGATGGCGCTTGACGACTGTCCCGCCGAGCCGCGCGCGCAACTCGTACCGGTTGAGGATGGCGTCCGGCTCCCTGGCCAGTCGCTCCAGCACAGCATCGCTGACGCCCATGGAGTTGAGCTTCTGTTTTGCGCCGCGCATCGCGATGCGCGCTTCTGCATGAGCAGAGCGGCTGGCGAGATAGGATTTCTCCGAGGTGATATTTCTTGTTCGCAGCTCCTCGGCTCTGTCGAACTCGCTTCTCGCCAGCTCAAGGCGCTCCAGCGCCGACAGATAGGCCGACTTGGCTTCTGCCAATTCGCGGCTGTCCAGTACCGCGACCACTTGGTCTGCGGTGACCACATCGCCTTGCGAGGCATTGACGGAGCGCACAATGCCCGCCACATGCGGGACGACGTGCGCGAAGCGATCCATATTGAAGGTCACTTCGGCCGGCCGCGTGATCGTATCGGCAATAGGTCCGGGTCCTGCCCTCTCTACCTCGACGCCGAACTCCTTCATGACCTGTGGCGTCAGTTTGACGGCACCTTCGCCGGCATGACCCTGTTCGCCATGCCCGACGTGTCCCGCATGATCATCGGACTTCTTACCTGACGCCTTCGCCTTGTCCCCCTCATGCGCATGGCCGTGCTCGTCATGGCGATGCTCAGCATGGCCGGCCACGACGCGTTGCTTGAGCATTCCAATCAGCAGGTCGCTATTTGACCCGTCTTTCACCGTGACGATGACTTCCCGGTCGCCCGGCTTGGCTAGCGCAGCAGATTGAAACGTGTACGTTCCGTCTTGCTTCTCGGTTGCGGAGCCGCCTGCACCGTCGATCATTACCTCGATCTGTGCACCTCTGACCGGAAGGCGACCGGGTTTGCTGCTGATCCGCAGCGTGAGAGTGCCGTTGCTGAGTGCGCCATCGAGGTCATAGCTCTCCGAACTCGCGCGAATTCGAGGGCTGCGAGCAGCCTCGGATGCTGTTTCGGTAAGTCCAGGTGAATGCTCGTCGCCCCGGCCTGCGCTTGCGGCCCCCGTAATCGAGAAGGTCGCAGCAATGCCGGCCAGCGCGCCAATCAGCACGCCCCGCACGTGGGGTAAAAATTCCATTGAGGATCTCCCATGACAGCGTAATCGGTCGATGTATCCGGCAGAACCGGCACCGACCGTTCGACAATGTCAGGAGAGAGCTTTGGGGGGCTTATCGAGCCGCCAGCGCCGGTCCATGAGACGCGACTGTGGAGTCAAGCCCCCTGGGCAGCTAATTGCTTGGGGGCTTAAAGCAACTGGCAGCTCTGGCGCCAGTAGAACCAGACTGCAATGCGATGTCTCACCGAAAGTAGCGTGCGTAGGCGCGTCCCGGGTGTCGGTAGGCCCATCATTCGACTCTGACTTTGCAAACGCCGTCGCCCCGGCATCCGCCACCGTCGCGCTGTGAGCGTCATGGCCGTGGCTTGCGTGAGCCGCATGAACGTGAATATCTACCCCAAGCGAACAGACGAACGCAATGACAATCAGCGCGTTCAGCGCAAGTCGCAGCCACCCCCTTCGTCTCAGCGCCGATATCATGAGCGATCCTACGAATCGCTGCAGCCCAGCGACACTCCGAAGTTAACCTGCAGAGGCGACGATTTCAAGGCAGACGCCCATACGTGGATTTGCAGGCCGCCATGTTGGGACACGTCTAAGCGGAACCGCAATCGAACATGGATGCCGCGCGCGTGGTTGAGCCGCTCCTCAGGATCACACCCATGCGCGCCTCAGCTCCGCTGCAACTCTTTTCACCCAGGGTCGACAATCTGCGCCCGATTGCCGCATCTCACGCCCGCGGGACCTGCGGGACATGTGCGGGACAGAGCAAAATTATGACGTTGTACAGACTCTCTAAGTGATTGATTTTATTGGTGGAGCCGAGGGGAATCGAACCCCTGACCTCTGCAGTGCGATTGCAGCGCTCTCCCATCTGAGCTACGGCCCCCTGTGGGTGTCGCGATTTAGGGGAACGGCGCGGGGCTTGTCAAGGAACTCACTCTCGCGGCTTTTGCCGGCACATTTCCCGAGTGGCCGACCGGCGGAACGCTGCCCGTAATGTCGGCGCGTGGTGCGTCACACGACGTTTATGACGAACAGCGGCGGAGGCTCGTGGCCCGTCGCAGAGAGGCTGCGTCGGGCTTGCCGGCAGCCTCTCTGCGGTGGGCATTGGCGCAGGCATGTTCGGCGCGAGAAGTTTGCGAATTCTCGCGCGACGCGCGGACGTGATTGGAGCGTTCACAGCGCAACCTGCTTCGTGGCACTATTGGCGGCCGCAAAGAGCGGTGTGTGCAGCCCTACTCCGCAGGCGCGATGCCAGTGATGCGATACTGCTTGTCGCGTCCGAGCTTGAGCGTGAATTTCACCTTGTCGCCCGCCTTGATGGCGCTGATATCCGCCTGCTTCGTCGTCGCTAGATCCATCGTCATGGTGGGCCAGCCAAGCTGCGGCATTGGCTCATGCGTGATGTTGACCATCTTGCTCTCGAGGTCGACCTTGTTGACCACACCGACGCCGGTTGCTTCGTTCTCCGCGGATTTGGCGCCCTGATGCATCATGTCGCCGTTGCCCATCTTCCCATGGTCCATCGTCCCTTGACCCATGGCGCCATGATCCATGTGCTTCTCCTCGGCAATTGCTCCGATTGAGAAGGCGCTGATGGCGATAGCGGTCATTACAGCAAGTCTCTTCATGGTTCCTTCCTCCTCCAGTGGCTGCGATCTAGCAGTCGATTAGCGCGGACGACGGAGCTGCCGTGGCCCATGGCCGAAGCGCGCCCGTGGTCCAAATCAAGGGTCCAATCTGCCAACTCATGTCACCGCGATGTCGACGGCCGGTCGAGCCGGCGTAGGCGGCGCAGTGTGCCGATAGTGTCTTCCGACCCAGAGCAGATAGACAACGGGGATGACGACCAGCGTCAGGATTGTTGTCGAGGCCATGCCCCCGAGCATCGGCAACGCGACGCGACGCATGACATCGGAGCCAAGTCCTTCCGTGAAAAAGATGGGCGAGAGCCCGGCGACGATGGTCAATACCGTCATGAGTTTCGGCCGAACGCGCATCGCGGCGCCAGTCATCACGGCGGCTTCGAAGTCCTGCAGCGTTCTTGGCTCTTGCTCGCGTACTTGGGCATCGATGTAGAGCAGCATGACGACCGCGGTCTCGGCGGCAATTCCGCCGAGCGCGATGAAGCCCACTGCGACCGCGACGGACATGTTGTAGTCCGCGAGATAGACGGCCCACAGGCCGCCGATCAGGCCGAACGGCAACGACATCATGATGATGAGCGTGCGGTCGAGCCGGCCGAAGTGCAGCATCAGCAGTACGAAGATCGTGACGGCCGCGGCCGGTATCGCAATGGACATGCGCTGCTTTGCCTCGAGCAACTGCTCGAACTGTCCCGACCAGGTGATGGTGTAGCCCGGCGGCAGATCGATTACGCCGGCGATTGCCTGTTGCGCCGACGCGACGTAGCCGCCGATATCGCGGTCGGCGATGTCGACGAACACCCAGCCGGTCAGCCGCGCGTTCTCGGAGCGGATCAGTGGGGGGCCGTCGACGAACAGGATATCTGCGATTTCGGCCAGCGGAATGTGTTGACGATCAGGCGTCGGCACGAGGATCTCACCGAGCTGCTCGACCGATTCACGGAACGGGCGATCGTAGCGCAGGATGATGTCATAGCGCTCCCGGCCTTGGACGCTCTCGGCGAGTTTCATACCGCCAAGTGCCGTCTGGATGACATTCTGGAATACGGCGAGATCGATGTTGCGACGGGCAAGTTCGCGTCGGTCCGGACGGATCTCGATGTATTTGCCGCCCTGCACCCGATCCGCGAATGCCGATCGTGTGCCCGCGACGTCCTTGACCGCACTCTCGATCGATAATGCGATGCGTTCGATCTCCGCGAGATCGCCGCCTGAGATCTTGATGCCGATCGGCGTCCTGATTCCCGTCGATATCATGTCCATGCGGATCTTGATCGGATAGCCCCATGAGTTGACGAGGCCAGGAATCTTGGTGCGGGTGTCGAGTTCGGCGATGATGTCTTTCGACGTTAAGCCGGCGCGCCACGTCTCTTTCGGCTTCAACTTGATCCACGTCTCGATCATGGAGATTGGCGCGGGATCTGTTGCCGTATCGGCGCGTCCAACCTTGCCGAACACGCGCTCGACCTCGGGCATGGTCGATATGAGCCGGTTGGTCTGCGCCAAAATTTCCTTGGCTTTGGATATCGAGACGCCGGGCAGCGTCGTCGGCATATAGAGAAGCTCGCCCTCGTAGAGTGCCGGCATGAATTCCGTGCCGATGCGGCTCATCGGAACAGCGACCGACGCGACCGCGCCAAGCGTCAGCGCCACGACGAGCCACTTCGCCCTGAGCGCGGCCGCGAGGATCGGACGGTAGACTGAAACGAAAAAGCGGTTGATCGGGTTCTGCATCTCGCGGAGGACCCGCCCCCTGACGAGCCAGATCATCAGCACTGGAACCAGGGTGACGGAGAGTAGGGCCGCGAACGCCATGGCATATGTCTTGGTGAAGGCAAGCGGGGCGAAGAGGCGATAGCTCTGACCCGTCAGCGCGAATACGGGAAGGAACGAAACGGTGATGATGAGGAGGGAGAAGAAGAGACCCGGTCCGACCTCTTTGGCGGCATGCAGCACGGCTTCTCGCCGTTCCGCGGCCGACGCCACATCGGGCATCGTCGACAACCGCCGGTGGGCATTCTCGACCATGACGATCGAGGCGTCGACCATGGCGCCAATTGCGATGGCGATGCCGCCGAGCGACATGATGTTTGCGGTGATCCCCTGTTCCGCCATGACCACGAACGCCGCCAGCACGCCGAGCGGCAAAGTGATGATGGCAACGAACGCCGAGCGGACGTGCAGCAGAAATATGAAGCACACGATCGCGACGACGATTCCTTCCTCGATCAACTTGTGAGTCAGGTAGGAAACGGCGCCTTCGATCAGCGGGGCGCGGTCGTAGACGGTGACGATCTCGACTCCATCAGGGAGTCCGGCGCGGAGCGTGTCGATCTTTCTTTTCACCCTCTCGATCACGGTCAAGGCATTCTCGCCCGAGCGCATGACGATGATGCCGCTCACCACTTCACCCTTGCCGTCGAGCTCTGTGACGCCGCGGCGGAGTTCGGGACCTTCGATGACGTTCGCGATATCCGATAGAACGACGGGGGTGCCGCTCGCGGAATAGACGACCACATCCTTCAGTTGCTGGACGTTCTGGATGTATCCCGTCGAGCGGACGATCATCTCTGTTTCAGCCCGTTCGATGACGCGGCCACCGACCTCGCTCGAGGCGGCACGCACGGCTTCGCTGATGCGGCTCAAGGGAATGTCGTAGGCGCGTAGCCGGTTCGGATCGACGAGGACCTGGTATTCCTTGACGAAGCCGCCGACGGACGCGACCTCCGAGACGCCCGGGACCGTCGCCAGTTCGAACTTCAGGAACCAGTCCTGCAGTGTTCTCAACTGTGAGAGATCTCGTTTTCCCGTGCGGTCGACGAGCGCGTACTGATAAACCCAGCCGACGCCGGTTGCGTCCGGGCCGATTTGCGGAATTGCGTTCGTGGGCAGTGTTCCGGTCTTTGCAGCGAGCGCCTCGACGACGCGAGAACGCGCCCAGTATTGATCGACGCCATCCTCGAAGATGACGTAGATGAAGCTGCTACCGAACAGCGAAAAGCCGCGAACCGCCTTGGTGCGCGGCAGCCCGAGAAGTGTCGTCGAGAGCGGATATGTGACGAGATCCTCGACGATTTGCGGCGACTGGCCAGAGAACTCGGTGCGAATGATCACCTGCGTGTCGGTGAGGTCGGGTATCGCGTCGAGCGGCGTCTTGGCAATCGCCAGCCATCCCATGACGACGAGGGCGAGCGCGCCGATTGCAACGACGAGCTGATTTCGAACTGACCAGTCGATGACCCGTGCGATGCTCGACTGGGTCGGGTCGGCGCCGAGATCGTGTGCGGACATGGCGTGCGTCTCCTGTCGCGGTGTGCGACGCGGTGCAGTGCGGATCGGTATCAATGGCGATGGGCGGCAGTCGCGGCAGGCGCGGTGCCGTGCCGTGCATCACCACCGGCGTCGGGGGCGCGCCCGGCTTCTGACGCGGTTGGCTGCTTCACCTGCGGCCATGGCATCGCTTGCGCCGGGCCTTCGTCGGCATAAGGATTGAGCGGTTTGCCCGCCATCTGCAGCCACAAGCGGCCGCTCGCCGTGTCCTTGAACATCGCGACCTTTTTTTCGGCGTAGTGGCTCGGCGCACCTTCGCGCATCCATGGCTCGATCGCGGCGACCAGGGCGGCGAGCGCGGCACGGCGTTCGCTTGCGGTCTGCGCGATTTTGGCTTTCCGCAACGCCGCGTCAGCATCCTGCATGACGAAAGCGAGCTTCGTGTGCTGGAAGCGAGGCCACATCAGCGTCTTGATCTCGATGGCGGGCTCGAGGAACTTCGTGTCGATGTCGTAGCCGTCGGTTTCGGCCTCATGGATATAGAGGGCCGCATCGACAATGTGGTCGAACATCGCGAGCTGCGTCTTCTCGAGCTTGAGCATGGCGAGTGGCAGTTGCAGGCGTTCGAGCTTGCGGAAGCTCTCTCTCAACGCACTTTCAGAATCGATGAGGAACTGACCGGAGACGACGATGTCTTCTCCGGCGGTGATTTCACCCGAAACTTCCGTCCAGCGCCCCGAGGTGAGGCCCGTCTTGACGGCGCGCGGCTCGAAGCGGCCGTCTCCGAGGGAGGCGACGACATAGCGGACACCACCGCTTTCGAGAATGGCTTCGGATGGTACGGCCAATCGCTGATCGGTGCGAACCTCGAAGGCGACATCTGCATAAGCGCCCGGGCGTAGTTGACCGTCCGCGTTGTCGAGCACCAGGCGAACCTGCCCCGTGCGGGTTCGCGGGTCGACTGTCGGGTAGACGTATTCGACCTTGGCGAATACTTCACGGCCAGGAATGTTGGGGAATGTGACGCGTGCCGGGGTGCCCGGCTGGATGAACGTCAGGTCCTTCTCGGACACGGAGACCATCAGCCAGACCTCGGTGTAGTCCTGGATTCGCGTCAGCATCGTACCGCGACTGACGTAGCTGCCGGGCCTCAATTCGATCATCGCGACCTTGCCGTTGCGATCGGCATAGAAGGGCACGAAATCCATGACGGTCTGCGACGACTCGAGCTGGGCGATGGCGCGATCCTGCATGCCGAACGCGTTGAGGCGCGTCTTGATCGATTGGCTGCGGGTACGATCGCGCGACTTGAGGCTGTCGAGGTAGTCGCGCTGCGTGACGATGAACTCCGGCGCATACATCGTGAAGAGCAGATCGCCCGTCTTGACTTCGTCACCAACGGCGCGGATCCGCAGGTCCTCGATCCAGGCTTCGGTTCGAGCGGTCATCTCGGTCTGCGCTCTTTCGTTCTCGGCGATCCGGCCGAAGCTGCGGATCAGGCGGCCAAAACTCGATATTTCCGCTTTGGCGATGCGAACGCCCATCGTCTGCAGCGTTTCCGGTGCAATCGATACGGTGGCGCGCTGGTGCGCACCCGCTTCGCCACCGGCTTGCGCCGCTCCGTCGAGCTTGACGAGGTCCATGCCGCAGATCGGGCAGGCGCCGGCATCGTCGGCGATGTAATGGGGATGCATCGGGCACGTCCACTTGGCGGGTGCCGGCTTAGCCGGCGTGGCCGCGAATGCGTCGCGCCAACGAGGCAGATAGGCCGCAATCGATCCACGCATATCACCGGCATACGTGTTCGTTCCGGAATTCATTTCCAGACGGTCGAAGGCTGGATCCGGGACAAGGAAGAATGCGGTTGCAAGGATGGTCGCGGCTGTGCGGCGGCGACGGCGTGAGGATGGCGCGGACGTAGCGCGGCCACCGCGGTCGACGTTTGCGGGCAATCGAAACGACATGCTGCTTCTCCTACGACGCGAGTAGACTGCCGAATGTGCTGAGCATCCGCGCTCTAGCGGCACAGGCACGGAACGGCGCAACGAGCCGAGCCGCGTCGATCCGCGGTCGGGCCCGGTACAGTCAGTCGAAGAAGGAATCAGATGCGAAAGCGCGCCGACGTCAGGATGACGCTGCGTGGTGGCGAGCCGGTGGTGGCGAGTGACCAAGGTGGTCCACGTGGCAGGCGCCACTCACTTGCCAGATAAGATGCGCCGGCCGAGACCATCGCCTGCGGCCAATCTTGGCGCTCCGCGGTCAGCGCCGGCGGTTGCCAGTCGAATGGCTTGGCGGCGAGGTAGCTGGCGTCCTGGGCTTCGATGCACACCAGAAGGCAATCGAGCCTCCCAATCGCGTTCGAAGCCGTACCATGCTGGTGAACGCCATGATCCAGGTGTCCGCCATGATCGCCGTCCGCGTGACCATCGTGCGCGTGACCAGAGCCATGCTCGCCGACGTTGCTCGCCATCGAGGTGGCGGCGAGCATCATGCTGGCCTTGATCTGCGGGCTCAAGGCATGCGCTATTCCGGCGGCGATCAACGCGGTTGCCACCAGCGATGCCAGCAAACCCCTGATGCACCTATTCATGAGCCATCTATTCAAGCGAGCCAACTCATTCAATGTGCCGATTCATCTGTGTGTCGCATCTTCGACGCCGCGATCATCAGCTTGAGCCGGACAGGGCCGGTTTTTTCGACGATACACCCGTGCCAGCCGTCAGGGCAATTGCCGCAACGGTAACAATTGCCTTATCGGCCATCGCGGAAAAGACGATAACGCACGAAATCGTCGGCGGAGCTGAACTGATCGTAGAGACGCCGGGCCTTCAGATTATCAGCCCGCGTGTGCCAGTAGAGGCGTGACCAGCCACGTTCGTGACACTGCGCGATAAGGTCCTCGATCAGCGCACGCCCGATGCCGTGCCCGCGCGCCGCCGGGTCAACGAAGAGGTCTTCCAGGTAGCAGACGGGCTCGATTTCCCAAGTCGAGGGATGAACGATCGACGCGGAGAAGCCGGCGACTCGACCGTCGTACTCGGCAATCCGACCGATGACGGAGGTCGCTGGATCGAGAAGACGTGCAAGTGTCTGCTCGGTGACGCGCGGCGGAAGGTCCGTTTCATAGAAGCGGTTGTAACCGTCCCAGAGTTCGAGCCAACGGGCGCTGTCCGCGGCCGCTATCGCGCGCGTTGCAATCACGCCACCCTCCCCTTCGCTTTGCCATTTGCGCCCGCCTCGGCGCTGTTCGACGACGCGCGAGCATAGAGCCTGAGAACGGCCAAATCGAGCGGAATGGCTGCCGTAAGCGGTATCGCGCGTTTTCCCAACAAGAAACAACATTTCGTCTTGGTTGACGCCCGCAACGGCCTCTGCTAGCGTCCGGGCATCGAGGGATCATCTGAAAACGAGCGAGCCATGTGCGGAATCGTTGGCCTCTTCCTGAAGGACGCGTTGCTCGAGCCGCAGCTCGGCCGTCTGGTGCAGACGATGCTGGCGACAATGTGTGAGCGCGGCCCCGACTCTGCAGGCTTCGCCATCTACGGTGCCGCTGCGGCAGGCATGACGAAATTGACATTGCAATCAGCCACGCCCGACAAGGATTTCGCCGGCCTCGCCGCTGATCTGTCGCTGGCGGCGGGTGGCGAATGTGAACTCTCGATCCGGTCGACGCACGCCGTGCTGCAGGTGCCAGATGGCTCGCTCGACAGCGTTCGTTGCAAACTTAAGTCGAAGCATCCCGGAATTCGCGTGATGAGCGCCGGCGACTGCATCGAGATCTACAAGGAAGTCGGCAATCCGACCGAGGTTGCGGCTCGCTTCGATCTCGGCTCGATGACCGGATCGCATGCCGTCGGCCACACGCGGATGGCGACGGAGTCCGCCGTGACGACGCTCGGCGCGCATCCGTTCTCGACGGGACCGGACCAGTGCCTGGTGCACAACGGCTCGCTATCCAACCACAACAGCCTGCGCCGAGAGCTGAAGCGCTGCGGCATGACGTTCGAGACCGAGAACGACAGCGAAGTAGCGGCGGCCTATCTCACCGCGCGGATGCAGCAAGGCATGAACCTCGGAGAGGCCTTGCAGAAGAGTCTCGGCGAACTCGACGGCTTCTTCAATTTCGTCGTCGGAACCAAGACCGGATTCGGTGTCGTTCGCGATCCGATCGCGTGCAAGCCGGCAGTCATGGCGGAAGCCGATTCGTGGGTAGCGTTCGGCTCCGAATATCGCGCGCTGGTCGATCTGCCGGGTATCGAAGCGGCACGTGTTTGGGAGCCGGAGCCGGCCACGGTCTATTTCTGGGAGCGGTGACGCCATGGTCGAACACTTCAAGGTCCGCACGATCGATCTGGCGACGGCGCCGCTGCGCGACCTCAATGCCGAACTCCATCGCCAGAGCGCGGAAGCGCACGAACCGATGTGGGAGATACTCAATCCGCGCGGCGCGCATGCGATCGCGGTCGGGGTCGACCAACCGCTCGCGATCGAGATCCGCGGCAGTGTCGGATACTACTGTGGCGGCATGAACAAGCAGGCGTCGATCACGGTGCACGGCTCGGCCGGTCCCGGCGTCGCCGAGAACATGATGTCGGGCCGCGTCGTGGTGAAGGGCGACGCCAGCCAGTATGCGGGCGCAACCGGGCGCGGTGGGCTCCTGGTCATCGAGGGCAACTCGTCGTCGCGGTGCGGCATATCGATGAAGGGCATCGACATCGTGGTCAAGGGCAACATCGGACACATGTCGGCGTTCATGGCGCAGTCGGGTTCGCTCGTCGTGCTGGGCGATGCTGGTGATGCACTGGGGGATTCGATCTACGAGGCGAAGCTCTATGTGCGCGGCAACGTCAAGAGCCTCGGTGCCGATTGTATCGAGAAGGAGATGCGGGCCGAGCACCACGAGCAGCTCGATGCGTTACTCAAGAATGCCGGCGTCGACGGCGTCTCGACGCGCGAGTTCAAGCGCTATGGATCGGCGCGGAGGCTCTACAACTTCAATATCGACAACGTGGATTCCTACTGATGACGTATCAGAACCCGCCAACGACGCCGCGCAAGTCCTGGACGTTCGATGACTACACGCTGTCCGAGATCCGTCGCGCCGCCGCAACCGGCATTTACGATATTCGCGGTGGTGGCGCCAAGCGCCGCGTCCCACACTTCGACGATCTGCTGTTCCTCGGCGCTTCGGTCTCGCGCTATCCGTTGGAGGGCTATCGCGAGACGTGTTCGACCGCGGTGACGCTCGGTACGCGCTTTGCCAAGAAGCCGATCGAACTCAAAATACCGATCACGATAGCCGGCATGAGCTTTGGAGCGCTGTCGGCTGCCGCGAAGGAAGCACTCGGCCGTGGCGCATCGCTCGCCGGAACGTCGACGACGACGGGCGACGGCGGCATGACGCCGGAGGAGCGGGGACAATCCAAGACGCTGGTCTATCAGTACCTGCCTTCGCGCTACGGAATGAATCCTGACGATCTTCGCAAGGCCGATGCAATCGAAGTGGTGATCGGCCAGGGTGCCAAGCCTGGTGGCGGCGGCATGCTGCTTGGCCAGAAGATTTCCGATCGTGTCGCGGAGATGCGCAACCTGCCCAAGGGCATCGACCAGCGGTCGGCATGCCGGCATCCCGATTGGACCGGGCCTGATGATCTCGAGATCAAGATACTCGAGCTGCGCGAAATCACCGACTGGCAGAAGCCCATATACGTGAAGATCGGCGCGACACGCCCCTACTACGACGTGACGCTGGCTGTGAAGGCTGGCGCCGATGTTGTCGTCATCGACGGCATGCAGGGCGGAACGGCGGCGACGCAGGAGGTGTTCATCGAGCACGTCGGCATACCGACGCTCGCATGCATACGCCCGGCGGTTCAGGCGCTGCAGGATATCGGCATGCACCGCAAGGTGCAGCTGATCGTCTCTGGCGGCATCAGGTCCGGTGCCGATGCGGCCAAAGCGCTTGCGCTCGGGGCCGATGCGGTCTCGATCGGAATCGCGGCACTGGCCGCACTGGGCGACAACGATCCGGCCTATGAAGAGGACTACAACCGGCTCGGCACTACCGCGGGGTGCTACGACGACTGGCACGAGGGTCGCGATCCTACCGGAATTTCGACGCAAGACCCCGAGCTGTCGCAACGGCTCGATCCGGTTCGTGCCGGTCGCCGCCTCGCGAACTACCTCAAGGTGATGACGCTCGAGATCCAGACAGTGGCGCGCGCAGCCGGTCACAACAACATCCACAATCTCGAGCCGGAGGACCTTTGTGCGTTGACGCTCGAGGCCGCGGCGATGGCGCGTGTTCCGCTCGCAGGTACAAATTGGATTCCAGGAGTGCAGGGCGGCTTTTGAGCCGCCCTTTCAGCGTTCGTGACAGCGATTGGCCGCTGCAACAGAGGACACGATCATGACCGACCATCTCGCCTCCCTCGGAATCTCGTCCTCGGCCGGGGGCCAGGGTGTGGCTGCTCGCATGGCACCGCGTGACCTCGCCGAGTTCGCGAAGGAACACGGCATCCGCTATTTCATGATCTCTTTCACGGACCTGTTCGGTGGGCAGCGCGCCAAGCTGGTGCCGGCGGTGGCGATTTCCGAAATGCAGAAGGACGGAGCGGGTTTTGCCGGCTTCGCGACGTGGCTCGATTTGACGCCAGCTGATCCCGATCTGTTCGCGCTTCCCGATGCGGGCGCTGTCATCCAGCTCCCCTGGCGGCGCGATGTCGCGTGGGTGCCCGCCGATTGCGTCATGGAGGAGAAGCACGTCGCGCAGGCGCCGCGCGTCGTTCTGAAGAGCCTCATCGCCAAGGCGGCAGCGGAGGATCTCTACGTCAAGACAGGCGTCGAGTGCGAGTTTTTCCTGACCAAGCCGTGCGGAACAATGATCTCGGACGACGCCGATACCGCGACCAAGTCCTGTTACGATCAGCAGGCATTGATGCGCCGCTACGACGTGATCTCTGAGATATGCGATTGCATGCTGGAGTTGGGATGGGGGCCCTACCAGAACGATCACGAGGATGCCAACGGCCAGTGGGAGATGAACTGGAACTTCGACGATGCGCTCGTCACGGCCGACCGCCATGCATTCTTCAAGTTCATGGCGAAGTCGATCGCGGAAAAGCACGGCCTGCGCGCGACCTTCATGCCAAAGCCGTTTCTCGGTCTCACGGGTAACGGTTGCCATACGCACATCTCGGTGTGGGATAAGAGTGGCAGCGAGAACCGGTTCCATGACGCGACTGATGAGATGGGGCTTTCCGAGCAGGGATATCATTTCCTCGGTGGCATCATGCGGCATGCCGAGGCGCTTGCCGCGATCACCAATCCGACGGTCAACTCCTATAAGCGCATCAATGCGCCACGCACCATTTCCGGAGCGACCTGGGCTCCCAATTCGGTGACGTGGACGGGGAACAATCGAACCCACATGGTGCGCGTGCCGGGCAAGGGGCGCTTCGAACTGCGTTTGCCGGACGGTGCCGCCAATCCCTATTTGATGCAGGCGGTCATCATTGCCGCCGGCCTTAGCGGCGTGCAGAAGAAATCACTGCCGGGCAAGCGTCTCGATATCGACATGTACCAGCTTGGCCATACCGTGACGGATGCCCCAAGGCTGCCGCTCAATCTGCTCGACGCGATCCGCAACCTCGAGAAGGATACGGAGCTGACCGAAATGCTCGGCAAGGATTTCGTCCAGTCCTATGCCAAGCTGAAGCGCGACGAATGGAATTCCTATGCTTCGCACATGACGCAGTGGGAGCGAGACAACACGCTCGATATCTGACGGAAGGACGCCCTTGAACATCGCGCCGGAATAGGCTTCGCGGTCCAGCTTTCGTCGGCCACCCAACGGCTCGCCGCCGGTCGCGGCTGGATCAGCAGGGGCTGCGTCACCTGCGCCCCCTGGCTGGAGCGTGGCGAGTGCTGTAACCTCGGCCCCCAAGTTGCGGCGAGGTTTCGCCGGCTTGTCAGGCGGGGGAGTGCCTTTGAAGAAGAATCCAGAAATGGCCTCCGAGGCCAAGCGGGCGGCGAAGGCCAAGATGAAGACGAAGGCCAAGGCCAAGGCGAAAGCGGGATTCAAGACGAAGTCCCGCGGCGATGAAGCCCCTCCGCGCAAGAGCGCGTCGACTCTTGCCACCGTTTCAGGTGCGCCCGTCGTGCGCAGCCTCGAGCAGGCGATCGGCAATCAGGTGCGCGACTATCGCAAGACGGCGCACTTGACGGTGTCGGAGCTTGCGCACGAGGCGTCGATCTCGACCGGCATGTTGTCAAAGATCGAGAATGGGCAGATCTCGGCTTCGCTCGGCGTGCTGCAGGATCTCGCCGCCGCCCTCAACATCAAGTTGACGGATCTGCTCAGGGGACATGAGAAAAGTCGTGGTTGCTCGTTCGTCAAGGCCGGCAGCGGCACGTCGATCCGCCGGCGCGGCACGAAGGTCGGCCACGACTACCAACTGCTCGGCCAGTCCGTCGGCGGCGATGTCGCGTTCGAGCCGTATCTCATCACGTTGAGTGACGACGCGGAGGTCTATACCGAGTTCCGGCACGAGGGTGTCGAGTTCATCTACATGCTGACGGGCGAGGTCGCCTATATTCACGGCGATCAGAGTTACCGCCTGACGCCGGGCGACAGCCTGCTGTTCGATTCTGCCGAGCTGCACGGGCCGGGCGAACTGATCAAGATGCCGATAAGCTATCTCTCGATCATCGTCTATCGTCGCTAGGGCTCGTCGTCTGCGGGTTGGTTTTCGGATTGCCCGTTCGATCCGATCCCGATCTCGCGAGTTGAGGGCCGGACGATCAATTCCCGCCCGGCGCCCTCATTCGTACCGCTAGATTTCGCCCTTCAGTCCCCGCTCGAAATACTTGTGGACGATCTTGTCCTGGTTCTCGAGCAGCCAATCAATGGAAGGTTCGAATTTCATTGCCTTGTCGATGGCAAGGGCCGTCGCCTTACGGTGGATGTCGAACAGAATCCTGTGGTCGAGATCGTCGATGTCGGCGACCGCCGGGTTGAGCCACACGGAAACGATGATGCCGATGTCGTTCACGATGGCCTTTGGAATACTGCCCGAACGAACGGAATCGAGAACGCCCATCGCTGTCGCGTATTGCACGGTGCCCATCAGAATGTTCGTGTAGCGCTCATTCGTGACAGTGACCTTGCTGACGCACAATGTCGGCGGGCGGACCATGACGTCGGTGTTGAGGAGTGCGAGCACGCGGCTGTGTCCGCTGACCTGATCGCCGAGCATTGTCGCGAAGGCGGTGCCGAACGGGCCACTGAGATCGCCGATGGCCACTTCCGGCTCGGCAGCCGTTCCAGGCGGACCTCCCGCAACCAGTGCCTCGCCGACACGGATACCAATGGAGTTCGTCATGATGTCCTCGCTTTTGTTGTGACGAGCGGCAAGCATCGCGCGCGTTGGCGCGGCCGCAACTGTCCTATCGCACAGCTACGAGATGATGTCGCCCGATCGGGTGCAGTAACCTGCGGAGGCGGGACGTCGGATGCGTTCACTCAATCGAGGAACTCGGTGGCCGCGTGGCGCAGCCAATCGGCGAAACTGCTGGCGAGGCTTCTCGGTATCGATATTTCATAGGTCGGCGTCGCGTCGAGTTGGGCGATGGTCAGGCCGATGTGGTTGGCGTGCGTTACAGCGGCGTCACCCGGTTTGAACACGCGTTCGTCGAGGTCGATAGGCAGGCCTTTCGCCAGCACGGCACGCGCGTCAGATCCCGCGATCGTCAGGACGGCGCGAGCGTCCGCGTGATCGACAATCGAGCATAGTCCCGCTGTCGCTGCAGCCAATTCGGCTTCGAGATCTAGGCCGCCCTCTGCACGCGCGGCGATCGCAAGCCACTGGTGGCAGCCTGTCCACATGAAGGATATGCGGTCGGTGCCGACACGCTTGCCAGGAGAGGGCAGCGCTATGCTGAAGCGCTCAGCGATTGCACCGGCCAGGGCGTCAGCCGTTCCGCGATAGGCCGTGAGGCCGACAATCGCAAGATCGTCGCACACTTCGATCGCAACGCTCTTCGATCGGAGTTTCATACCGACGGGAAATGCCGAGTGCGCTGCGAGGGTGATGTCAGCCACGGAGTCGTTCTCCCTGCGGATCGATGAACGGCAGAGCGCAGACTTCGACGAGTGTGTCGTCGCCACGGACAGGGTCATGGGCGCGCACGACTTCGCCAACACGACTCGGGCCGTCGATGAGCAGGCCCAGTCCAATCCAATGGCCAAGCGAGGGCGAATAGGCGACAGACGTCATGTATCCCTGGTCGTTGGCGGCGGTCGCTGCGGCGCCGCGTGGCAGGAAGTGCGCGCCGGCGCGCAGCCGTTTGGTTCGTTCGCTCGGCCTGAAGCCGATCAGCTTCGGTCGCAACGGATCTGTCAGCCCCGGCCGGTCGGCAAGCACACGGCCGATGTAGTCCTTTTTCGTCGACATCATGCCGTCGAGGCCCAGGTCGCGCATCGTCGTGGTGCCGTTGAGTTCGGGGCCGCTGACATGTCCCTTCTCTATGCGCATGACACCGAGCGCTTCCGTGCCGTAGGCCACAACGCCGAGATCTTCGCCCGCCTGCATGAGGCGGCGGACAAATGCATCTCCATACCGCGCCGGAACGCCAATCTCGTAGGCATGTTCGCCCGAGAACGATAAGCGGTAGAGGCGGGCCTTGACGCCACCGCACACGGTCAGCGCTCCCGCTTGCATATGAGGAAAGGCCGCGTCGGAGATGTCGTGCGACGGGTCGACGATCCGCTGAAGCAAGGCGCGCGATCGTGGACCGGCGATTGCATACTGCGCCCATTGCTCTGTCGCCGAGACGACATTGACGTCGAGCTCGGGCCAAAGCCACTGCACGGCGAGCTGCATGTGCTGGTAGACCTTGGCAGCGTTGGCCGTCGTGGTCGTTACGACGTAGTGATGCTCGCCGATCCGCGCAACCGTTCCGTCATCCATCACCATGCCGTCCTCGCGGAGCATGCAGCCGTAGCGCACCCGACCTGTCTTCAGGGCCTTCATGCTGCTGGTATAGAGGCGGTCGAGAAGTTCGGCGGCGTCGGGGCCCTGCACGTCGATCTTGCCGAGGCTCGAGACGTCGCAGATGCCAACCGCATTGCGAACGGCCTCGACCTCGCGCGAAACCGACTGCAGCCAGTCGATTTCGCCGTCGCGGGGAAAGTAGCTCGGGCGCAACCATAGGCCCGCTTCGACGAATTCGGCGCCTTGCTCTTTCGCCCACGCGTAGGATGGCGGCAGTCGGGTCGGCTTGAACGCCTTGCCGCGATGATGGCCGGCGAAGGCGCCTAGGGCCACGGGCGTATATGGCGGCCGCGCCGTCGTGATGCCGGTTTCGGGGATCGATTTTCCAGTCAGGGTCGCGAGGATGGCGAGGCCGCTGACATTCGCCGTCTTGCCCTGATCGGTTGCCATCCCGAGTGTCGTATAGCGCTTGAGATGTTCGACGGCGCGAAAGCCTTCGCGTTCGGCGAGCACGATGTCGGACCGTGCAACATCGTTCTGGAAATCGACGAACGCCTTGTGGCGCGCATCCTCGACCTGCCAGAAGGGGGTTATCTGCGTCGCTTCTTCGCTCGCGCGCGGCACCTCTGGCGCGGTGACGTCGAAGCCTGTCGCGATAGCCGCGGCGGCGCCCGTCCGTGCGCCACTCGCAAGACACGCCGAGAGAGAGAAGTCGCCAGCGGCGGTGCCCGCAACGTGCATGCCCGGCGGTCGATTGCCGGCGAGGAACGCGACGCGCGCTTCATCCCATACCGGTCGGCCGTTGAGGTGCGTTGTCAGTTGAATGTTGGGGTTCCAACCCGCGGACATCGCGATCAAGTCGCACTGTTCCGTGAAGGGCGTGCCATCGTACGGCACGATTTGCGCTCGCCCGACCGCGTGACGGCCTTCCGCATCCCGTACGACGCCATTGACGATGCGCACGCCGCAGGTCGCGGCGATGGCGCGAATTTCGGCGGGCGTCGTGCGACGCGCATCGACGAGCGCCGCGACGTCGATATCGGCGCGCGTGAGGTCGATGATCGTCGCGGCGCCGTCGTCGTTGTTCGCAAAGACGACGGCGCGCTTGCCGGGTGCCACGCGATAGCGGTTGATGTAGGTGCGGACGGCGCCCGCCAGCATGACGCCAGGTCGGTCGTTGTTGCCGAACACGATTGGACGCTCGGTGCCGCCCGCCGCGACGATCGACTGCTTCGCTGCGATGCGCCAGAGTCGTTGGCGCGGCAGGTGGACTGGTGGCGATGCGAGATGGTCGCTGACACGCTCGATCGCGGCGTAGGTGCCGCCGTCGTACACGCCGAAGACTGTTGTTCGCGCCAACAACGTGACGTTCGGTAGCTGATCGAGTTCCGCAACCGCTTGTGCTGCCCACTGCGCGGCGCTCTCGCCGCCGATCGATTTATGATCGGCGAGAAGCCGGCCGCCGAACAAGAAATCTTCGTCGGCGAGGATCACGCGAGCGCCGGCGCGCCCCGCCACGAGTGCGGCCATCAGTCCTGCCGCTCCGCCGCCGATGACCAGCACGTCGCAGAACACATTCGCCTTCTCGTAGCTGTCGGGATCGGCGAGATCCGCGCCGCGACCCAGTCCCGCGGCGCGGCGGATGAGTGGTTCGTAGAGCCTTTCCCAGAACGCGGCGGGCCACATGAAAGTCTTGTAGTAGAAGCCCGCGACGAAGACCGGCGCCAGGAGATTGTTCACCGCAAGGATGTCGAATTTCAATGACGGCCAGCGGTTCTGGCTGCTGGCGCAAAGTCCGTCATGGAGTTCCGTCGTCGTCGCCCGCGTGTTGGGCTCGCGGCGTGCGCCGGTGCGCAGTTCGACGAGTGCGTTGGGTTCCTCAGATCCTGCCGTCAGAACGCCGCGCGGGCGATGGTACTTGAACGAGCGGGCAACGATGCGCACGCCGTTGGCAAGCAATGCCGACGCCAACGTGTCTCCGGCGAGCCCGGTGTAGTTGACGCCATCGAACGTGAAGTCAATGCGCTTCGTGTGATCGATGCCGCTGCCGCCGGGGAGGCGGAATGGTTTCGTTTCGCCGAGACCGCTCATGATCCGGATGCCCCGCGCGTAGTGTCTCTCTCCCGCGCCACCTCATGCGCGAGCCTTACGGCTGAAATCTCGTGCGTGCGCGTGTCGCGCGTCGCGACAAGCCAGGCATGGCAGCCCGCCGCATGGAACCAGAGTTCGTCGCAAGGCCCCGCAACGTTGCGGCGCAGATACGCATAGGCATGGAATGCCTCTTCGCGATCCGCGCAATCGGCTGTCGGTCGCATCACGCTCGCGTCGCCGAGGAACACGAACTCGTCGAGGCTTCTTTCGCCGCAACAGGGGCAGGCAATGCGCATTTCGCCGGTCCTCTCGAATGGAAATCCGCTCGGTTCAGTGCAGGTTGGGTTGGTTCCCCATGCCCTTCTCGTCGATCATGTGCCCGGTGCGGAATCTGTCGAGCCGATAGGCGCGCGCCGTCTCGTGCGGTTCATCGCGCGCGATGAGGTGCGCGAGGGCGAGGCCCGCTGCGGGCGTTGCCTTGAAGCCGCCGTAGCACCAGCCACCATTGAGGTAGAGCCCGCCGATTCCGGTTCTATCGATGATCGGTGAGCCGTCCATGGACATGTCCATGATGCCGCCCCACGAGCGCAGCAGGCGGATTCGACCAATGCGCGGCATCAAGGCCATGCCGCCTTCGAGGACATCCTCGACGACCGGCAGGTTGCCGCGTTGAGCGTAGGAATTGTATCCGTCGATGTCACCGCCGAACACGAGGCCGCCCTTGTCCGACTGGCTGATGTAGAAGTGGCCGGCACCGAACGTAACGACACCGTCGATGAACGGCTTGATGCTTTCGGAGACGAAGGCCTGCAGCACGTGACTCTCGATCGGCAGTTGCAGGCCGGCCAGCGCCGCGACGCGCGATGAATTGCCGGCGCACGAAAGCCCGACCTTGCTCGCGGCGATCACGCCTCGCGTCGTCTCGACACCGCGCACTTGACCATCGACGATCCGAAAGCCGGTCACCTCGCAGTTCTGAATGATGTCGACGCCGAGCCGGTCGGCCGCGCGCGCATAGCCCCAGGCGACAGCGTCGTGGCGAACGGTGCCGCCGCGTCGTTGCAGGAGCCCGCCCTTGATGGGAAATCGCGCATCGTCGAAGTTGAACCATGGGTACATGGCGCGCACGCCGTTGATGTCGAGCAGTTCGGCGTCCACGCCGTGCAGCCGCATAGCGTTGCCGCGCCGCGCATAGGCGTCCCGTTGCGCATCGGAGTGGCAGAGATTGAGGATGCCGCGCTGCGAGACCATGGCGTTGTAGTTGAGGTCCTGTTCGAGCCCCTCCCACAACTTCATGCTGAGTTCGTAGAACGGAATGTTTCCGGGCAGGAGGTAATTGGAGCGCACGATCGTCGTGTTGCG
>JAGRKS010000136.1 GCA_020442185.1 Hyphomicrobiaceae bacterium
CTCGCCGGACAAGATCCAGTTCTCGCCATGCCTGCCCAAGACGCCCTCGGCCAAGATCATCCGCCGCATCCTGCGCAAGATCGCCGAGGACGACTTCTCAAATCTCGGCGACACCTCGACGCTTGCCGAGCCGGCGGTTGTCGACGACTTGATTGCCAACCGTCAGAACCGCAAGGCCTGACGGTAGAGGGTATCGCTGGCCGAGGGCTCAGGCTTTCGGAGCCGGGATTGCAGAGAGCGAAAAACAACGAGGGCGCGGCATCTGCCGCGCCCTTCTCCGTTTGCACCGTAGCCGCGCCGCTTCAGCCGCTAACGCGCATGGACGTCAGCGATTCCGCGATCGTGCGGAAGGCTTCGGAAAGTTCAGCCGCGGTATCGGCGGTAAAGAAGTTGTCGGCGCCGGCGCACTCCTTGAGCAGTTCCTCCGCGGCCAGCGTCGTCTGGAAGCCAACGGCATAGATCCTGATCTCACGGCCGGATTTGCGCGCTTCCTCACAGATCTTCAGGGCCTGAAAGCCGGACGTTCCTGCGATCGTGGAGTTCTCGGCGTTGACGTTGGGCCACTTGTTCTCAGCGGCGGTATCGTACGAGACGTTGAACATGCCGTCGGTCATCAGCACGATGGTCTTGATCGTCTTCTCCGGATCGTAGCTGCGCGGTCGGCTGTCGTAGGGCCAAATCGATCCCCAATTCGGCGACAGGGTATAGAAACCCCACGCCACACCGAGGTGACCCGCCGTGCCACCGAAGCCCTTGAGCGCATTGATCCGCTGCTTGATCTCGTCGACTTTCGACTGCTGGTAAATGTCGGTCAGCGGCAGGACGGTGGCGGTCGGGCACGAGTAGGCGGGGTCTGTTGCCACATTGCCGACCCCGAAGTAGCCGCCCCATGATGGGCTGGCATCGTCGTAGACATGGGCGCCGCTGCGCTCGACCACGCACCCGTCGGTGCTCGCACCGCCGGAAACGGCATTGGCGAACGAGCCGGTGTTCACCGCGGCCGCGTACGGCACGAGCGCGATCTTGATGGCATTGTCCGAAGGGGCTGTCGCCTTCAACACGTCGACGAGGTCGATCGCCGCTGCCTTCAACGCGTTGATCTTGGCACCGGACGAGCATTCATCCGAGACAAATGCGGGCGGCACGTCGCACATGGAGCCGGTAATGTCGAGTACCAGCGATATTTCAATTTTCTTCGGTTTGTAGATCACCTTCGAGGTGGGCTCGAAGAGGAAGGATTGGATGTCGTTGCTGGCGAAGCCGAAATACGTATTCACGCGGATCTTGGCACTAGCCGTGACGGACGATTCGGAGAAGTCCGGAAGGATCTGGATGTTGCTGGCCGTGACGTCGCCGATGTGAAGCCGGTTCAGGTAGGCATTGAAGTAGGCCTCACCTGTCTGCTGGAACATCTCGGGGGTCGGCCAGTCCTTGTCGAAATGCTGGGCCGCGGCAAGTGCGGCGGCATCCAGCGCCTCCTGCACCTTGAATTTGACGTTGTGACCGCGCGAGGAATCGATCGCGATGCCAACGAGCGCCATCAGAATGACCGAGCTCAAACCGAACAGGATGGTTATCGATCCGCGCTTGTCTCCCGTCAGCCGGTGTGCTGCCTCAGTCCATCGACGCATACGATCAATCCGTCCACAATTCTCAACGCTTAGTCGTGACTACGCGAAATAGTCTAAAAATGGGCTAAACGGCTTATGAACCGGAATGGCGGCTAGACGCAGCGTTAACAATCCATTTCCGCTCGCCCCCTATCGGCAACGCCACAATGGTCCACGATCGAAATGGAAATGATCGCGATGGGCTGCATTGAAGTTGGGGCTCAGCGAAACGCGAAAATAGCGGCAGCTGCGTTGATGGATGGCTTCGAGGAATCGCGACTCGGCGCGCGCCCTGCCCCAATCGCGGACGATGCTGATCGTGCGGCCGTCGGCGAGGCTGAAGCCGCCGATGTCGAGCGCATTGGCGCCCGCGTGTTGGCTCCGCACGTTCCGGAACGAACGGTTGCCGATGATGTTGCGGCAGGCGTAGCTGCCCATCTGGCGAACCCGCGTCACGGTCGTGCCAAGCATGCTCGCCGCCAGCGGCTGCACCTCGTATTCGAGCCAGAGCGCGAGTGCCGCCGCCATCTCGCACGTGATCTGGCCGATCGGAAGGTCCGCGCCTGCAATTTGTGATACGCGGACGCCATTGCTCCAGCCGCAGCCCTTGTCGGTCGTGAAATCGTCGATTCCGTGCGCGACGATATGCGGTGCCTTGAGCACGGCATTGCAGAGAGGCTTGTCGCGACGCAGAGCCGCCAGGCGGAGGTCGACGAACCAGGCGGATGGTTCATCGAGCGATAGCGGCGCGAACGGGCTCAAACGCTGCGGCACGAGGCCGAACCAGAAGGCTGCCGCTGACAGGATTGCGAACAATAATGCCAGAATTGACTTCAAGACGAAGCGGCGTGGCCGCTGCATATCTGCCCCCTTGGCCCATAGCGCCGCTCCATTTCGGCGGCCTCCAGGCCCCCCCCGGACCTGTTTGGTCCGGCAAGCGTGCCAGATCGAAGCGGGCTACGTCCAGTTGAACCGGTCGCGGTCATCGCGCGGTCTCTGGCCCGCCGTATGGCCGCCCATGACTGGCGGGTCCCCGTACGCGCTTGCAGGCTATCGGAGATTTGCGGCGTCGATGGGAGGGTCGGGCGGCGGTTGCCGCCGCGCCCATGGGCGATGACGGATCAGTTCGTCAGGCGGAGCTTGTTGAGCTGGACGGCGATCGACTGGAAGGCCGCGCGCAGCTCCTCGCGCTCGTTGGCGACGAAGAAGTTGGAAGATGAGCCGGCGCAATCGCGCAGTGTCTGCTCAGCCCGAGCGCGATTGCCGTGGTTCGCGATCTCGTCGAGCTTGAAGCCGACCGCGAAGACGATGACGTTGTCTGCGCGCAGACGCGAGCAGACATCGACGGCGATCCGCTGCGACTTGGTGGCGTCCGGCGAGTTGTCGCCGCCATTGCGTCCGCCGATCGTGTTGAACAGTCCGTCGGTCATCAGCACGAATGCCTTGAGCGTCTTGCCGTCGCGATAGTCGGCGGGAGCGTTGTCGCCGGTGAAGATCGATTTCCATTCCGGCGAGATCATGTAGGAGGCCCACATGGCGCCGAGATGACCGGCCGTGCTGCCGCTTGCGGTGTATGAATTGACCTCCCGCTCGAGCAACGACTTGTCGTCGGTAAGCGGTACGATGCGTGCGCCAGGGCACCGCGCGCCGGCCGCTATACCGGCATCGCCCCGAACCTTGAAGTATGTGCCGGAAACAGGCGCGGCCTCGCTGGCGTCGTCGCCGTTTTCGCGCTCGAATGCGCAGCCGAGGCTTGCGGTTTCGCCAGCGACGGTGGTGTCGTAGTCGCCGACATTGATGCCGGACGAATAGGGCGCAAGCGCAATCCGCACCTTGTTGGGCGTGCCACTGTCAGGCAGGAGAATATCGAACAAGTCCTTGCTGGCGTCCTTGAGTGAGTCGAGCTTGCCGGCCGGTGCCATCGATCCGGTAACGTCGAGCGCCAACGACAGCTCGATGTCGTTCTGTTCAAACAACGTCGAGGCCGATACCGGGAAGACGACCTTTTCCAAGCCAGCGATGCGCGCCAGCGTCATCTGCACCTCGACGTTGGCCTTGATCTTCACGCCGTTGGTGCTGCGGTCGAGTTCGACCGAGAAATCCTGCAGCTTGCCGAAGCCCGGGCCGGTGCCGCTCATGTTCTGTTCCATGTAGGTGAGCGCGGCTTCGCGAACCTGGGCATCGGTCAGCCGGCCGTCGAGCATCGCCTTGCCCGCGGCAAGTGCTGCGGCGTCGACCGATGCGTGGACGCGGGCTCGTTCATGATTGATCCGCGAATAGTCGAGGGCGAAGCCGGCCAGCATTGTGATCGCCACCGCAGACAAGCCGAACATGATGGCGACGCTGCCACGTTCGTCGCGGCGGAATCTGCTGAGGCTGAGGTTATCGAAGGCGGCCATGCTGTCTCTCCGTGGAACAATCGCGGTTGCGATGCTTCTGGAGGTGCAAGGCGGGTGCCCTGGTCGTTCGATCGCGGCCCGAACAACCGGCTGCCGACGTCAATTGGTTGAGGAAGTGTGAAGGGCTGTGCCGCGAGCGGCGAGGCGCGCCGGCAGAACCCGCCATAAAAATACGATAAAACAATAGGTTGCGTGTCGCCGTCCGCGACGAGAGGGCTGCCGCTCGTCGCCGTTCAAAAGTCCGAGACGATGCCGTCCTTTTCCCAGTCTCCAAAGCGCGTCGGATCGGGACCTTTACGGCCGCCGACCTCGCCTGCCGATTTCGTTTCGTTTTGGGCCGCCTGGCGCCGCCGCTCCTCGGCTTCGGCCAGCGCGCGGCGCGCGGCAGGCGACAATGGCCGATGCGGCTCTTCAAATGTAGCCGGTGCGTCCGTTAGAGTGGCGGTCTCGTTGCCGGCCGTTGCCGCCTTGGCGGTGTCTGATGGCTCGTTCGTGTCGTTGGCGGTCATTGTGGTTCCTCGTGTCGATCCGATTCCGGGTGCAAAATGCGCCGCGCCCTGCGTCCGATGGTGGAACGGTTGGCAGACGTTGGCGGTTTGTCCTCAACCGAGCGATCGGCGATCTGGTTGCCCGAGCCCTCAGCACCCATATAGCATCGCGAATGTCGTGCATGTGATGGAGTGGTGCAATGCCGATGAACTACGCCAAGACTGCGATGCTGCTGGTCGTTTTGTCCGGCATTTTCGTTGCCATGGGCGCCGTGGTCGGCGGGCAGACGGGCATGGTCGTCGCGTTTGGTGCCGCGCTGGTCATGAACGTGATCAGCCTCTGGAATTCTGACAAGCTCGTTCTCCGCATGTTCGGAGCCAAGCCGGTGGACCAAACAACGGCGCCGGATCTCTATCGGATGGTCGAATCCCTGGCGCACCGGGCCGAGCTGCCGATGCCGCGCGTTTTCATCATGCAGAATGCGCAGCCAAATGCGTTCGCGACCGGCCGTAACCCGGAGAACGCCGCAGTGGCGGTCTCAACGGGCCTTCTGGATACGTTGTCGCGCGAAGAGGTGGCGGGAGTCGTTGCCCATGAACTCGCGCACATCAAGAGCCGCGATACACTGACGATGACGGTCGCAGCCACAATTGGCGGTGCCATATCCATGCTCGCGCAGTATCTGCAGTTCGGCATGCTGTTCGGCGGCAACCGCGACGATCGCGGTGGTGTCGGCCTGATCGGCGCGATTGCCGCCGCGATCATCGCACCCTTTGCAGCCATGATGGTTCAGATGGCAATCAGCCGTTCGCGCGAGTACCAGGCCGACCGGCTCGGCGCGATGATTTGCGGCAATCCGCTGTGGCTCGCATCCGCGCTGCAGAAGATCGGTGCTCGCGCGCGCCAGGTGGTGAACGAACCAGCCGAGGCGGTGCCGGCCGCGGCACACATGTTCATCATCAATCCGCTGAACGGACGTGGCATCGACAACTTCTTTTCGACGCATCCCAACGTCGAGAACCGGGTCGCCGAGCTGATGAAGCTGGCGCGCGAGATGGGCCAGGGCGATGGGGGAAGTGCGTTTTCCGATCCCGCGAGCGAAACCGGTCCGTCGGGGCCGTGGTCGCAGCCGTCGCGGTCGCGCCGATCCGGTCGCGGTCCCTGGGGTTGACCGGCGGCGCGGCTCCGCGGCCCGCAACTCACTCTGTGGTTCGGGGCAAGTCGTTGGGGGCGAAGCTGCGGAGGGCTGGCGCGGCCGGCCCCCACGCGAAGCCCGAGATCGATTGAAGTGTCGGCCGCCAGCGCGTATCGCTCTTCTGCGGCATGGCGCATGATCCGCCGAGACGCGCCATCCGGCGATTGGAGGATTTCTTGAGCGGGCGAGACAGGCCGGGGTCGAAGCGACCGGGCGACACGGCGCGGCCGACGCTTACCGCGCGTCGCGGTGGCGAGGAAGCCCGCAGAGGAATTCGCGGCGGTGCGCCGCAACCGCCGGCCGGACTGGCGGCACGTCTGCTCGCGGGCGATATCGTCGGCGAAGTGCTCGACGCGCGCCGTCCGCTCGACGAGGTGTTGTCCGAGATCCTCGCCAGCGGGCGGGGACTGGCGCTGGCTCCGCGCGACCGCGGGCTCGCCCGACTGATCGCGGCCACCGTCATCCGGCGGACTGCGGCAATCGATGCGCTACTCGCCGAGTTCCTGGAAAAGCCGCTCGGCGATCGGCACGCGGCAGCACGCAACATTCTGAGAATCGCCGCGGCGCAGATGCTCTATCTCGAAACACCGGCACACGCGGCGATCAATCTCGCGGTGGCTCACTGTCGCCGTCATCCCGCGACCGGCCGCTTCGACAAGCTCGCCAACGCAGTTCTGCGCAAGGTTGTCATGCAGGGCAGGGCGCTGCTCGAGGATATCGATCAGGTCCGCCTCGCGGTGCCGGATTTCATGTGGCGGGGTTGGGTCGCGGCCTACGGTGAGGAGACGGCGCGGCGTATTGCCGAAGCGTCCCTCGTCGAAGCGCCGCTCGACCTGTCGCTGAAGGAGCCGGCGAGCGCCGCGGATTGGGCCGGCCGTCTCGAAGGCGTCGCGCTGGCATCGGGCACGGTACGGCTGACCGCCGGCGGCCGTGTCGAGGATCGCAAAGGGTACGACGAGGGCGCCTGGTGGGTGCAGGATGCCGCCGCGGCACTTCCCGCGCGACTGTTCGGCGCCGATCCCGCGGCATCGCTGGCGGGTCTTTCCGCGGTCGATCTTTGCGCCGCGCCCGGCGGGAAGACGATGCAGCTTGCAGCGCGCGGCGCGCGCACCGTCGCGGTGGATCTTTCGGCCTCGCGCATCGAACGCATCGCGGAGAATCTCGCGCGGCTTGGCCTCGCGGCTGAACTCGTGACGGCGGATGCCGGCGAATGGCGGCCGGACCGCACGTTCGACTGCGTGCTGCTCGACGCGCCATGCACGGCCACAGGCACGATACGCCGCCATCCCGATATTCTGCATTTGAAGCGCGCCGACGACCTCAAGCGCCTCGTGCCGGTGCAGGCACGGCTCCTGGCCGCGGCCGCCAACCTTGTTTCGCCAGGCGGAGAACTGGTTTACGCGACGTGCTCGCTCGAGCCAGAAGAGGGCGTTCGCCAGGTCGAGGCCTTCCTCGCGGCAAACCCCGCGTTCGAACGCCATGCCGTTGCCGCGGGTACGGGTGGCATCGCGCCGGAATGGGTGACGCCCGAGGGCGACTTGCGGACCCTTCCCTTCCACAATCCGACCCACCTCGATCCAACGGGCGATCCGGAGCGGCGCGGTATGGACGGCTTTTTCGCCGCTCGGTTGCGACGACGGCAGACGTGAGGCCGCGTCGGCGCCACATCGAAGCGCCAGATATCGCGACGCGGAAGACGTGGCGCAGTCGATACCTGACCGGACGTGGTGGCTGCTGGCTTGGAAGCCCCGCCAAGAGGGAGGATTTTGCCGTCTGCCCGCTGGCCCGGCATGGAGCCCCGAGGGGCCACAAGGCGAGCTTGCCCACAATATGGCCGCGTGCGCGCCTTGCGCTCGTCGTCCACGACCGCTAACCCGGAGAGCGTCCTGGTCTCAGGACGGCGTTCCGTGTGCTCGCATCGCCGCCCGCCCTGGAGATGGTTGGAGCCAAAGCCATGTCGCGTCTCACCGTCGCGGAGCAGTTGCAGATCACGGCGATATCCGCGGAACGCAAGCGCCGCGAGGTGTTGTCGCGCCTGCTGCAGGTGCCGCCGTTCCGCTGGCGTTTCGGCGACGGCCGCATCGAGCAGCTTCTGATCGTCCCGCAGGATCTGAGGACACCCGACCCGAGCCTGTGGCTCGAGATCCGGCATGGACAGTTCGGGCTCGCCGGCTCGCTGGCGCGGCTCGAGGGGCGATCGCCGTTCGACATCGTCCCGCCGAGCCGCGACTGGCAACGGGCTCTGCATGGCTTTGGCTGGTTGCGGCACTTGCATGCCACGGACGATCCGGCCGCGTTCGAGGCCGCCCGCCAGCTCGCAATAGAATGGGTCGTTCGCAATGCCAGTGGCGCCGGACGCTCGTGGCATCCCGACGTCCTGGCACGACGTGTGATCTCGTGGCTGTCCCACGCTGGCGTGCTGCTCGAAGGTGCGGATGAGGCGAGCTACGACGTCATAACGGCCAGCCTTGCGCGACAGCTCGTGCGTCTCTCCTCCTCGTGGCGGGAGACGCCAGCCGGCCGGCCCCGGCTGATGGCGCTGACGGCGCTCGTGCTGGCCGATCTTTGCGTCGCCGGACACGATAGCCGCCTCCCGACGGACGTCCCGGTGTTCGTCGATGAACTGCGGCGGCAGATCCTGCCGGACGGTGGCCACGTCAGCCGCAATCCAAGCGTTTTGGTTGAACTTCTGCTCGATTTCCTGCCCCTGCGCGAGTGCTTCAGGGCACGCAGCCATCCTGTTCCGCCAGCTCTTGCAGAAGCGATCGCCGATATGCTGGCGATGCTGCGCCATCTGCGCCTCGGCGATGGACTGCTGGCGCGTTTCAACGGTGTCGGTATCGCATCGCCCGCGAGCCTCGGGACCGTGCTCGCCTATGCCGAGTTTGCAGCCAAGCCGCTGACGGCCGCCGAGGCATCCGGCTACGTTCGCCTCGAGCGCGGCGAGACGGTCGTCGTTGCCGATTGCGGCTCGCCACCGCCAATGCCGCTCGCCGGCGAAGCGGGAGCGGGGTGCGCCTCATTCGAGTTGAGTTCCGGTCGCGAGCTGATCCTTGCAAACGGCGGTTTTCCCGGTGCCGCGAATGCGGACTGGGTGCCGGCGGCGCGCTCGACCGCGAGCCACAACACGCTGGTGCTCGGCGAGGTGTCCTCATCGCGGCTGATCATCGATCGCAGGCTCGAAAACCTGTTGCCGGGCAAGCCGCTGCGTGGTCCTGGCAACGTCACGGTCACACGCATCGGCAGTGGCAACGCGAGTTC
This sequence comes from Hyphomicrobiaceae bacterium, assembly GCA_020442185.1. Taxonomy (GTDB): domain Bacteria; phylum Pseudomonadota; class Alphaproteobacteria; order Rhizobiales; family Hyphomicrobiaceae; genus JAEUMD01. The sequence continues at coordinate 8,955 of JAGRKS010000136.1, forward strand.
ACTCGATGAAGACATGCCAGGCCTGGATTCCGACGAGCTTCAGTCCGATTCCGATGACGTCGCCGGTTTCGAGGTCTGCCACGACGGCTATCTGCAGCAGTTCGGTGTCCTCCACCGCCGCCGGGTAACGCTCGAGGCAACTGGGCGGCGGATCGTCGGAAACGATTGGTTGAAGCCGCCGCGGGGTGTCATGCGCCACAAGCAGGACGTGCCGTTCGCCATTCATTTCCACTTGTTCCCGGGTGTGAAGTGCGAGCGTGCCGGCCGGGTCGGCAGCATGACGATCGCGACGGCCACACAGCGCTGGCGATTCGTGGCGGAGGGCGCGCGGGTCAGCATCGAGGAGAGCATGCATTTCGCGGATTCGATCGGACCGCTGAAATCGGTGCAGATCGTCCTCAGAGGCGCATCCTATGGCGAAATCGAGGTGCGCTGGGCGCTGACGCGCCTTGCGTGACGTGGGGGAGGTCTTCTCCCGGTTTGTGCCCTGACTGTCCTGGCGGCGGATCGCCTTCGCCCAATTGTGGGGGGATGGCGCGCATTCGCGCATTCCGGCCAACCCCCGACTGTGCTAACCGCCCAGGCATGCAATGACCGCGCATCCTGCGGTCTGGACGAGCCAGGGGAGACCGTCTCGATGACCGCGTCCGCCAACACCATTCGCCGCGCACTGATATCGGTATCCGACAAGTCCGGACTGATCGAACTCGCCGGCGCCCTTGCTTCGATGGGCGTCGACCTGCTGTCGACGGGGGGTACGGCGGCGGCGCTCAAGGCCGCGGGCCTGCGCGTCACCGACGTTGCCGAGCATACCGGCTTTCCGGAGATGATGGACGGCCGCGTCANNGCGTCAAGACGCTGCACCCCAAGGTTCATGGCGGCCTTCTCGCTATCCGCGGCAATGCCGAGCATGACGCATCGGCCCGCGAGCACGCCATCGCCCCGATCGACCTGCTGGTGGTCAATCTCTACCCGTTCGAAGCGACCGTCGCGAAAGGCGCCGACTACGAGACGTGCGTCGAGAACATCGACATCGGCGGGCCGGCGATGATACGCGCGGCGGCGAAGAACCACGCCGGCGTGAGCGTCGTCGTCGATCCGGCTGACTATGCGCGCGTGATCGCCGAGATGCAGGCGAATGGCGGCGGGACGACGCTCGACTTCCGCAAGGAACTGGCGTTCAAGGCCTACGCGAGAACCGCGGCCTACGATGCTGCGATTTCGAACTGGTTCGGCGCCGTTCTCGATCATGCCGAGGCGAAGGCAGAAGGCTTTCCGCGGACGTTCACGGTGCAGTTTGCGAAGTCTCAGGCCATGCGCTACGGCGAAAATCCGCATCAACAAGCGGCGTTCTACGTCAGTCGCGAAGGCAGCGAGGACGCCTCGGTTTCAACCGCGCGGCAATTGCAGGGCAAGGAGCTTTCCTACAACAACATCGCGGATACCGATGCCGCTCTCGAATGCGTCAAGGCATTTGTCGCGAAGCCGGCCTGCGTCATCGTCAAGCACGCGAACCCGTGCGGCGTTGCGGAGGCCGATACGCTCGAAGCAGCCTACCAGCGCGCCTTCATCACCGATCCTGAATCGGCCTTCGGTGGGATCATCGCCGTCAACCGCGAACTCGACCGGGTAACCGCCGAAGCGATACTCGAGAAGCAGTTCGTCGAAGTGATCGTTGCGCCGTCGGTCGCGGCCGGCGTCGAGGAAGCTGTTGCGGCGAAGAAGAACGTGCGGCTGCTGGTCTGCGGCGCGTGGCCCGAGACCCAGCGGCCGAGGTACGACTTCAAGAAGGTGACCGGGGGCCTGCTGGTGCAGGACGCCGATCTCGCCCTCTACGACAGGCTCGATGTGGTGACCAAGCGCAAGCCGAGCGAGGCCGAGATGCGCGACATGCTGTTTGCATGGACGGTCGCCAAGTTCGTGAAGTCGAATGCCATCGTCTACGCCAAGGACGGCGCGACCATCGGCGTCGGAGCCGGCCAGATGAGCCGCGTCAACTCCTCGCGCATCGCGGTGATCAAGGCGGGTATGGCGGGGCTCGAGGTCAAGGGCTCGGTGGTCGCGTCGGACGCGTTCTTCCCGTTCGCGGACGGACTGCTTGCGGCGGCCGAGGCAGGCGCGACGGCGATCATCCAGCCGGGCGGGTCGATGCGCGACGACGAAGTGATCAAGGCCGCTGACGAAAAAGGGCTTGCCATGGTGTTCACCGGCATGCGCCACTTCCGGCACTGATGGTTCGGCTGTTCGGCTGTTCGGCGCCGGTGGGCGGTTCTCGGGTTGCCATTCGGTCGCGAGCCGGCCGCGATCCGGGCTTTGAGACTGGCCCCCATCCTGGCCCAAGCCTTGACCTGAACCTTGACCTGAACCGATGAACGCGATGGATGTCGAAGCCGATGGATTGCGCCTCCGACCCGCCACCACGGCCGACTGGCCGCTGATCCGCACCTGGATCGGCCGGCCCGACATTCAGCGCTGGTGGGGGAACCCTGCGGCCGCTGAGGCCGAAGTCCGGCTGGCGCTCCAGACGGAACAGGCATTGAGCCGTATCGTTCTCCTCGCCGACGCACCGATCGGCTATATCCAGGCCATCGATGCGAGCCACTGGGGGCCGTCGCTGCCCGAGGGTATGCCGGCCGGCACCTGGGATGTCGATCTGTTCATTGCCGAAACCGAGCACCGTGGCCGAGGCTATGGCGAACGAGCGCTCAATCTGATCGCCGACGAGGTGTTCTCGACCACGTTCGCACTGGCTCTATCAGTCTTCGTTGCAGTTTCGAACGAGGCCGCCGTGCGCGCCTATGAGCGGGCGGGGTTCCGCTGGGCGCGGATCTGGGAAGACCCGATCTTCGGTCCGTCGTGGATGATGCTGCGCGACCGGCCGCCGCTGTCCGGCGTTCGCTGACGCTCCGGCAATCTGCAGTAACGAGATCCGAAAAAAGTAAAGCGGCGGTCGATGTGACCGCCGCCAAGTGCTCCGGACCGAAACGGCCCGGCCGTCCGATCGACTTCGGATTAGATGATGTCGATTTCGGCCGGCAGGTAGCTCGTGACCTCGAGGCCAACTTCCTGCTCGGTAACCTGGGGCTTGGACCACGTCTTCATTGGTAGTCTCCTTCCGTTGTTCGTTTTCCAGCGCGTTCGTGGCGCCTATCCCACTTAGATAGGTGCTGCAAACAATAAGTGCAAATATATAGTTCTTGAACTATCGATCAGAATTTCTGATGATGTGGCTGCTGTCGTCGCGGGCGGCACGCGGATGAACCTTCGCCATCAAGGCAATGCCGACCACGAGAAAAACCGCAATCGCGCTCATGCCGATACGTTGGCTTCCGCTGGCTGCGGTCACGGTTGCAACCATGAACGGTGCCATGAAGGCCGTGACCTTTCCCGAGAACGCGAACAGGCCGAAGAACTGGGTAATCTTGTCGGGTGGTGCAAGGCGCGCCAGGAGCGAGCGGCTGGCTGCCTGGACCGGCGCCGCGACGATGCCAATGACCATCGCGAAGGCGAGGAAGACCCGCTCGCCCGTCGAGCTGAACGGGCTCGAGCCCGGCGCTTTCGGGGCGACATCGAGCGTGAACAGCACGTGCGTCCGGTCGATCGACAAGATGCCGAGTGCGCCGATCAGAAGAACGAACAGGGCGCCGATGATGACGGTGCGGGCGCCGATCCGGTCATCGAGAACGCCGCCGGCGATCGCGCCGATCACACCCGTTGCCGTCAGCACGATGCCAAACAGGCCGAGTTCGAGCGCCCCCCAACCGAAGACAGCGGCACCGTAAATGCCGCCGAAAGCGAAGATCGCGGCAAGCCCGTCGGTGTAGAGCATGCGCGCTACCAGGAAATAGAGCATGTCGGGATGGCTCGGCAGTCCCTTGATCGTATCCCAAAGCTCCGCCATCGCCGTGCGTCGCGGGGCGGCGCCATGCGCTTGCGGCGGCGGCCGGTCTGGAACGAACAGGAAGAAGGGAAGCATGAACAGCAGGAACCAGACGGCGGCGAGGGGGCCGACAAGTCGGTCGCCCTCGCGGCTCGCGGTGTCGAGCCGCAACAACGGATCGAGGCCGATGACGGTTTTGCCAGTCGTTGGATCGGCGACGATGAGCCCGGCCATGAATGCCAGGCTGACGAGGCCGCCCGCATAGCCGACCGCCCATCCCGTTCCCGAAAGACGGCCGAGCTGATCGTAGGGGACTAGTGTCGGCATGATGGCGTTGGTGAAGACTTGGGTAAACTCGGCGGCAAGGGTCGCAAGGATAAAGGCCGCCAGGATCAGGGCAATCGTGCCGTTCGAGGCGGCCGGCACGGCCAGCCATAGGGTCGCGAGGCCAGCCACGAGCACCACGGTTAGCAGCGCGATCCACGGTTTGCGCCGACCTCGTCCATCGGCAAGGGCGCCCAGCAGCGGACTGCCGATAGCTACAAGGATGCCAGCAGTCGCCGCGGCATATCCCCATAGCGCCTGGCCGCGTGCCGCGTCGCCAACGACGACGGTCGCGAAATAGGGTGCGAACAGGAAGGTAAGAACCAGGGTGTAGTAGGGCTGCGCCGCCCAATCGTAGAGAACCCAGCCGAAGAGTGCCCGTAACGGGGCGCGACGTGTCGGGATGGGTTGCGAAATCTGGCTGTCCGCCGCTTGCGATGCGGTGTGCATGCTGTCATCCCCTGATCGGCGCGTCGCGGCGAGTTGCGGCGCAGTGCGGCGCCCGTGCCCGCCATCTGAAGCGCGGCTTCCTGCTGTAGAGCATCGGCCGTAGATAGGGAATGCCCACGCCGACGCGACGGGCCTTGGCCTTTGCGCTCTGGGCAGCCTCTAGGCGATTTCGGCATCATCAGACGGGGAATTCTTGCAGCTGCGGCCGTCTCCGCCGGCTTCGGCTCCTGTGCCGTGACTCCTATGCCGCGACCCCGGCGACGTCTGGCGCGGTGTCGTCTGCACGGGACGTGTCGGCTTGCGGATCGAGCGCATCGATCTGGCGGTCGATCGCGTCCGCCTCGACATCGTTTTCGGTCGCCTGGTAGAGGTCGCGTGCGCGCGCAAGTGCAGCACGGGCGACGGTCAGCAGCTCCGACCCGCGGCCGAATTGCGAGGCAAGCCGTGCCGCGATCGTGCCGCGTGCGCGCTCGGCCTCAGCCAACTCGAGACGCGTGAGGCCGGTCTCATCGCCCTCGGTGGCGCGATCGAGGAGGGCGAGCGCCTCGTCGAGGATGGTGCTGTCGTCATCGCCGGCCGCGCCGTTGCGCGGATCAGCAAGGAAAATCATGGCGCGCGCCATCGCGATGTCGGCAACGCGATCCATCCGGCTCGCTGGTTGGCCGTCCCCCTGCGCCTCGTGCTGCATCAGCAGATCCATGGCCTGGGCCATCGCGTCTTCGTCGCCTGTCTCCTCGGCGATCCTGACGAGTACGTCGGCTAGCGCGCAACGTCCGGCGTTCCATGCCTCGCCTGCAAGATCCCGGGTCAAGACGCCCAAAGCTGCACGAAACGCGAATGCGGCGTCGCGCAGCGTCACGCTATCGCCTTGGAACGAACCCTGGCCACGCAGGGCCATCGCCAGCCCGAGCTGAGCGCGTGACCAGCCATCCAGGTGACGCTCGGCCGTGAACACGTCGAGTGCGGGTTTGAAGTGCAGGGCCGCCGCAAGGTAGCGTTCGCCGCGGCACTCGAGGTCGCCGAGTTCGAGCAGCAGATTTGCAAGTTCGACGTTGCCCTCGGCCCATTCGAGCGGACAATCGCGTTCGCTGACGCAGCCGCCGGCTGCCGCAAAGATCTGGGCGGCCTCACACAATAGTGCAATCGTCTTGTCGGATCGCCGCGCCGCGCGGGCGATGCAGCGGCCCTGCTGCAGCCGCAGGCGCCAACGCTCGAGCCGTGCCTCGATCGGCCAGCCGTCGGCGGCATCGCGAAACGAACGGGCGGCCTCGCGCCAGCTTTTCGTCAGCGCCGAGACGTGGGCATTCGCCACCAAGACGCGCAACGCGAGGCGCGCCAGCGGATTGCCTGTCGACGCCGCTGGCGAAGCCGCGAGTGTGGCGCGGATCGCCGCCAGGAGCTGATGCGTGTCGTCGATCCGGCCGTCGCGCAGCGCATCGAGGCAAGCGAGGATCATCTCCTCGAGATCGTCGCGATCGCCGACGTGGTCCAAGAGGTTGGCGATTGCGCCGGCTGCCTCCAGCGCCGCCGTGACGCTGAGATCGAGATCGGCAAGGATCGCCAGATCGCTCAGTCCGTCGCGACGGTCGATCTCGACGACGGCCGCAAGCAGCGGCTCGGCAAGCCCTGTGTTGCGACAATACTCGGCTATGGCGTCGTTCAAGGATGTGGCGTTGGGCTGTGAGCCCGACCGGACGGCGCCGGGTCCGGATGCTCGGGCTTCCGCAACACCGCAGTGCGTAACGAGGCCGAGAGTGACCGCGCGTAGCACAGGCCCGCGAATTGCCAGGATCTCTTTGTGGACGGCGAGTGCGGCGACGTAGAGAGCGGCGAGCAATCGTTCGCTGCGGTCTTCGCCGCTGCCGCTGTGGTCATCGGCGGTCAGGCATTGAAGACCGGCCGGTGATGCGACGCCGATAGCTCTCGCCGCGAGGACGTCAGCGGCTGCTGCGCGACCGTCTTGGGTCTCGAAGTCAAAGGCTTCGAGGCAATTCTTTTCCGGGCCGTGGTGTGCGGCGCCTTCGTCTTCGATCAACCGGCGCTCGCGAAGTTTGCGCAGCAGAACATCGAGGTCGCGCGCGAGAGCGTCGCGGTCGATGCCACCTGCCAAATCCCGCCCAGCACCATGCCCGTCGCCATTCAAGGTCGATTCATCCGCGGACGAGCGGCCGAGATGCCGCCAGAAGCCGCGCACGGTCGCTTCGACGACGCCGCCAAAGCCCGGAACGCCGATCGCCAGGCAGCAGTTCGCGGCGAGGATCGGCGTCGGCCGCGCATCTGCCGCGGAAGGCCCGGCCATATGGCGCGCTGCATCCGCAACCACGAAGCCGGCAAGATCAAGCAACTGGATATCCATGCCGCGTTTCCATCGGTGACGCTCCCCGGGGGATCGGGGACGCCAGCCACGGCTCTCGGCAGTCATCGCCTTGAGCCAAAGCTAGGGCTATCACGGACGAGGTTCATAACTGGTTAGCGCGTGTGCCGGATCCAACCCAGATCCGCTCCAACTGCGCCCCAACTCCGCAAGTGAACCTGTTAAGAGCCCGGCGCCACCTCTTTGGCCGCCCGGCGTGTTGTCATGGTGATAGGCTAGGCTGATCGGCACCGCTCAGCCCTCGCCCGCCCGGAGAGGTCCCAAGCAAGGAATGTGGCAATGGAAAATACGAAGCCCCCTGCCAGCCAGACATTCGATCAGGCGCTCGTCGCCGCCCTTGCAACGCGCGCGTCCGCACTGACGGCGCACCACGCCGAGGCGTTCGAGCGCTTTGCGACCAACCTGTTCGCGCGCCTTCAGGCCGTGCGGTCGACGCCGCTCTCGCCGCCCCTGCTCGCGACGATCGCCTACGATACGTTCCAGCACCTGGCGCAGTTCGGCGCTGAGGAGCGGACGATTAGCGTTCAGCGGCTGGCACCGCCGCCCGATGTCTCGGGGCCGGGTTCTGCCCGGACATTCTCGGTCATCACGGCGATCAATATCGACAAGCCGTTTCTGGTATCGACCGTCGTCGGCGAGTTGCAGGCGCGCGGCATCAAGACCCATATCCTTCTGCATCCCGTCCATGTCGCATTGCGTGACGACGATGGCCGCCTGCTCGATGTCGCGCCGAAGGGTGGCGCCGCGGACTTGGCGGACGAGGCTCAGACGCGGCAGCGGGTCGAAAGCGTGATCGTCGGTGTCGCCGACGAACTCGATCCCGAGACATCGCAGGAAGTCGCCGCAGCGCTCGAAGACGTGCTTCGCGATGTCGATGCGGCCGTCACCGATTGGCGTCCGATGGTGGATCGGCTAGAAAGGGAAGTGGAGGCGCTCGAGCAACGCTCGGGCGTGGCGCCCGCCGACCTCCTCGGGGAGACGATTGCGTTCTGCCGCTGGCTGCGCAACGGCCAGTTCGTATTCCTCGGATTGCGAGAATACCGGCTCGACGGCGATCCGGAGACCGGCAAGCTGTCGGTCGTGCCGAATTCAGGCCTCGGCATTCTCGCCAATCCCGACATCCACGTCCTTCGTCGCGGCCGCGAACTGGTGGCGCTGACCGACGAGATCCGCCGCTTCTATCTGAAGCCGTCGCCGATCATCATCACCAAGTCGAACGTGACGAGCCGCGTGCACCGCCGTGTGCACATGGACTACGTCGGTCTGAAGACCTACGGCGGCGACGGGCGGCTTCAGGGCGAACTGCGTATCGTTGGCCTGTTCACCGCCGGCGCCTATACGGAGCTTCCCTCCGACATCCCGTTTCTCAGGCTCAAGGTCGAGCAGGTCTACAAGGCTTCGGGTATCGCCCGCGAGAGCCACGAGGGCCGGATGCTGCAGAACATTCTCGACACCTTCCCGCGCGACGAGTTGATTCAGATCGGCGTCGCGCAGTTGACGAGCTGGGTGCCGGCGCTGCTGCAACTCGAATTCGATCCTCGTGTCCGTGTCTTCGCGCGACGCGATCGTTTCGACAGGTTCGTTTCGGTGATGGTGTTCGTACCGCGCGACCGGTTCTCCACCCAGGTGCGTGAGCGCATCGGCCACATGCTTGCCGAGCAGTTCAATGGCCGCATGGTCGCGTTCCAGCCGTTCTTCACTGCCGGGCCGCTGGTGCGCGTGAGCTTCATCATCGGCCGTTACGAAGGCCCGACACCTGAAGTGCCGGAAGCCGTCATCGAAGACGAGATCGCGGCCATCATCGAGACCTGGCAGGATAGGCTCGACAAGCGGCTCGCCAGCGTCCCGGGCGGTCTCGACGACTATTCGACGGCCTTCACCGCCAGCTATGCGGATACATTCACACCCGAGCGAGCGCTCGAGGATATCGAGCGGATCGGCAGGCTGCGTGACGACGGGCCAATTGCGATCGACTTTTTCCGGCACGAAGCAAATGGTCCGGCGGAAGCGCGCGTTGCGATCTATCGTCTCGACGATCCCATTCCCTTGAGCGATCGCGTGCCGCTGCTCGAGCGCCTCGGGTTCTCGGTCATCGACGAGCGCACCTATCAGATTCGGCCGACGTGGAATGGTGCCAGGAACACCGTCTGCATGCACGACATGGCGCTCCGGTCTTCGGATGGCGCGCCTTTCGATCTCGAGCGGGCGGACGTGCGGCTCGAGGACGCGTTCATGGCGGTGTTCTCCGGCCAGGCTGCCAACGACATGTTCAACAGGCTGGTGATGGCCGCTGGTCTCGATTGGCGCGAAGCTCATGTGCTCAGATCTTATGCCGGCTATATGCGCCAGATCGGCCTGCCATTCGAGCAGCGCTATGTCGCCGAGACGCTGGTCCGGCATCCGTTGCGTGCAACGGATCTCATCCGCCTGTTCAAGGCGCGGTTCGATCCCGCGATCGACGCAGACGAAGCCGACCGCCAGCGCGTCGAGGACGAGCTTGTCGCGTCGTTCAAGGCGCACCTTGCCGACGTCCCGAGCCTGGACGAAGACAGGATTTTGCGGACGCTGGTCGGCCTGGTCACCGCGACGACGCGCACCAACTTCTTTCAGATCGGGGCCAACGGAGCGCAACCCTCGGTGCTCGCCTTCAAGATCGCGAGCGGTCAGGTGGCCGATGCTCCCGAGCCGCGACCATTCCGCGAAATCTGGGTCACGGGCACCGAGGTCGATGGCGTCCACCTGCGTTTCGCACCCATCGCGCGGGGTGGCCTCAGATGGTCCGACCGCGCCCAGGATTTCCGCACGGAGGTGCTGGGGCTTGCCAAGGCACAGCAGGTCAAGAACACCGTCATCGTTCCGCAAGGCGCCAAGGGTGGTTTTTTCCCGAAGCGCCTGCCGGAAGGGGGAAGCCGCGACGACATCATGAAGGCGGGCATCTCGGCCTACCGCCTGTTCGTTTCGACGCTGCTCGATCTGACCGATAACCTCGTCGATGGCAAGCTGGTGCCGCCGCGCGATGTCGTGCGCCGCGATGGCGACGATCCCTATCTGGTGGTTGCCGCCGACAAAGGCACGGCGACGTTCTCCGATTTCGCGAACGACATCTCGGCCGGGCACGGCTTCTGGCTCGACGACGCGTTCGCCTCTGGTGGATCGGCCGGCTACGATCACAAGAAGATGGCGATCACCGCGCGCGGCGCCTGGGAATGCGTCAAGCGACACTTCCGCGAGATGAACCACGATATCCAGTCGCAGCCGTTCCGCGTGGCGGGCGTCGGCGACATGTCGGGCGACGTGTTCGGCAACGGGATGCTGCTGTCGAAGGCGATCAAGCTCGTCGCCGCGTTCGATCACCGCGACATCTTCATCGACCCCGATCCCGATCCGGCGACGAGCTTCGCCGAGCGTGAGCGTCTATTCGCGCTGCCGCGTTCGAGCTGGCAGGATTACAACCGCGAACTCATCTCGCGAGGTGGCGGCATCTTTCCGCGCAGCTCCAAGTCGATCGCCGTTTCACCCGAGATGCGCGCCAGCTTCGGCCTCGAAGAAGAGAGCGTGACGCCGAACGTCCTCATTCGCGCGATCCTGAGCTCCGAACTCGATCTCATGTGGTTCGGTGGCATCGGCACGTATGTGCGCGGCGATCAGGAAACCGATGGTGATGTCGGCGACCGCGCCAACAACGCCATTCGGATTCGGGCGTCCGAACTTCAGGTCAAGGTGGTCGGCGAAGGCGCCAACCTCGGCATGACGCAGCGTGCGCGGATCGATTTTGCGTCGCGCGGCGGCCGTATCAATACTGATTTCATCGACAATTCGGCGGGCGTCAATTCGTCGGATCAGGAAGTGAACATCAAGATTGCGCTCGCCCCCGTCCTCGCCTCCGGCCGGCTCGACAAACCCGGCCGCAACGCCCTGCTGGTCAGGATGACCGACGATGTTGCGCGGGCCTGTCTCGACAACAACTATTGGCAGTCTCTGGCCATCAGTCTCGCCGAGCGCCGCGGCGCTGGCGGGGTCATCGACGCACAGCAGCTGATCCAGGTTCTCGAGCAGCGTGGCATGCTGGATCGCGCGCTCGAGGTCCTGCCTGACGATGTCGCGCTGCAGACCCGCCGCGCGGCGGGTCGGGGGCTGACGCGGCCAGAGATTTCCGTGCTCCTGAGCTATGGCAAGCTGGCGCTATCCTATGATCTCATCGCTTCGAGCGTGCCGGATGATGCGGCAGTGGCGCACTGCCTGCCCGAGTATTTCCCCGACGCGTTGCGGCGTGACTATGCCGCTGATCTCGACGCTCACCCGCTCCGTCGCGAGATCATCACGACGTCGCTCACCAACCGCATCGTCAACGTTGCGGGCCAGGACCTGCCGAGCCGGTTGGCCGCCGATTGGGATCTCGACATCGAGCGCGTCGCTCGCTCGACGCTGTCGGCTATCGACGTCATTGATGCGCGCCAGCTGTTCGCCGAGATCAGCACGCTCGACAATCGAATTTCGGGCGAATTGCAATTGTCGCTCTATGCGAGCGTGCAGGATCTCGTGCGCGGCCGCGCGCTGTGGTTTGCCGGCGAGGCACGCCAGCTCGGTAGCATCGGCGAGACGGTGGCTCGTCATCGCGACACATATGTGGAACTTGCCGGCGCGATGCGAGAGGTCGCGACGCGGGCAGCGGTCGATCGCGCCGATGCGCAACGCGCCGGATGGACGGAGGCGGGTGTGCCCGAGGCCCTGGCGGATGCACTGGCCGCCGCCGCGGCCCTTTCCGAATCCGGCGACGTAGCGCTCATCGCCGCCAGTAAGGACGGCAGACCGCGAAACATCCGCGATGCCGGTCGCGTTTATTTCGAACTCGGCGAGATGCTGCATCTCGACGAGTTGAAGCTGCAGGGACGCGACATCACGGCCAACGATCGCTATGACCGGCTGGCGATCAATAGCGCGTTGGCAAGTCTCGCCGTGAGCCAGCGCGCAATGGTACTCGCTGCACTGCACGAAGCCGAGACCGCCGCGGAGGGCCTAGCGGCGTGGCGCCAGCGCAATGCGGAGGCGCTTGAGCGCTGCGAGAAGAGGCTGTCCGCCGCCATCACATCGGGTTCGGTGTCGGTTGCGCGATTGACAGTTGCGGCATCCCAGGTCCGCGAGCTGGCCGAGCTGACGTGACGAACGGCAGCGGCGGCACCGCGCAATCCCGGTCGTGCTGGAAATCAGCAAAGTTCGATCCAGCAGGGACGTTCAATCCAGAACGATCAGGTGGTTCGGGAGTTCGTTGGGGTTCGCGGAACCGGGCGGGAAGTGTTGCGCGAGCTGCTGGCCGGCGGCGGTGATGGCGTTGACGAAGCCATCCGCCGCGCGCCCGGCCGCAATCGATGCGGTCAGGTTGTCGACGATATCGCGCCAGGTGCCGGGCGGGACCTTCGCGTCGATGCCGACATCCGCAAGGACTTCGGCATAGCGTTCGGCGACAGAGACGAAAATCAAGACGCCCGTGCGCCCCGCAGTCGTGTGCAGGTCCTGTGAGACGAACTGCTCGATGGCACGACGATGAGCGCGTTCGTGCTTCACGGCGCGTGGAATGAGGGCGAACCGGATGGGCTTCGGCAGCAGCACCAAGAGAAGCGCGATGAAGGCGATGAGCTGGATCAGGAAGATGTGCTGAACCGGCATCCACGTCATGAAGATCAATGGCCAGGGAACGAGCAGGGCAATCAGCGCCGACCACATGAACGGGGCATAGAGGTAGCTGTCGCACTCTGTCGCTATGACCGCGACGATCTCACCAGACGTCGCTTGCTCGGCGGTCGTGATCGCCTTGGCGATCCGCGCTTGCTCGGCTTCCGAGAACAAGGCCGTGGCGCGCCGTATCGCCTCGCGATCTGTGCAGGCTGCCTTATGGTTGTCGGCCATGGTCACTTTCGCCTTTCACTCTCACCAGCCGCCGGAGGATCCGCCACCGCCGAAACCGCCACCGCCGCCACCGAAGCCGCCGCCGCCCGACCAGCCGCCCCCTGACCAGCCGCCGCTGTTTCCTGGAACCACGATGACGCGGTCGCCGAAGCCGCGCCGCCGCCTGCCGCCGCTGCCTGGGCCACCACCGCCTGGGCCAGCGTTGCGGGCCTGCTTGAAGTTGACGTAGACGATGTAGATGAAGATCGAAATCCAGATCGCCATGATGAGAAGGCCGATATAGTCCGGCGGCTCGCTGCGGCGGGCCCCCGCGGCGCGCTTCTTGACCTCCTCGGCGTCGCCGAGCAGGACGTCGCGCACGTCGCGGACTCCGGCGACGATCCCGCCCTGGAAGTCGCCGCGCCGGAATCGCGGCAGAATGACGTTCTCGATAATCAGCCGGCTCAGGGCATCGGTCATCTGCGGCCCGAGACCGTAGCCGACCTCGATGCGCACCTTGCGTTCGTTGGGGGCGACGATCAGCAGGATTCCGTTGTCCTTGCCCTTCTGTCCGATCGCCCAATGGCGGCCGAGCTGATAGCCGAAATCCTCGATCGTATAGCCCTGTAGCGATGGCAGCGTCACGACCACGAGTTGATCCGTCGATTTTTCCTCGAGTGCCGCGAGCTCACTCGTCAATGCGGCTTCGGTCGCCGTGTCGATCAGATTTGCGTTGTCGACCACCCGTCCCGTCAGTTTGGGAAACGTCGGCGCCGCAAGCGCAATGGCGGCGATGGCAATCAGGATCGCGGCGAAAGCGACCGCAGCCGTCGCCATGGTTGGCGCCGCTGGCCGGGGGCCTGCGGACCGGAGGCCCATCGGCGCGTCGCTCGTGTACATCGTCGTTGCCCTCTCGCGATCGGCGGCGCGACGGGCCGTCAGTTGGCGCGGGTGCCGAAGTCGACCTTGGGCGTTCTCACTTCGTCGGCGGGGATGTCGAATGTCGCCATCTCTTTCGAGCCCGGGTACATGAATGACTTCCACCAGCGCCCTGGAATGGTCGTCAGCTCCGTATTGTAGACACGGACGGAGTTGATGTAGTCGCGGCGCGCGATCGAGATCCTGTTCTCGGTTCCCTCGATCTGGCTCTGCAATGCCAGGAAGTTCTGGCCGGATTTGATGTCAGGATAGCGCTCGACCACGGCGAGCAGTCGGCTCAAGGCGCCCGACAGCGAGCTTTGCGCGTCCTGGAATTGCTTCATGGCGGCGGGGTTGGTCAGGATATCGTCGGGGATTTTGATCTGCGTCGCCTTTGCCCGCGCTTCGACGACGTCGGTCAAGACCTTGCGTTCCTGTTCGGCGAAGCCTTTGACCGTCTCGACCAGGTTCGGAATGAGGTCATTGCGGCGCTTGTATTCGTTGAGTACTTGCGACCACGCGGCCTTGGCCGATTGCTCGTAGGTCGGGATGTTGTTGATGCCGCATCCCGCCAGCGGCATTGCGAGCAGGATGACGGCGAACAGCGACAGCGCGCGTGCGGTGCCGGCAGACACGATTCGGGCCATGACGCAAAACCTCCGAGCAAAGACGTCGTTACAGTCGTCGTAAAGGATCGCCTGCATGATAGGCAAGCGCCAATCGAGCCGGTGATTTGGAATGGCGACGGCCGGCCGGCGACCGCTCGGCGGGCCCGCCGCGCCATCGGAGCGCTGTCCGTCTGGCCCCTCGACGACGTGCGTAAAGGTGGCCCTCGGCGCTTCAATCGAGTGGCGATGTGTGCGACAATTCTCTTATTGGAGAGATGCGTATCCTTCCGGTTTGAATTGCTGATCCGGGCCGGTGTAGCGGACCTGACGTTCGGTCCCCGCGTGGGGCCTACCTCGCAACCAAACGTCAGGTGCAACAGCGACACTCAGATCCGAATGTTGCTCGTGTTCCTTTTTGGCTCCGGCATCAGCACGGAACCTGGTAGCGGTGGGCAAGCAAATGTCAGAACCGGAAGACTAGCCACTCAATGATTCTAGTGTTGCTTTTGTCACGAACGCTTGGCAGG